>NC_018010.1:3867500-4196595 GCF_000265405.1 Belliella baltica DSM 15883 | reverse complement strand
GAAAAGATTAACTATCCTCTTTGTCCTATTATGAGGGGCATCAAAATTGGCAAAAATATATTTAAATAAAAAATCAAATTCGGCTTGACTTTCTAATAAATTGTTAGATTTCTGTGACTTGCGTAGGAAATTTGGTTATCCTTCGAAAACTCAAAATCAATTTTACCTAATCGTAAAGCTGCAGTGCCCACTTGATTGACCATAGTTGTGTGGCCTTCAGGGTTTTTGATGATCGTTGGTTCATCCAGGAAAGTATGTGTATGCCCACCCAAAATTAGATCAATTCCAGATACTTGATTGGCTAATTTAAGATCATCAATTTTACCTGACCTATAAGAATAACCTAAATGCGAAAGGCAAATGATTAAGTCACATTTTTTATTTTTTAATTCTTGTACCATTTCTTCCGAGGTAGCTATTGGGTCAAGATATTTGGTATTGCCATAATTTTTCATTCCAACCAAACCCTTCAACTCAATACCCAAAGCAAAGATGCCGACTTTGATTCCATCTTTTTTGAATATTTTGTATGGTTTAAAGGTGTTGTTAAGAATTGTATCTTGGAAATCATAATTGGAAGAAAGTATGCTGAAATTGGCATGCTCTAGTTGGTTTTTGATTCCTTCTAAGCCGTTGTCAAATTCATGATTACCCAAAGTACTCGCATCATATCCCATTTGACTCATCAATTTCAACTCTAATTCACCACCATAAAGATTGAAATAAGGTGTTCCCTGAAAAAAGTCTCCAGAATCCAAGAGCAAAACATTTTCTTCTTCAGACCTTATTTTTTTGATCAAGGAGGCCAGTTTTGTCATACCGCCTCGATTGGCATTTCTTCCTCCATCGTTAGGAAATGGCTCAATGCGAGAATGCATGTCGTTGGTGTGAAGGATAGTTAGTCTTTTCGATTGATTTGTGAAAAGCCGTTCAGCAAAACCTCCGGAGCTCAAGCTAAGGGCAGCACCTGTTAATAAACTCTTCTTAAGAAAATCGCGTCTTTGCATCTTAATTGATTTTTAATCTCCCCTCGATTTCTGCATCAAGAATTTCTCCTGAGGCTGTTTTTTGTTGGATCATTGTGATCAGCATATCCCTGATGGAAGTAGTGCTATTTTCCTTTACAGGTAATCCAACCAAAAACTCCATATTGTCACCACCATTGGCGAGATAGTCGTTGATTACTAAAAGGTAGGTTTTGTTCGATTTCAGTGCTTTCCCATTGATGGTCAACTCTGAAAGCTTATCTTTCTCAGAAGTGATTTGCATGCCTTGAAAAGCCATATTTTTCCTTTCTGCAATGAATTCAGCGAGTTTTTGGACATCATTTGCTTGGAGTTCTAAAACTACCAAGTAATTATCAAATGGAGAAAGCTCGTAAATATTACCAAGAGTAATGTCACCTTTCGGTAAATCATTTCGCATTCCACCATTATTGATAATAGAAATATCAATCGGGTATCCAAAAGCTTTCTGAGCATATTCTAATTGTAAGTCAGAGACAAAATTTCCAAGTAAAGATTCTCTTCCTGCTCGTGTCAACGCCTTCTGAGTTGTACCGATGACAGATCCCATTTTTGCTTCTAAATTCTCTTTGAAAGGTGCAATGAAAGATACCAATTTTGCTTCTTGTTGAATAGATTCATCGACTGAAGTAAAATCACTACTTGCGTGATAACTCAGTTGAGGACTACAACCAAGAAGAATGAAAAAGCCTATGTTTAGAATTAAAAATTGTATTTGTCTGTAGTGCTTATCCATACCATCATTCTATTTACCTTATTTTACAATTCGTTTCAAAGATAGTTTAATCTTAAAAAGGATTCTATTTATCTGATCATGATAAATACTTTTTTATTCTAAGTAATTGAATTTCTTTTTTGTTATTTCATGACCTTTTAAAACTTTTTTGACATCTACTATAGAAAGGGTAACTTTGGCAAGGGGATAGAAATACTGTTTAAGTTTAAATAATTTCTCCAACTAAAATAGCCCAAATATAATTTTGATATGAAAAATAAATTGTTTGAAGATTTTCAACCAACCAATAAAGAAGAGTGGATTGCTCAAGCGATCAAAGACCTGAAAGGAAAGAGCTTTGATGAAATGCTTGTTTCACAATCTTTAGAGGGAATTCAAATAGCGCCATTTTACACCCAAGAAGATTTATTAGATCAGCCTTCATTGGCAGGATTTCATCATAAAGTAAATCCAAAACCACTTATTTCAGGCATTGCCCCTCGAGTTTGGTCAAACGCCACTCGTATTGAATCCAAATCCGAAAAAGAAGGAAATGCAATCATTTTAAATGCTTTACAAAACGGGTCTGATGCAATTATTTTAATTCTCAATGGGGAAGAGAACTTATCAATCCTTCTCAAAGATGTACAGCCAGCATATATTCAGATTTTTTTGGAGCCTACTTCAAGTCCAACTAAAGTTCTGGCGAATTTTAAATCTTGGCTAAGGCAAGAAAATCATGATTACGAACAAGTTTATGGAGGTGTTCTTTGGGATGGTTTTATAAAGAGGTTAACTGAAGATTTAGATAAAGAAGAGGTCATTCAAATCTCAAGAAAACTTTTGGACTTTGGATATGACTTACCGAATTTCAAAACGATTACTATTGATTTCTCTCACTATCACAATGCGGGAGCAAATGCAGTTCAAGAACTGACTTTTGGCTTTTCTGCTTTAATAGATTTGATTGATGATTTATCAGTTGATCAGCAAATGGTTTTTGATAAATTAATTTTGAAAACTGCGGTAGGTTCTGATTATTTTATGGAAATAGCGAAAGTCAAAGTGATCAGAATTTTAACACAAAGACTTGCGGCACTTTTTCAAGTAAATCAAAAAGCGGAAGATATATTTATTTTTTCTAGCACAAGCTACTGGACAAAATCAGGAGTAGATATACAGACTAACATGCTGAGAAATACGACTGAGGCGATGTCTGCTATTTTGGGTGGATGCAATGCATTGGAGGTTTTGAGACATGATTGTGTCAACAACGATGTGACTGAATTTTCTCTTCGGATGGCAAGAAATATCTCCAATATCCTAAAAGAAGAAAGTTACCTTGACCAGGTTTTGGACCCTTTTGCAGGATCCTATTTCTTGGAAAAGCTTACCTTTTCCATATTTGAAAAAGTTAAAGACAAAATGGTTTCCACCGAGTCTTCTGGAGGTTGGTGGAATTCAGTGAATCAGAATTTGATTCAAGAGGAAGTCAAAAAGACAAGAATAGAAAGGCAAAAGATGGTTTTGGTAGGGAAGCAGGTTAAGGTAGGTGTTAATAAATATTTAGATTCGTCAAGCAAAACTGCTCAAATCGAAATCTCAATAAATGAAGAGTCTGCCAGCCAACTAAAAACAAGTAGAGAAAGCTTTTTAGTAGAAACTCAAAAATCAAGTGTAATATGAGACCAGATATAAGTCAATTAACTTTTGAAAATACAGAGAAATCTTTATCAGAAAACTGGGATCAGTTATGGAATACTGGCGAGAAAATTGAAGTCCCTGCAAAGGTTGAAGGGGAAAAAATTAAAGAAACCGAACATCTTAGATTTGCAGCTGGAATTGCGCCTTTTTTGAGAGGTCCATACAGTACGATGTATGTGATGCGTCCTTGGACGATCAGACAATATGCGGGGTTTTCCACTGCCGAAGAGTCCAATGCATTTTATAGAAAAAATTTAGGCGCTGGTCAAAAAGGCTTGTCAGTTGCTTTTGATTTGGCAACGCATAGAGGATATGATTCTGATCATCCCCGCGTTGTAGGGGATGTGGGAAAAGCTGGGGTTGCTATCGATTCAGTATTGGATATGAAGATACTTTTTGATAAGATTCCTTTAGATCAAATGTCAGTTTCCATGACGATGAATGGTGCAGTGATTCCTATCATGGCATTTTATATTGTTGCAGCAGAGGAGCAAGGGGTCAATCCAGAGCAACTTAGTGGTACGATTCAAAATGATATTTTGAAAGAGTTTATGGTGAGAAATACATATATCTATCCACCACAACCATCTATGCGGATTATCGCAGATATTTTTGAATATACATCTAAAAAAATGCCTCGATTTAATTCAATTTCTATTTCTGGATATCACATGCAAGAAGCAGGAGCTACAGCAGATTTAGAGCTAGCATATACCTTAGCTGATGGTTTGGAGTATTTGAGAACAGGAGTAGCGGCAGGATTAGATATTGATGATTTTGCACCGCGACTATCATTTTTTTGGGCGATTGGAATGAATCATTTTATGGAAATCGCCAAGATGAGAGCTGGGCGATTGTTATGGGCTAAGATCGTCAAGCAATTTAATCCGAAGCAGGAAAAATCTTTGGCTTTGAGAACACATTGTCAGACAAGTGGCTGGTCACTTACTGAGCAAGATGCATTCAATAATGTAACAAGAACTGCCGTTGAAGCTTTGGCTGCTGCATTGGGTCATACACAATCACTTCACACAAATTCTTTTGACGAAGCCATAGCTTTGCCCACTGACTTTTCAGCAAGGATAGCACGAAATACACAGCTTTATTTACAAGATGAAACCCAAATTACCAGAGTAGTAGATCCTTGGGGCGGATCATTTTATGTAGAATATTTGACCGATCAATTGGTTAAAAGTGCTTGGGCTTTGATCGAAGAGGTAGAGGAATTAGGAGGTATGGCAAAGGCCATTGAAGCAGGTATTCCAAAAATGAGAATCGAGGAGGCCGCTGCTAGAAAACAAGCAAGAATAGATAGTGGGAAAGATGTAATCGTTGGGGTAAATAGATACCAAACTGATGAAAAATCAGATTTTGATATTCGAGAAGTTGATAATGATTCCGTAAGAAAATCTCAAATTGAGCGCTTGAATAAACTTAGGGCTGAAAGAGATTTTGACGAAGTGAAATTAGCATTAGATAAAATTACAGCTTCTGCAAAAACAGGGGAAGGTAATTTGCTTGAGTTGGCAGTAGATGCTGCAAGAAAAAGAGCTACATTAGGAGAAATTTCTACTGCTATGGAAGAAGCTTTTGGAAGACATAAAGCAACCGTAAAAGCAATTTCTGGAATTTATTCTGCTGAGGCAAAAGCTGATAAGAGCTTTATTGAGGCGAAGAAGATGGCAGATGATTTTGCAAATCTTGAAGGAAGAAGGCCTAGAATAATGGTTGCTAAAATGGGGCAAGATGGTCATGATAGAGGTGCGAAAGTTATTGCTACAGGTTTTGCAGATTTGGGATTTGATGTAGATATAGGTCCATTATTTCAAACCCCAGAAGAGGTCGCCGTGCAGGCTATAGAGAATGATGTGCATATCGTAGGGGCTTCTTCTTTGGCAGCAGGTCACAAAACTTTGGTTCCAGCTCTGATTGCAGAATTAAAAAAATTAGGAAGAGAAGATATCATGGTAATTGCAGGGGGGGTGATTCCTCCAAAAGATTATGATTTCTTGTTTGAAGCGGGTGTAGCAGCTGTTTTTGGCCCTGGAACAGTTTTACCAAAAGCAGCTATTGAGATATTAAGTAAATTAATGGAAGGTTGATTTTTCAACCTTCCTTTTTTTAAATTAACTCTATGAAGTCTATTACATTAATTTACGATGAAAGTCTAATTGAGACCTTAGAAGAAAAGGTTTTGCCACTTTTAAGCAACAATGTAAAAATCAAAATTCCATATAAAAATCATAAGAAGTATAGCTTTACTGATGAAGATTTCCTAGTGACTTTTTTGTCAGATGAACAACTTCGTGAGTTATTTGATGTCGTAATAGAAAATCATTGGAAAATTGGGTTTCTTCCTCATCCAAAAATGATTGAGGCTAGACAAGGTTTTGGTATATCCTCTAATTTGGAAACAGCTGTAGAAAATATTCTGACTACAGACGAAGTTTTTGATATAGATGTACTTTTGGCAAATGGTCAGCCTGTACTCAATAAATTAGTATTGGGGAATACTTTTAGTTTGCTCTATGCTGTAGATGGTGATAAGTCTTGGTTTTCAAAATATCTAGGGAGAATCAAAAGGTTTTCAGGTTCATTCAGAAGAGTAAAACTGCACCCTTTTAGCATCAATTGGAGCAATGATATTGGGGAATTAAAGGAAAAGCCCTTAGAAACAGCAGCTCTTGGAATGGTAATCGTTCTTCATGGTCAAAGTTCTATTTTATCGAGAAGAATTATTGAAGATTCTTATGCCAATGATGGTATGATGCATTGCTTGATTCTTGCACCAAGTAGTATATGGGAAATTATCAAATTTGGTTTTTTCAGTATTTTCAAGTCTTCAAAAAAAAGCAAACTCCCAGATTATGTAGCTCATATCAAATCGGATAAGGTGGTCATTGGTAGCTCTGAATCTATCAATTATGCAATAGACGAGATTTTGATGAGTTCAAAATTCATAGAATTAGAAGTAAGGCATAAGGTAATTTCAATTGTTCCTGGAGGTGCATTAGAAACTGATTTAGAAGTCAAGAAGAAAAAAGTGTATAAGATTCAAAATTTGCCACAAGGTGAATTGAAAAATGAGCTTTTGGAAAGACTTCTTCCTATCACCAACCATGCCACTACAGAGGAGTTTAAATGGCTTTTTACCACTTTAAGAGAAAATTCTAAAGTCAGTTCGAGTTATTTGGTATTGATGGCCCTCTCTACAATAATTGCTACTTTTGGATTATTTGGAAACTCCTCTCCTGTGATAATTGGCGCTATGATTTTAGCACCTTTGATGTCGCCAATTATATCATTAGCCATGGGGGTACTTAGACAGGATAATAGACTGATAAGTGAAAGTTTTAAAACTATAGGATATGGATTGGGTGTAGGGTATTTGTTTGCAGTTATAATCACTTGGTTTACACCATTAAATGTAATGAATGGAGAAATTACCGCTAGGATAAGACCTAATCTTTTGGATTTGGGGGTGGCTGCTGCATCGGGAATTGCTGGTGCTTATGCCCATTCTAAGAAAGAAGTTGCCAAAACTTTAGCTGGTGTTGCGATTGCAGTTGCTTTAGTGCCACCTTTGGCAGTTTCGGGAGTAGGGCTTGGTTGGGGCGATTGGTCAGTTTTCTGGGGCGCACTTTTGCTTTTGGGGACCAACTTAGCAGGCATGGTGCTAGCCGCGGCTTTGACTTTTCTTTTTCTAGGATTTAGTCCTTTTAAACTAGCAAAAAAGGGGCTTACTATTTCTCTTTTTTTTGTTATTTTAATCTCAGCACCTTTAGCTTTTGGTTTTTCAAAAATGGTTAAGGAAAATAAAATAATACAGAATTTAAGTGGGAAGGAAATTTCAGTTGGTGTACTCAGAGATGTGAAAGTAATAAAAATGGCACCATTGAAGCTTTCTGTCACCGTAGTATCGGAATCACCTTTAGATTTGCAGGAATTAAATAAAGTCAAAGAGGAAATTGAAAAGGCAATCGATCAGGATATAGAATTGGAGTTATCGGTTGCTGTAAAGCTTTAAAAAAATAAAGAAAAAGAGTAATACCAAAACTGATAAATCAAAACATATTCAACAATTAATTAAAAGGGAGGTCAATTTGACCTCCCTTTTAATTAATTGTCTTCTCCTCTGAGTTTGATAACAGCACCTTCCAATAGAGGACTAATCCTTACTTGACAGGCAAGTCTACTTGTTGGGAAGTATTCCGGTAGATTTTCTAATTGATCAAGCTCCACGTCTGTCGCTTCACCTAATTCATCTTCTCCTTCCATGACTTCTACGTGGCAAGTGGCACATAAAGCCATTCCACCACAAGTTGCTAAAACTGGATATTCTGATGCTTTCAAAATTTCCATTAAACTTAAGCCCATGTCGTCAGGAGCTTCTATAGATTGGCGATTGCCTTCGTGATCTTCTACTGTGAATGTTACCATGCTGCAAAGGTAAAATTAAAATGCATTTACACCATTAACTGTGGTGTATTTGAAGCTTAATTTCTGATCTGGATACACATATTTGAAGGCAGAATGCATCATGATAGCTGCTTCATGAAAGCCACAAAGGATTAATTTCAATTTACCTGGATAGGTGTTAATGTCTCCTATTGCATAAATCCTTTCAACTCCAGTGGAATAATCTGTTGTGTCAACCTCAATTGCATTTTTATCTATGCTCAATCCCCAGTCAGCAATTGGACCTAATTTAGGGCTCAATCCAAATAGAGGGATCAGATAATCTGCATCGATTTTGATTTCCTCTTTTGATTTACTTTCTAACATTACGCTATTTAAAACACCATTCCCGCCGATTCCTTTTAAGTTGGCGGATAGAATTAAATCGATTTTGCCATTATTGGCCATATCGAACACTTTCGCTGCTGAATCTGGAGCACCTCTAAAAGTCTCATTTCTATGTACTAAGGTAACTCTTTCTGCAACATCAGATAGGTAAATTGCCCAGTCAAGAGCCGAGTCCCCCCCGCCTGCTAGAACAACCTTCTTGTTTCTAAAAGTTTCTGGGTTTTTCACCATGTATGTGACTCCTTTTCCTTCAAAATGTTCTAAATTCTCAAGCACTGGTTTCCTAGGCTCAAAACACCCTAAACCTCCAGCAATCACGATTACTTGTGCATGGACTTTTGTCTTATCACTAGTAGTCACGATAAATGAACCATCGTCTTGTTTGGCAAGATGATCTACCCTTTCACCCAATGTGAATGTTGGATTGAATGGCTTGATCTGATCCATGAGATTATCTACCAATTCTTGAGCCTTAACTTCTGGATACCCTGGGATATCATAAATTGGCTTTTGTGGATATATTTCAGATAGTTGACCACCTACTTGAGGTAAAGCATCTATTAAATGGCAACGCATTTTCAATAGTCCTGCTTCAAAAACTGCAAATAACCCAACTGGTCCTGCTCCGATAATGCAAATGTCAGTATTAATCATGTTAGTTTTATTTATTGGTAAAACCAATTTAATTTCAGATTGTTCGTGTAAATATAATTAGTATAGCAACTATTTTATATACCATATTTTATTCAAGATTAGAATATATGGTATTGAGTATTCTTTTGAACTCTTCAAAATCTTTTTCATCCAAATTTTCCCAAGCTTTTTCTCTAATTTGGGCAATTTCTGGCTTGAGTAAACTCACTTTTTTTAATCCTTGAGGTGTAAGATGAAGCTGAAAACTTCTTCTATCTTGAGGATGTGGTATTCTTTCTACAAATCCTTTTTTTGAAAGAATATCAATGATTCTAGTTAAGGTAGGATGATCTTTGAATACTAACTGTGCCAATTCTGTTTGGCTCAACAGTTCATTTTCGGCAAGATTTTTTAATACCAACCATTGATCAACAGTCACATCATAATCCATTTGGTTAAACTTCTGCTGCGCATACTGTTTGACTTTTCTAGCTGTCCTGTCAAGTAGAAATGAATATTTACTGAATTGTTCCTGTGTCATACCAATAGTTAGTGTGACAAATATATGGATAAAAAAAGATTTATTTACAAATCCCTATAAAAACTATAGGGATTATTCTAATTAATTAGAAGCGATATTACGATAAATAAGATTCCCATCTTTGTCCCATTCGGCTCGGATGAATGGTCTAAAGTTTTTAGTAAAAGGCTTTTCTTGATATTGAATTTCACGTTTTCTGATTGCTGTAGTGTTATTGGTATTCCAATACTCAGTCCATAAGCCTACTTTTTCACCATATTGGTATTCTCCAATTACAGCTGCCTGACCATTTTCATGAAAATGGTAAAAATTCCCTTCTTTTAATTCGTATTCTATTGGAGTAAGCTTTTCAATTAATTTATTATTGCCATCATAATACGTAGTTCTTGAGTCTTTTGGCCATCCTTCTACATAATGGCTTTTGTCAGTCAAAACACTTCTGGTATCGAAGGTTAACCAAGTTCCATGCTTAGTTCCGTAAAAAAACATGCCCTTTTCAATTACTGTTTCATTGATAAACTTTTCGTAAGGTCCATGAAGTAAGACACCTTTTGAAGGATCAAAGTCTTTCGTTCTGATCATTCTGTCTTTTTGATCATACCAATGTATATCTCTAATGTAAGGGTCTATAATTTTTTTGTTACTGGTGTAGTTGAAAATAGTGTATTGCACTTGATCGCGGAGATTTTGCCTAATTCTACCTTTTCTTGTTTTTTCTCCGAAGAAAATGTTCTTCTTAACCTTCTTTTTTTCTTTTTTCTTTTTTTCTTTTTTGGCTTGTTCATCAAAAAGTAGCAATGGGGACGTTGTAGGAAGTAGTTTATTGCTTACTACTCCTGAGGAATCCGGATCTGTGGTCTCTTCTGTTGCTTTTTTGTTTTTTTTCTGTGCGTTTGCGCTCCAAGAAAACGAAATAAGAAGTAAGACAAGGAGGTAAATTGATCTCATATAATTTCAAACGGCCTTAATCAAATATTATTGAACACTAAATTTACAAATTCAAAATCAAATCTCTTTATGTTTAGAATTAATAATAGTAATCTTTAATTTTGAGCAAATTTAAAAAACAACCACTAGAATGAATTCAATCCTATCAGACCGAATTAACCAAATGGAAGAGTCAGCTACGCTGGCAATGGCAAAAAAGGCTCGTGAGCTAAAAGGCCAAGGAATAGACATTATTAGTTTGAGTTTGGGTGAGCCCGATTTCAAAACACCTAAACATATTCAAGAGGCTGCAAAATCAGCAATTGATGAGGGTAAATATTTTGCATATCCACCTGTGGCAGGATATCAAGATTTGAGAGAAGCAATTGCTAAGAAACTTAGAGAAGAAAATCATATAGAAGAGGCTAAAGCCGAAAATATTGTTGTTTCTACAGGAGCGAAGCACTCTATCGCAAATGTTTTCATGTGTATGCTTAATGAAGGGGATGAGGTAGTGATTTTTTCTCCTTATTGGGTTTCTTATGCAGAGATTATCAAATTGGCCGGTGGAGTTCCTGTTTTGATCGAAGGGACATTAGAAAATAATTTTAAAGCTACCGCTGCCCAACTGAAAGAAGCTATGACAGACAAGACCAAGGCTGTGATTTATTCTTCTCCATGCAACCCAACAGGTTCAGTATTTAGTAAGGAGGAACTAGAAGCGATTGCGGAGGTAGTCAAGAGTAAAAAAGATGTTTATGTCATTGCCGATGAAATATATGAATTGATCAATTTTACCGGTCAGCATGCTAGTATTGGTTCATTTTCAGGCATGTTTGAAAGAACGATTACTGTCAATGGATTTTCAAAAGGCTATGCAATGACAGGCTGGAGAGTAGGTTACATTTGTGCGCCATTATTTATAGCTAAGGCATGTGAGAAAATGCAAGGTCAGTTTACATCAGGAGGAACTGGTATTGCTCAACGTGCCGCGCTTGCTGCAATTTCCGGAGATCAGAAACCTTCCAAAGAAATGGAGAAAGCATATCTTGGAAGAAGAGAACTGGTTTTAAATTTATTAAGAGATATTCCTGGAATCAAAACGCATGTTCCAGAAGGTGCTTTTTACTTCTTCCCTGATGTGACGGCTTTCTTCGGAAAAAGTGCAGGTAAGCATCAGATCAAAAATGCAGATGACCTTTGTATCTATTTGCTCGAAGAGGCTAATGTGTCAGTAGTAACTGGAGCCGCATTTGGAGCGCCAAATTGTGTGAGGTTATCTTATGCAGCTTCAGAAGAAGATTTGAAAGAAGCGTTGAGTAGAATGAAAAAGGCGCTTGGAAATTTAAAATAATTTCTGAATTCATAGAATTAAACTGGTCAATTTGCCTTGCAAGTATTTTGGCCAGTTTATTTTTTTATAAATGATTTTTCTCCAAATTGTGGGTTAATCTAATGTTTGATTTTACTCCTTAATCAAATTTGCGCGAGTTTTCTTTGCACAAAATTTAAAAACCCTATGGTTTTAAAACCGATTTTAATTCATTTTCATTTTCACAAAAGGAAAACAGGATTGACCTCAAGTATTGAGAGCGTATTACCATATTTTAATCAAGATTTTGAGACATATATTTTTGGGGATTTGATTGATTGGAAAAAGATATCATGGAAATCAATCCTAGAGTTAGTTTTTAAACAACGATATTTTATCATTCATGCTCATCGAAACAATGAAATTTTGAGGGCATTATTTTTAAGAAGACTTGGTGGGAAATTTAAGATTGTTGCGACAAGACACGCTGAGTCAAAACCTACTAAAATGACACTTTATTTGCTTTCAAAGGTTGATGAAGTCGTGACATTAACTCAATCAATGAAAGAACATCTTCCCTTAAAATCAACTTTGATAAGCCATGGAGTTAATACGGATTTGTTTGTGCCAGTTGAAAACGTGAAGCTGAAAGGTGTGAATCAAGAAAATATTATTTGTGTAGCTGGTAGAGTTAGAGAGAGAAAAGGTCATGAAGTTTTTATTAACGCGATTGTTCCTCTTTTAAAAAAACATCAAAATTGGGCGGCAGTCATTGTTGGTAAAGTAGATGATCATCGATTTTTAGAAAAGTTGAAAACTATCATAAAAAACAGTGATGTGGAAGATCAAGTATATTTTTTTCCAGAAAGCAAGAATATCAAAGAGTTTTATCAAGCTTCAAAAATAACAGTAGTCCCTTCATTTTCAGAGGGTTTCTCACTTGTTTGTTTGGAGGCAATGGCATGCGGTAGCACAGTTATTGCAACCCAAGATGTAGGTGTTCATGGGGATGTGATTACTCATGGAGAACATGGTTTTTTATTTCCTGCTGGAGATACCGGCAAATTGCAACACTTGCTTTCGGAAATTCTCTTAGGGAATGTAAAACTTGTAAAAGACAATGGGAGAAATCAAATTGTAAATAATTGGAGTGCAAAAAAAGAAGCAAATTCATTAATTGATCTCTATAGAAAGTGATGATCTGATTAGTAAGAAGAATTGACATGAAAAAAATCAAACAACGAATAAATACGCTTTTAAATCAATCATATTGGGTTTCTTGGGATGCTCATAGAAATAATTTCGGTGATATTTTAACTCCACATATTGTTGCACACTTTACAAATAAAAAAGTAAGAAGAGCACCATCCTTTATGTTTCCTTACATTCGGCATTTCTTTGTTATTGGGTCTATTCTTCAAAAAAGCACATCAAAAACAGAAGTCTGGGGAAGTGGATTTATTTCGGCTAAATCAAAATGCAACGAAGTACCAAAAAAAATTCATGCTGTAAGAGGACCACTTACTAAAGCGAAATTGGATGCCGACGGAGTTACTTGTCCTGAAGTATTTGGAGATTTGGCTTTACTAATGCCTGATATTTACAATCCAAGTTTTAAAAAGAAATACAAAGTTGGAATCCTCCCGCATTATGTGGACAAAAAGAATGAATGGCTAAATCAATTTGTTGATGTTGAGGATATTTTAATATGATTATCCGCTTGTATACAAGTAGGGGCAAATGCTTGCAATAACCAATCTGTCAAATAGTTTTTCACCAAAGTATCTTCGGTTTAGTTTGTAACAGAATTCATTGAGATAGTTTTGAAGCATCTTTTCTGAAACCATATGACACTATCCCGATAAGTGTGTAAACTTTAAATTATGATTTTATGGTCAGGTTTCAAGAAGCCTGACCCTATCACCAAATATAAGCAGGAAACTGTTAAGAATAGTGCCCCAGTCCCGAATGGGCATAGTCCATTTTTTCGATGCTTCTCTTGCAGCGAGGAAAACAGACTTCATAACAGCATCATCTGTTGGGAAAGAGAGCTTGTTTTTGGTGTATTTTCTGATCTTTCCATTCAGGTTTTCAATCAGGTTGGTGGTATAGATGATTTTGCGGATTTCAACCGGGTAATCGAAGAAAACGGTGAGTTCATCCCAGTTGTCCCTCCAGCTTTTGATTGCATACGAGTATTTGGAGTCCCATTTTTTGGCAAAATCGTTAAGAGCAGCCCATGCGGCGTCCTTAGTAGGGGCGGTATAAATTTCCTTCATATCCCTAGTAAAGGCCTTACGGTCTTTCCATACGACATATCTACATGCATTTCTGATCTGGTGGACAACACATATCTGGGTGACTGACTGAGGGAAGGAGGCCTTTATTGTATCAGTAAACCCGTTCAGGTTATCAGTTGCTGTTATGAGAATATCTTCAACCCCTCTGGCTTTCAGGTCAGTGAGTACCCCCATCCAAAAAGCGGAAGATTCATTCTTACCAAGCCAAAGGCCGAGTATCTCTTTGAGGCCGTTAGTTCTGAGGCCAACAGCAATATAAACGGTCTTATTAACTACTTTGGAGTTCTCCCTGACTTTGAAGGATATACCATCCATCCAAACGATCAGGTATACAGGGTCAAGTGGCCTGTTTCTCCATGCAACAATATCCTCCGCTACGGCACTGGTAACCCTTGAGATGGTGGAAGTGGATACATTGATGTCATAAAGCTCCCGGATCTGCTCTTCGATGTCCTGGTTTGACATTCCCTTAGCATACATGGATATGATCACGTTTTCAACGCCCTCTGCCATCCTTTTGCGTTTGGGCACAAGGGCAGGCTCAAAGCTGCCGTCCCGGTCTCTTGGGACTTTGATTTCAGCTTCTCCAAAGGAGTTCTTTATGGTTTTGCTGGAATGGCCATTTCTTGAATTGGAATTATCGGAGTTCTGATGCTTTTCATAACCAAGATGGGCATCTAACTCGCCTTCAAGCATTTTCTCGACAGCTCTTTTCTGAAGCTGTTGAAGAAAGGAATTGAGCTCCCCTGCAGTCTTGAACTGCTTGAGGAAATCATCATTTAATAGATCTTCTTTTTTCATTTTTGCAATCTGTGTGTTAAAGGTAAGAAATTGTCCACACACAGATCGGGTATTCGCCTACCGCGGGTTCCTCAAATTCTCTGTGCGATTTCTTCTAAATCACACAGAGAATTTCGAGGTATAACTTTAACTTCGTAAGTAGCTAAACCAACTTACACAGTTTTTGTCATAGTCCCAACCATTATGGTACTTCTGCAGATCTCTTTTGAGGTTACTTATTGCTATATGTACCCATTTGAGATTGAACTTACCTTCTTTTGTGGAGGATAGTTCGCTTACATGGACATCGATACAATCTTCTAGGTTAGAATAAGTCGTACTTTCATCAGTCTGAACCACAGCTTTCTTGTCAATCAGGCCTTTTATCAGTTTTTCGGCTGTTTTTGCCTTCAAGTTATCTATTTTGA
The DNA here is from genome assembly GCF_000265405.1 of Belliella baltica DSM 15883. NCBI lineage: Bacteria > Pseudomonadati > Bacteroidota > Cytophagia > Cytophagales > Cyclobacteriaceae > Belliella > Belliella baltica. The sequence continues at coordinate 4,181,424 of NC_018010.1, read as the reverse complement.
CCATCTTGAAATATCTGCAGCTTTTGTCCTTTTCTCCGGTAATTAAGTCTTCAAGAATAGATGATTCAGCCATGACAGCAACGGAAGCTTGTTTTTGACTTCCGCGTCCTTTCTTCAGCTTCATCCTTTCCGAAGATTTTGTTGCCTTGCTTACAAAAGCCTCATCATATTCAACCATATCCTCTAGTTTATATTGGCTATCACGTTTACCCATTGCTTCTCGGAGCTTGTGGTACAGCCTGAAAACAGTCTCGTATCTACTATGCCCCATCTGCCTCTGGAGTTCCAGGCAGCTAAACCCCTTCTTGGTTGCACTTACAAGTGTCATTGCAAGCAACCAGATCCTTAATGGCAACTTGCTGTTTTCCATAACGGTACCATTCTTCAGGCCTGTCCTAAATTCACAATGTTTACATTGAAACATATTGAGAGAATTAAGCCAGTAGTGTTCTCTGGACTTACATTTCTTACAAATAATGCCTTCCCTTTCTCTTTGTTCCTTAAAGAAATGAATGCAACTTGCCTCATCTGGATATCTTTCATTGAATTGTAGGATAGTCATGGCTTCTTTCTTTATTTCAAGCCAATTAAACACTTAAAATACAGCCCTGAAAGTTATTGACACGTATTGTCAAAGTATAAAATTTGCCTACTTGTACGTAGGCGGATATTCATATATTTTAATTATTGATGTTCAACAAAAAAATCCATTAAATGTAATTGATGATATACTTTCATGTGATAAAATTATATCTAGCTCTCTTCATGGATTGATTGTCGCCGACGCATACAGAGTACCTTCTATATGGATTGAGTTTTCTGATAAAATAGTGGGTAATGGATTCAAATTTTTTGATTATTTTTTATCTGTAAATAGAAAAGATAATGCTCCCGTTAAAATCAACTCAACTACTCAACTTGATGATATTTTGAAAAATTTTTATGATTATGAAATTGAAATTGATTTGGAAAAGTTAAGAAAAAGTTGCCCGTTTTAATTTTTCATATACAGAAATATGTATTTTTTATAAATTTAAGTTCTTGTACTTCTTTAATAAAAATATAAATACTTTAATAATAAATTAATTCAGTTCAAACTATATTTTTTAGTATAAAATATTCCCGAAATCAACAACAGATGGGTTAAAATCAGGTGTAAAATATGTGATTTTTATGCATATCAAGTATAATGTCTTTTTATTTGGTTGAAAAACAATTATTTGGTGAATTTTAAAAATGAAACCACAAATTTTTTTCATTAAATTATTTTAAGAACCGAGAAACTTTTAAGCTTATAAGACATGATTTATTCAATTTTCAAAGAATCAGAAAAATTATATTTGTTATTATTTTTATATTTTATCTAAAAATACCATGAAATTTTTCTTGGATAATTGATCTAAACTTCTTTATATTTGTATCGGGTGATTAAGCAACTTTTTCTGCTAATAATTTTTGTTTTAAATTTGAATTGAAGACTATTATGAGAATCATTTTTACTGGTCTTCATTTCAAAACATTAAATCCTGCTTCGGCAGGATTTTTTATTTATATTTCTTTCTTAATTGATTACCAAATAAGTCCAAATGATTCCAGATTTTCAAAAGTTCAATCGTAATGGTTCTTGTGTATCTAAAGTATCTCTGCTCTTATTGCTGCTTTTTGGAATGTTTGAAAATCCAATTTATGCTCAAGATGTAGCTGATAGTGCTTATTATGTAACTTTTCCAGATCAATTGATTACAAGGATTTATACTTCAAGAAAGTATACTGAATTCAATATTCGAGATAGGGTTTCTGATCAAAATATAAAGTTTGAGCCAAATTCCACTATGAATCTAGGGCTGGGAGCAACGTATAACGGGCTGACTTTGAATGTTGCTTACGGCTTTGGGTTTTTGAATCCAGACAAAGGAACAGGTGATTCTAAATACCTTGATTTACAAGCCCATGCATACCCGAAGAATCTAGTAATTGATCTATTTCTACAATTTTACCGGGGCTACTATGCTGATTTAGGCGAATTTTCAACAGCGGAAGAACCTTTTCTTTTGTTACCAAATATGAGAGCAAGAAAAATTGGAACCAATGTCCAATATTTATTTAATGGTGATAAAATTTCTCTTAGGGCTGCATTTTTGCAAAGTGAATGGCAAAAACGATCAGCAGGAAGTCCATTTGTAGGCTTTGAGTTGTATGGAGGGACTGCAAGCAATGATGAACCATTTCTTCCACAAGGATTTTTATCTACTGAAGATAGGAATTTTGATGTGACGAGATATTTTCAATTTGGACCAAATGTAGGTTATGTGCATACTTTCGTGATTTTAAAGCATTTTTTTATAACAGGATACGCGTCCACAAACTTAAGTCTTGGGCAACAAAGATTATTTTTTGAAGATGGTTCCCAACAAAAATGGGGTGTAAGCTCCAATCTGTTTTTACGAGGTTTCGTTGGTTATAATTCTGAAAGATGGTCAATAAATGCAAACTATGTGCACAATAGAGTCAACATGATAAGAAACAATGATTTTGATAATTCAATGTTGACAGGAAACTATAGAATCAATTTTGTATACAGGATATCTCCAAGCAGAAAATTAAAACCTTATCTGGATGCAGTTGATCTGAAAAGGCTTCTTTTGAGATAATTTTTATGTTTTTTTAGTAGTTTTACCAATATTGAAGAATTATAAACCCAATAGAGATGTCAGATCAATTTGGAATAAAATCAGCCTTAAAGAGGCTCGGAATTACAGAAGAAAACAAAGGTACTTGTACCGGGAATAATTGGATAGAAACAAAAGAGACCTTTTTAGGCTCTTTTTCTCCCGCTGATGGTGAGCTTATCGCAAAGGTGCAACTCACAGACAAGCAATCTTATGAACTTGTGGTTAAACAAGCACAGGAAGCGTATAAACACTGGAGGAATGTTCCCGCCCCTCAAAGAGGCGAAGTTGTAAGGCAAATTGGAAATGCACTCAGAGAAGTAAAATCTGACTTGGGTAAGCTAGTGTCTTACGAAATGGGTAAATCCTATCAAGAAGGATTAGGTGAAGTTCAAGAGATGATTGATATCTGTGACTTTGCAGTTGGACTTTCCCGTCAATTATATGGTCTTACTATGCATTCAGAAAGACCTGGGCATAGGATGTACGAACAATGGCATCCAATTGGAATCGTGGGGATTATATCTGCATTTAATTTTCCTGTTGCAGTTTGGTCTTGGAATAGCATGATAGCGATGGTTTGTGGAGATGTTTGTATTTGGAAGCCATCAGAAAAAGCGCCTCTATCAGGAGTAGCCTGTCAGCATATAATTGCGAAAGTCTTGAAAGAAAATAATCTTCCTGAAGGAATTTCTTCTTTAATTGTTGGCGATTATAAAGTTGGTGAGTACTTGTCTCATGATACAAGAGTCCCTCTAGTTTCAGCTACAGGTTCAACTCGCATGGGGAAATTGGTTGCTCAAGCAGTAGGAGGTAGACTTGGAAGATCTTTACTGGAATTAGGAGGAAATAATGCTATTATTATTTCAGAAAATGCAGATTTAGATATTGCCATAAGAGGAGCACTATTCGGTGCAGTAGGAACAGCAGGTCAAAGATGTACATCAACGAGAAGGTTGATTATTCACGATTCTGTATATGAGGAAGTCAAAACAAGACTTGTGTCAGCTTACGGTAAATTAGTCATTGGAAATCCACTAGATGAAAAAAATCATGTTGGTCCACTAATAGATACCGATGCAGTTAAAATGTATCAAGACGCAATTACAAAAGTGAAATCAGAGGGAGGTAAAGAGCTGGTTTCAGGAGGTGTTCTTGAGGGTAAAGGATTTGAATCTGGCTGTTATGTTAAGCCTTGCATCATAGAAGCTGAAAACCACTTCGAAATGGTGCAACATGAGACTTTTGCGCCTATTTTATATTTGATGAAATATTCTAAATTGGAAGATGCTATTGCCATGCAAAATGGTGTTCCTCAGGGGTTATCTTCTGCGATTATGACGCTTAATATGCGTGAAGCAGAGTTCTTTTTATCAGTATCAGGATCTGATTGTGGGATTGCCAATGTAAATATAGGCACATCAGGAGCAGAGATTGGTGGTGCATTTGGTGGTGAAAAAGAAACTGGTGGAGGAAGAGAGTCGGGTTCAGATGCTTGGAAAGCTTACATGCGTCGGCAGACGAATACAATAAACTATAGCGATTCCCTGCCATTGGCACAAGGAATTAAGTTTGATATTTAAATTTTAAGAGAGGCAGGTTGGAAGTAAATTTTAACCTGCTTTTTTAAAACACAAAAAGCCTCTAGAAGAGGCTTTTTGTGGGAGTTGAGGGATTCGAACCCCCGACCCTCTGCTTGTAAGGCAGATGCTCTGAACCAACTGAGCTAAACTCCCGAGGGATTTAATAAATAATTGTGGGAGTTGAGGGATTCGAACCCCCGACCCTCTGCTTGTAAGGCAGATGCTCTGAACCAACTGAGCTAAACTCCCATTCTTCCTTGAATGGATTGCAAAGGTAGCTTTATTTTGATTTTGAGCAAAAGAATAATCTTTAATTTTCAAGAGGATTTTATAATTAATTGATATTGAATTCAATAAATTAAAAGACCTCCTAAAGTTTTTCCTTAGGAGGCCTTTTTCACTGTCTATAATCTGTTTTTATTGTTGAAGATTGATGGCAATGCCCGCTCTAAACCATCTTCCCGGCATTTGAACGAAACCAGCTTCTACATAATCTGCGTTCGTGACATTCGAAGCCTCAGCAAATATCCCAAAAGCCTTCAATCTATTATAATCTACTCGGATGTCCATTAGGAAATATGGGTCTAAAGACATTCTTTCAATATATCTTGTTTTTAGATTCAATTCTAGGTTGGTAAAAAACTCTGACTGAACTCCTGCAATAGCTTGGTGACGCAATGCTGTTAATGAAGTTCTAGATTCAACGCCAGCAGCCTGATTCAGACTTGCATCTATAAAGTTGTAACTCAGCGAAACTTCCTTCAACTTGAACTTCTTTCCACCTAAATTTAAGGCATATTGAGCTCCTGTTTCAATTCCTTGGAAAGTTACTTCAGAAATATTTCTAGGGGTCCATCTATTTGGATTTGGTACAATGTCACTAGGTTCTCTGCTCCAATCTATCAGGTTTTCTGTATATCTATTAAAGTACACTAATTCAAATCTAAATCCTTGCTTGTTGAATTTGTACCCTACTTCAAAGCTTTGAGCTTCTTCAGGTACTAAATTTGGATTGGAGAAATTGCTTGGGTCTTCGTAATATAGATCATTAAATGAAGGGATTCTATAACTTGCCCCATAGTTTGTGTAGACTCTAGAGTTATTGCTGATTTGATATCCCAATTCTGCGCCAGGAAAATGTTTCCATCCATATTCATTGTAATAGTTTGAATACACTCCTGCTCTGAAGTCGAAATCATTCCAGAATTCAACTCTATGCTCTGCAAAAATCCCTAGGAAAGACCTTTCTCTATTTCCCAAGTTTGAACTTTCAATTTGCTCGTTTCTTCCCTCTATCCCAAAGCCAGAAGTTCCAAATTTGGACTCATAGCGTCCATTAAACTCTAAAGCGAGTACATCTGTTATGTGATTATTGGTGAAAAATGCTGGTTCATTTCTTCTTAATCTAAATTCATCTGTATTTCTTCTCCAATAGGCTCTTGTTTGAAGATAAATATTTTCATGATTGTAGGTATGGCTTAATGATGCTAAAAATGTCTGTATGCTTTCCCATTGGTCAGGGAAACTATTTGTATAAAAACCATTTGCGCCAAAAGTCCGATCTGTGTAACCTATCATGGTTCTCAATTCATTTCTATCATTGAGATCTAATCCTCCTTCATAAAAAATATTACTTACTTTGTAATCTGAGTTGTACCAATATCCACTTGATGCATCATGAGAAAAGGATAGCGTCTGTTTATATTTTCCAAAGGGTAGGTTAATTGGTAAGGAGGACACAGCGCTTATTCCCTTCATTCCAAAATCTCCTCCATAAGCCTGAATATTCAATCCTTGTGTTTCAGGAAGCATAGTTACGATATTGATTGCACCCGCATAGGCATTTTGTCCATAAATTCTTGATGCAGGTCCTTTCATGACTTCGACACGCTGAATTGCTTGAAGGGGAACCGGAATATTCATAATATGATGACCTGTTTGTGGATCAGTCATTTTAATACCATTGATAAGCATCAGCGTTTGCTCAAATCCTCCTCCTCTAATTCCAACATCTCCTTGAACACCACTCACGCCTCTTTGTCTTACATCCACTCCTGGTGTGAAAGCTAGTACTTCTTGCAAGCTTCTTGCTGGCGTAGTTTCAATATCTTTTCTACTGATAATTGATATATTTCTAGAAATTTTGTTGAAGGGAATTTCAATTCTGTTTTCCTTGATAATTACTTCACCAAGGTCAACCAGCGTAGTGTCTTGATTTCCTTTGGCTATAAATGAAATAATCATTAGGGTAGGTAGCAGTAATCTTTTTTTCATAAATTAAACTGATTTAGCAGAGCAAATTAGCTTCTAAATATATCTAAATGCAAATTCAACAGTTTTGCTAGTAGTATTGAAATAAGAATTATTAGAAATTGATTTTGGTTTTTTGTTCTCTTATGTTTCAGTATTTTAGCCCCTTCATTCATATATCTACTTAAAATATGACAAAACTCACAAAAAAAATTTTTCTGTTATTTCTAGTATTTAACAGTATAATAAATCTTGACGCACAGCAAGTAAAGGACAATAATGATTCGGCGTTTACAGAATTTGGTTATCGACAAGGTTCGGCATATCGTACAGCAACAGGCAAACCTGGCCCAGAATACTGGCAAAACAAATCTGATTATGTCATTAATGTTGAGTTAGATGAAGAAAATCATTCTATAAAAGGATCATGGACTATCACATACACCAACAATAGTCCAGAATCCCTTGACTTTATTTGGCTCTTTTTAGAGCAAAATAGGTTTACCGAAGATTCTAGAGGTACACTGACGACACCGATACAAGGAAACAGATATAGTGGTGATGTAGATGGCGGATACCAAATCACAAATGTTAGAGCGCAAATTTCCGGGAAAAATAAATCTGTGAGCAATGATTATCAGATAAGCGATACACGCATGCAAGTATTTTTCACTGAACCAATTCCTGCTAATGGCGGTGTTGCAACCGTTTCCATGGATTTTGAATATAATATTCCTATAAAAGGAATGGATAGAATGGGAAGGTTAGATGTGAAGGACGGAACCATCTATGCCATGGCGCAGTGGTATCCTAGAGTAGCTGTATTGGATGATGTGACTGGTTGGAATACAGATCCATATTTGGGAGCTGGAGAATTTTACTTAGGATATGGGGATTTTGATTACAAAGTAACAGTCCCTTTTGATCACATTGTGGTGGGTTCAGGAGAATTACAAAACCCGAATCAAGTCTTGACAAAGGAACAGCAAAACAGAATGAAAGAAGCTGCGCAAAGTGAAGAAAGAGTTTATATAGTTACTCCCGAGGAGGTTGGAGAAAATGCAACTATCCGACCAAAGCAGGATGGTACGCTTACTTGGCACTTCAAAATGAAAAATAGCAGGGATATTGCTTTTGCATCATCCAAAGCATTTATATGGGATGCCGTAGGGGTTAATTTACCAAGTGGTAAAAAGATAATTGCACAATCAGTTTATCCAAAAGAAAGTGATGGTGAAGAAGCTTGGGGAAGATCAACAGAATATAGCAAAGCCTCAATAGAGCATTATTCAGAAATGTGGTATGAATATCCTTACCCTGTAGCGGTGAATGTAGCAGCAGACATTGGAGGGATGGAATATCCTGGGTTAAATTTCTGTAGCTATAAATCAAAAGGAGAATCCCTTTGGGGAGTTACAGACCACGAGTTTGGTCATAATTGGTTTCCAATGATAGTTGGTACAAATGAAAGAAGACATGCATGGATGGACGAGGGGTTCAATACTTTTATCAATTATTACAGCAATTTGGAATTTAATGATGGTGAGTATTCCAATGATTTGATTCAGACCAGAAAGTATTTAGGTTGGTTGACAAGTGAAAATAGAGAGCCGATAGCAACGCATGCAGATAGAACACAATCCAACAACTTAGGAATGGTAGCTTATATGAAACCAGCATTGGGTTTGATTATGCTTAGAGAATATGTTTTAGGACATGAGAGATTTGATAGAGCATTTAGATCTTATATTAAAAATTGGGCTTACAAGCATCCTCAGCCATCCGACTTCTTCAATCACATGGAGAATGTTGCTGGCGAAAATTTAGATTGGTTCTGGAAAGGTTGGTTCTATAGCAATGCCAATATTGACTTATCGATTGATGGTGTTTATCCTTATGGAGCGAACTACATTGTCGTTTTTTCAAATAAAGGAGAAATGCCAATGCCGGTTGAATTTGAGGTAACTTATGAGGATGGAACAAAAGAAAAAAGATCTCTACCAGTTGAGATTTGGTTCAAAGGAAATACTTGGCAGCATCTATTGAAAGTGGATAAAAAAGTAGTGAAGGTCGAAATCGATCCTAACAAAATCATTACGGATACCAATGCCGGAAATGATGTTTGGCCATCTTCGCTTTATGAAAATTAATAGAATTTAGTGATTAAAATAAGAGGAGCACTTCGAGTCAAAGTGCTCCTCTTATTTTAATATTCATCATTGATTTCTATCCAATATCCATCAGGATCTCTGAGGTAGATTTGCTGAATACCATCAGGTCTGATGGTTATTTTACCTTGCTGACCAGGCCAGTCTTCAAAAGCAACATTAAGTCTTTTAAGGTTTGCAAGAAAATCATTCATATCAGGAATGCTGAAGCAGAGATGATTGATTTTATTGATTGTAATTGGTTGCCACTCGGCTTCAATAATATGGAGTTGAACGTTGTTTCCAATATCGAACCAAGCATGTAAACCATCTTTAAAAGGCTCTTCGATTTCTTTGAAATGAAGTACTTCACGGTAAAAATCCGCACTTTGTTCCAAATCACTTACATAAACTGCAATGTGGGTTATTTTCACTTGGGCTTGGATTGGTTGAATCATATAAAAAAGACTTATGATAAAGATTGAAAGGTATTGTTTCATGAAATTTTGGGTCTTCTAGGTGCTAAGTTAACTTTTTCTTCCCAAAACTTCTTTGTAGTTAAAGCTAAAACCGCTGATTGATTAAAGAGCAAAATAAAAGGGGAACCATTCAAATTGGCTCCCCTTTTATTTTTCCATTAGGGTTAATTATTCACTTTTCTTTGCAGAAAGTGCAAGCTTCTCTGCTTCATCAAAAAGCTTAATAGCCTGCAAATATATTTCATTGATATCGTTAATCACTTTGTAATATGCGTTATCATCGAATATGTTTCGGCTCATATTAGCTTTCACAAGTATTTTTAGATACTCCTTAGACTTGTTGAAATCCTTCTCGTCATATTTTACTTTGTTTCTCTCTCCAACTTTTACCAAGCCTTTAAGCATTGCATCAGACACTTGGTAATTGCTGTAATAGTCTTCAAAGCTCATTCCTTCAAATTGTTTTTTATTCTTGTCTAAGTAATCTAGGATAAATTCTCTTGCAGAATCAGAATTGAATAATCTATTGACATAAGCGCTTGACATGGTTGTATCTAGTGGAACAAAGAAGTCAGGCATAATTCCGCCTCCTCCATATACTGCTCTTCCTGAAGTAGTCTCGTAGCGTAAACTGTCATTAAACTTCACACTATCGGCGGAGAAAAACTCACCATGTTCAAATCTTTTGATCCAGTCAAGGCTATAATCTTCTTCATCATCACCATAAGGTTTTTGGATAGATCTACCTGAAGGGGTGTAATATCTTGCTATTGTTAATCTCAACTCTGCACCATCAGATAAGTCAATTGGCATTTGAACCAATCCTTTTCCAAAGGATCTTCTTCCAACGATCAATCCTCTATCATTATCCTGAATCGCTCCTGCTACAATCTCAGATGCACTTGCACTCCCTTCATTTATCAATACAATCACAGATCCATCTTCAAAACTCCCTTGCTTTACTGCATAAGCTTTTTGGTTAAATCTACTAGTTTTGCCCTCTTGAGAAACGATTACAGCATTTGATCCTAGAATTTCATCGGCCATATTGATTGCAGCTCCCATGTATCCACCTGGGTTACTTTGAAGATCGAGAACAAGCTTTTTCATTCCTTTTTCTTTTAATTCAGCTACTGATTTTTGGAATTCTTCATACGTGGTAGCAGCGAATCTAGTGACTTTAATGTAACCTATTTCATCATTGATCATGTAGGATGCATTGATTGAATATTGTGGTATTTTATCCCTTACAATATCAAATTTTAATAAGTCTTTTTGTGATTTTCTTCTGATATCAACTTCTACAACACTTCCGCTTGGTCCTCGAAGTAGACTGAATACATCATTATTTGTGATGCCTGTGCCAGCTACTGTTTTTCCATCAACTTTGATAATTTGATCGCCAGATTGAATTCCTAATTTCTCAGAAGGCCCGCCTGTCAAAGGAGCAACTACATAAATCGTATCTCTGATGATACCGAATTCTACACCAATTCCATCAAAATTTCCTTCCAATTGAGATTTGGCTAAAGCAGCATCTTTCGCAGGAATATAACTAGAATGGGGATCAAGCTTTTCAAGCATACTTTCAATTCCAAATTCAACCAATTCATTGGTATTGACACTATCTACATAATCACGGTTGATGTAAGTGATAATCTCCTGAAGTTTATAAATTGCTGCTTTCAGGTCATTTCTATCAGTTTTGGGTTCTGCAAAAGTAGCTCCTACCCAAATTCCACCAGCTATTGCTAAAGCGATGATGATTGGAAGACGTACTTGTGCTTTTGTGTTTTTAATTTCGCTCACGATATCCTCTTGTTTTTTATGACTTTATTTTAAGGCAATTCTTCAAATATAATATTAAACTCCATTTAAGTCCAATTCGTTTTTATAAACGCAACAATTTCAATTTAGATAAAGAATTGCGGCATTTTCTATCAAAAAACTTTACTTTTACATTTATGTTGAATCCAAAAGAAATACACAAAACACCAATTAAAGACCTTGTGTCTGAAAATTACGTGTTTGCTTCGGTATTACACTATTTTGGAATTAATTTTTATCAATATGAAGAGAACTCTTTGCAAGAAGTATGCAAAAAATTTAAAGTAAATCCAGATCAACTAGTAGGAGAACTGGAAGTATGGGCAAATAGAAAAGAGCCCAAAGCTGAAGAACTATACTTACATCCCATCGAAGTTTTAGTTGCCTATTTAAAAAAGAAACATTACTTTTTTGTAAGGCAGGAATTGCCGTTTTTATCCAATATGGTGGCAGGTATAAAGTTAGATGGAGAATTTGCTGCTATTTTGGCAGACCTAAGAATCATGTTTCCAATGTTTGTCGAAGATTTTATTCATCATATTCATGAAGAAGAAAGCAGGGTCTTCAAAAGAATTTACCTGTTACATGAAATTGAAACGGGTCAATTTAGCTTGAATGATGCTCTTAAAATTTTGGAAGAGAGTCCAATAGCTAATTTGGCTCATGCCCACGAAGATCATGATGATGAAATGGTTGGAATTAGAAAACTCACCAAAAACTACATCCTGTCTGAGGATGCTCCATTGAGCATGAAGATTTTGTACAATGAATTGCAGAACTTTGAGAGAGAGTTGGTGATTCATGCGAGAATTGAGGACGAGTTACTTTTTCCTAAAGCAGTGGAGCTAGAGAGAGAAGTGCTTAGGCAATTGAAAAAACAGATTAAAAGCAATTGATGGGAAGAGTTATTGCTATTGATTTGGGAACTAAAAGGACGGGATTAGCCGTTACGGATGTGCTTAAGATTACTGCTAATCCATTGGAAACAGTGGAAACAAGCAAACTTGCTGATTACCTCACCCAATATTTCAAAAAAGAAGAGGTTGAAACGATCGTCATCGGATATCCAAAATCACTTAATGGTTCTGACAATGAAATGACACCTAGAGTGATCAGCTTAAAGGATAGATTAGGGAAATTATTTCCAGAGAAAAAAATCATCCTAATAGATGAAAGATATACTTCTAAAATGGCGATGCAGAGTATGATTGCCATGGGGAGTAAAAAAAAAGACAGAAAAGAAAAAGCTGGCAACTTAGATAAAATCAGTGCGGCTATTATACTTCAAACCTATTTACAGCAATTATGATTTACCCGATTGTAGCATATGGCAATCCAATTCTAAAAAAAGAAGCAGAAGAGATTCATGATAATGAAGATGTATCTGATTTAATCAAAGATATGTTTAGCACTATGGATCATGCCAGTGGTGTTGGATTAGCTGCTCCTCAGATCAATCAAGGGGTCAGGCTTTTTGTGATTGACAGTTCATTGATGTTAGATGAAAATGATGAAGAAAAAGGTATAAGAAGGGCTTTTATTAATCCAATTATACTTGATGAATATGGCGATAATTATGGTTTTGAGGAGGGGTGTTTGTCTATACCTGAAGTAAGAGCAGAAATCATAAGGCCTGAAAAGTTGACAATTGAATATTTTGATGAAAACTGGATTTTGAGAGAAGAAGAGTTTTCAGGAATGACAGCAAGAGTTATTCAACATGAATATGATCACTTAGAAGGTATTCTTTTTATAGATTACTTGAAAGGGCTTAAAAAAAGACTCGTGCAATCAAAGCTAATAGAAGTCAGTAAAGGTAAAGTACCTACAGATTATAGAATGATTTATCCCTTGAGATAATTAATAATTTTGATTCTTTCTATTGAAAATAGTTCATTGGCATTTCACCTATTAAACTACTTCAAAATTCGATTTAAAAAAAAATGAAGTCTCTTCCAAAATTAAAAATAGCATTGATTCAAACAGCTCTTCATTGGAAAGATAAGACCGCGAATTTTGCGATGTTGGAAGAGAAAATATGGGAAATTGAGGAGAATGTTGATCTGATTGTATTGCCTGAAATGTTTTCAACAGGATTTACCATGGATGCTTCGGAAATGGCAGAACCGATGAATTTCACAGCTTGTAAATGGCTCAAGCAAATGGCTTCTCAAACGCAGTCCGCAGTCACAGGAAGCGTAATTATCCAAGAAAATGGTAATTTTTTCAATCGAATGCTTTGGGCAAAACCAGACGGAGAATTACTTTGGTATGATAAGAGACATCTTTTTAGAATGGCTAATGAAGATGAAATTTATTCCATGGGTAAAGTCAGGAAGATTTTTGAATTGAATGGCTGGAAGATTCTTCCACAAGTATGCTATGATTTGAGATTTCCAGTTTGGTCTAGAAATTCATCTGATGAAGGTTTAATGGAATATGATATTTGTGTTTATATAGCAAGTTGGCCCAAGCCAAGAATCAAAGCTTGGGACATTTTGCTTCAAGCTAGGGCAGTGGAAAATTTAGCATACGCTTTAGGAGTAAATAGAGTAGGAGAAGATGGTAATCAAGTCCCATACTCTGGTCACTCAGCAGCATATAATTTCAAAGGTGAGCAAATGGTCTATTCTGAAGACAAAGAAGAGACTCTGATTGTCGAATTTGATGCAAATGATTTACGTACATATAGAGACAAATTCCCAGCATGGAAAGATGCTGATCAATTTAATATCTTATAATCTTGTCTCAGATATTAATCCGTCTCTTGAAATTTCAATGTTCTCAATCAATATTTGAAACTGCGATATTTTGATTAATTTAGCCCGAATTTTAAGACACAGGCAAAAGAAAACGTTTTTTGTGTTTCGGCCTAAATTCACCAACTGAATATTATTCAATCATTGTTAATAAAAATAAAATGACCACTAAAACAGCCAAAATTCTTTACACACTTACTGATGAAGCGCCAGCTTTGGCAACATATTCATTATTACCGATTGTAAAAGCTTTTACAGATTCGGCGGGAGTTGTTGTAGAGACAAGAGATATTTCTTTGTCGGGAAGAATTATTGCGCTTTTTCCAGAATTCTTGACTTCAGATCAAAAAATCGGAGATGCGCTTGCCGAACTTGGGGATGTAGCCAAGACTGCTGAAGCAAACATTGTAAAACTTCCGAATATCAGTGCTTCTATGCCTCAATTATTAGCTGCTATTAAGGAATTGAAAGAAAAAGGATATGCGCTTCCTGAATATCCACTTAATCCCAAAAATGATCAAGAAAAGGAAGTCAAGTCAAGATATGATAAGGTTAAAGGAAGTGCAGTAAACCCTGTCTTGAGAGAAGGGAATTCGGATAGAAGAGCACCTTTGGCTGTAAAAAATTACGCTAAGAAAAACCCACACAGTATGGGTGCTTGGAGTGCAGATTCTAAAACTCACGTTGCAAGTATGCAAAAAGGAGATTTTTATGGTAGCGAAAAATCACTGACGCTTTCTTCTGCTACCTCCGTTGATATAGAATTTGTAAATGCTGCCGGTGAAGTAAAAACTTTAAAGGCTGGACTATCTCTAAAAGAAAATGAAGTTGTAGATGCGGCTGTGTTAAGTGTAGCAGAGTTAAAATCTTTTTTCAAGGAACAAATTGCTTCTGCAAAAAAAGAAGGTGTGCTTTTTTCACTTCATATGAAAGCAACCATGATGAAGGTATCAGATCCAATCATTTTTGGTCACGCAGTAAAGGTGTTTTTTGCTCCAGTATTTGAAAAATATGGAGAAAAGTTGTCTCAACTTGGGATAGATGTCAATAATGGTTTTGGAGATTTATTAGTTAAATTGAATAAGCTACCTGTTGCTGAAAAGTCAGAAATCGAAGCGGCTATTGAGGCTTGCTATGCAGATTCGCCAGACCTTGCTATGGTAAATTCAGATAAAGGGATTACCAATTTACATGTTCCTTCTGATGTCATTATAGATGCGTCTATGCCTGCCATGATCAGAACTTCTGGTAAAATGTGGAATAAAGCTGGGGAAGAACAAGATACTAAAGCTGTGATTCCAGATAGATCTTATGCTGGTGTTTATCAAGAAACAATTGATTTCTGTAAGAAAAATGGGGCATTTGATCCATCTACAATGGGTTCTGTTCCGAATGTTGGTTTGATGGCTCAAAAGGCTGAAGAATATGGTTCACATGACAAGACTTTTGAAATTGAAGATAAGGGAATTGTTCGAGTTGTGGCTAATGGAGAAGTGCTATTGTCTCATGATGTTGAGAAGGGTGATATTTGGAGAATGTGTCAAACAAAAGATGCTCCTATTCAAGATTGGGTGAAATTAGCAGTAAACCGAGCTAAGGCCACTGGTGTTCCTGCCATTTTTTGGTTGGACGATAAGAGAGCACATGATAGAGAGTTGATCAAAAAAGTAAATAATTATCTAAAAGACCATGATACCTCTGGTTTAGATATTCAAATCATGTCTCCAATCGAAGCCACCAAGTTTTCCTTGGAGCGAATCAAAGCAGGAAAAGATACAATTTCTGTGACTGGAAATGTTTTGAGAGATTACTTAACTGATCTTTTTCCAATTTTAGAATTAGGGACAAGCGCAAAAATGCTCTCCATCGTCCCATTGATGAATGGTGGAGGTCTATTTGAAACAGGCGCCGGTGGTTCTGCTCCAAAGCATGTTGAGCAATTGGTTGAAGAAAACCACTTACGTTGGGATTCTCTTGGAGAGTTTTTAGCATTAGCAGTTTCTTTAGAGCATCTGGGGGATACTTTTGCTAATGACAGAGCAAAAGTTCTGGCAGAGACTTTGGATGTTGCTACAGGAAAGTTTTTGGATGAGGATAAGTCTCCTTCAAGGAACGCCAAGGAATTGGATAATCGAGGAAGTCATTTCTACCTTGCCATGTACTGGGCTGAAGCTTTAGCTTCACAGCAAAAAGATATGGAATTGAAAAATAAATTTGAATCTATAGCCAAACAATTATTTGAAAATGAAACTAAGATCGTTTCAGAACTAAATGATGCGCAAGGTGTCAAAGTAGATATTGGTGGTTATTACAGACTTGATGCGGTAAAGGTTGATAAAGTTATGCGTCCAAGTGCTACTTTCAATGCAATTCTTGCGCAAATAGCTTAAGATAATGTTAAATAATTAAACAAAAAAAGCAGCTTCTGAAGCTGCTTTTTTTGTTTATACTTCTGTGAATTTTACTTGATGTTGCGTAAGAAAAGATTTGATCACATCAACATGAATACATTCGCCTAAATGGATAAAGGAATAATCATTGATTTTTTTTGTTTTGCCTTTGGTGATGATTTCTTTGTCTTCGATATCAAAGCCAAGGTGGAGGTGCTTTGTTCTGCTTTGCATTCCATAAACGATTCCATTTTCATCAAAAAGAGGCCCACCGCTTTGTCCTCTTAGTCCAGGTGTGCTCATTTCAATACCATATTTTACACCTTTTGCATCACCAATAAATCGAGTAAGCATTCCGTCTATCGGAAATCTTGGTGAAGCTTTTACACCTTCATTGGTCCACTCGATATCGTCTTTTTCAGGATTGAATCTAAAGTTGTTGAATTCGGGGAAAGGAAAACCAAGTCTGCATAAAAACTTGCCTTGATTGATGTTGTTGGAGTCTTTTGGGAAAACCGCATGACCTTGGTAAAGCAGTTTATTGAAATCGTTGAATTTGATTATTGCTAGGTCATAATCGGGGTGAAGATGCCAAGTTAATCCAGATATTTGATCAATACAGTCAACAAAAGTTGTTTTCATCTGAATAGGACTATTTTCTTCTAATTTATATTTTGTCTCTAGGTTTCTTAGCGTTTCCTTGAAGCGTCCATCTTTTGGGATCCTATTTAACTCTTCTTTGAAGGCTGTATAATGTTTTCCCATCTGCATCCCTTGAGAAAGCCATTGTACGACGTGTTTGCAGGTAATAGCAAACCCTTCATCGTTTACAAAAAACAAAGTTGCTGCTCCTGGAATGATTTTTTCACCCTTGTAGCTCCTGCTAATGGAATGAATCGCTCTCGTAAATCCTGATACTTTTGAAATAGCTTGTACAAACATTGAGTATTAATTTGACTTCAAAAATTAAAGTAACGGATAGAATTTAAATTGAATAGATTTTTCAAATTAAAATCAAAAATCTCTTTATCTCTGATGAAAAAAAATCATTAAATAAAATTTTATTTTTCGAAATCGATTGTATTTTCACAACTCTTAAAATGAACCTCAGTAACCCACTGTTTTATTTGGGTAGACAAGATATTATTGGTAATTTTAAGCATTCTAAATTACTTTCAAGTAGAATAGAAATTATTTAATTTTTGATTCAATCTATTTGCAATCAAACCTATAAACAATAAATACACAAAACTATGAGCAAAATTAAAATTGGAATCAACGGATTCGGAAGAATCGGTAGATTGGTATTCAGAGCTGCGCAAACAAGGAATGATATTCAAGTTGTAGCGATCAATGACCTAATCGATGTGGATTATATGGCTTACATGCTAAAGTATGATTCTACTCACGGTAAATTCGACGGAGTTGTTGAAGTGAAAAATGGGAAATTGATTGTTAATGGCAATGAAATCAGAGTCACTGCTGAAAAAAGCCCTGCAAACTTGAAATGGGGTGAAGTAGGTGCTGATTATGTTGTAGAGTCTACTGGTATATTTTTAACCAAAGAAACAGCGCAAGGTCATATCGATGCAGGTGCTAAAAAAGTTATCATGTCTGCTCCTTCTAAAGATGATACCCCAATGTTTGTAATGGGTGTAAATGAAAATTCATATACATCTGATATGGTTTTTGTATCGAACGCATCTTGTACGACTAACTGTCTTGCTCCAATTGCTAAAGTATTGAATGACAATTGGGGAATTGAAGAAGGTTTAATGACTACGGTTCACGCAACTACTGCAACTCAAAAAACAGTAGATGGACCATCTGCAAAAGACTGGAGAGGTGGTAGAGGAGCTTCACAAAATATTATCCCTTCTTCTACAGGAGCTGCAAAGGCGGTAGGTAAAGTTATCCCTGAATTGAATGGTAAATTGACAGGGATGGCATTTAGGGTGCCTACTCCAAATGTATCTGTTGTTGATTTGACTGTTAGATTGAAAAATGGTGCTTCTTATGAAGAGATTTGTGCTAAGATGAAAGAGGTTTCTGAAACTAGCATGAAAGGTATTTTGGGTTACACAGAAGATCAAGTTGTATCTACTGATTTCAATGGTGATAGCAGAACTTCAATTTTTGATGCTGGAGCTGGAATCCAATTGAGTGACAAATTTGTAAAAGTAGTAGCTTGGTATGACAACGAGTGGGGTTATTCTAACAAAGTTGTTGACCTACTTTCTTACATCGCAAGTAAGTAATTTTAATGAATTAAGATTTTAGATTTCCCAAAAAGATAAAAACAAAAAGTTTTAATATAAAGCTATTTGATTTGACTCTTTTTGGGATTTTTTCTTTATTCTCTGTATTATTTTTTGAATTATGTAATTTTTTCGTTAAAATAAGGATTGATAATTAAGAGTTCCAATTATGTTAACACTCCTTTTAAATTTACTTCTGTTTATCACAGCATCTCTGCCAAATCTTACTGATTCAATATCAGAAAATCAATCTTCTTTAGAAAAGTTGAAAGTTGATAATAAGATAATACCGGTAGAAATAAAGGATGTTGTCATTGAAGCATTGTCTTATTTTCCTGAATTGGCAGGAGTTCATATTGATTTTGAATTTAAGGATAAAATCAAAGGTTCAGTAATGCAAGCACAACCAAGAGTGATGACCTTACTCGTGACGGGAAAAGAAACACGGGAGTATAGAATTAAAATTACTAGAGCAATGAACCTTGGTGATGAAAGCATTTTGATTGAAGAAGTTCCGCATGATGTTCTGGTAGGTTGGATAGGTCATGAGTTGGGTCATATAATGGATTATAAGAACCGTAGTACGACGAATTTAATGCATTTCGGAATGAGATACATTGTGTCAAACAAAAAGCTTACAGAAGCTGAAATAGCTGCAGATACTTATGCGATTTCTTGCGGTATGGGTTATCAAATTCTATCCTTAAAAAATTACATTCTTAATCAGGAGGGTTTTGATGAAGCTTATCGAAATAAAATTAGAGACTTGTATATGTCGCCACAACAAATCTTGAGTTTGCAAGAAGAATTGGAAGAAGAGGATGGTTGATTCATCATTCGTAATTTTTAAACTTGATTTATAAAGAAATCAAGTTCCTCTATATCAACTTTTTTAATTTGAGAACATTCTAATCAGTAACTTTATCAAGCATAATGAGTTGGAAAGATATGACAAATGAAATAATTCCTATTTTTCCACTCAAACTAGTTGCTTTTCCTGGTGAGCATCTTAATCTTCATATTTTTGAGCCTCGTTATAAACAGTTGATTGCTGATATAAGCGAAGGTGATGGTAGATTTGGAGTGTCTGTTTATTTAGATAAATTAATGCCTTTTGGTTCAGAAGTACATTTGGAGGAAGTGAGTAAAGTCTATGAAGATGGTAGATTGGATATCAAAACTAAGGTGATTCGTGTTTATGAATTAATAAGGTTTGAAAACCCTTTTCAAGACAAACTCTATGCAGCAGGTGAAATAATCCCTTTTGAAAATGATATTTCAGTTGCAGCCCATTTGCACAATGAATTTATTTTTTATCTAAAAGAATTTTTCAGATTGATTGGCGAGCCTCAAAGCATCATACCCTTAGCGATCAATTCTTTTACATTAACTCATAAAATTGGGTTGTCCTTGGAAGAAGAATACGAGCTACTTGTCATGAGGAAAGAGAGCATGCGGATTCAGTTTTTAATCAAGCATTTCATTAAGGTGATTCCTGTTTTAAGAGAAGTTGAGCGAGCAAAAGCTAAAATAAGGATGAATGGCCATTTCAAAACTTTAGATGCACTTGATTTTTAGCTTTTGAGAAAGTTAAAGTTTAGTGATGCTCTCTTTTTTGACGAATGCTTTTTGTTTTCCCCATTCTATTTCATACCAGATATCCTTTGAAGATTTTATGATTACCCGGTGTCCTGGATCTACATTTTTTATCAATTTCCCTCCTGCTGTTGGTTTATCCATTATGATTGTAGGACTGCCAGTCACAATTCCTGTGGATGATCGTTTGAGAAAATTATTGCTAGCAAAAACCAAGAAGATTAGGATAATACTGGGGACATAGTATTTGGGTTTGTTAGCTTTTTGCTGAAAAATGAAAAGTAAGATAAAGGATATCAACAATAAACTTAGAAATACCAAAGTGATTTCTTGTTGTAGGTCAGAAGTGAATTTGAAAAATCTATCCCAGTCAGTAATTTCATATCCAACCAGATTTGGCTGCTCTGTTAGCGTTTTGATTTTTGTGATAACTCTTGGATTAGGGTTAATGTCGTAGTATTTAGCTAGATAAAAACTTGCCTTTGAAAAATCTCCTTTTCCTTCAGAAATATAAGCCATTTTCAGGAGCATTGCAGGAGAGAAAACTTCATCATTTTGGAGTAAGTTTTCATAAACAGCCATAGCTTCTTGGTAGTTATTGGTTTTAAACAAAGAATCTGCGTTTTGGAGGCTAATTGTATTGGCTTGACAATTAAAGCTTTGTGAAAACATCAATAAAATTATTGTAAATTTTGTAAGAAAGATTGCCTTTGAGTTTTGCATTTTAAAATAGTCCGCTTAAATTTGCAGTCCAATTACGGCAATGATTCGACAAAAAACAAATCAAAAACCGTTAAAAGTCTCTTAAAAGTTAGAGATGATATTGATCAAAATGATTCCGTAGCTCAGCTGGTAGAGCAATACACTTTTAATGTATGGGTCCTGGGTTCGAGCCCCAGCGGGATCACTGTTAATAACTCATAAGGAGTTAAAAAATTTGAAAGTATAATTATTAAAGTTCGGGGTGTAGCGTAGCCCGGTATCGCGCCACATTTGGGATGTGGAGGTCGTAGGTTCGAATCCTGCCACCCCGACAATATTTTCTAAAAACTTCAAAAAATTAAATCAATTGTTTTGAGGGAGTTAGAAGAAAATTGAAAGAATTTTACAATTAGATCATATTTTTCCTTTTTAATTAAGATTAGAGGGTATAAATTTGAATTCTAATTAGGATTGTTTCAAATAGATTTCTAGTAGAAAAATGGTCTTGTAGCTCAACTGGATAGAGCAACTGCCTTCTAAGCAGTAGGTTTCAGGTTCGAGTCCTGACAGGATCACACTAAGGTCGCCAGACCAATGTCAGTGGAGCATTTCAAAAAAAGAAATGCTCCATTTAATTTATAATGATTCCGTAGCTCAGCTGGTAGAGCAATACACTTTTAATGTATGGGTCCTGGGTTCGAGCCCCAGCGGGATCACGAAAGCTTCCTTTTTAGGAGGCTTTTTTGTTTAAATCAATTTTGAGTTTCATTTAGCCATAATGAAAATTGCTATTCTTTTTTTAAGAAACATCTTTTTGTTTTATGAAAATTTGAAGATTTAGTTAACGATTTTCCGAAAAAGTCATTTGTTTTTTATTTTTTGCTTTTCAAGTTTTCTTTTACTTTCTTAACAGTTTAATTAATTAAAAATCGTCTAGATTTATTAAATCAATTGAGTAACCTCAACGTAAGCTATGAAAACTCCTAAATCATTAAATAATAAACTTAAAGCCGCGATTGTCTTGACATTTCTACTCTTGGTGATATTTGGTAAAAATATTTTGGATAGAAAAAACTTTAATGAATTAGAAGAGTCTTTTGCTTCAGTATACGAGGATAGATTAGTAGTTGAAAGTTACATTTTTACAATATCAGAAAATTTATTTAGGATTAAATTATTGGTGAATCACTGTTGGGAGGAGACGGATTATTCACATGTAATTGAAGATATAAAGACTTATGAAGATAAGATACTTGCAACAGTGAGTACTTTTGAAAAAACAAATCTTACAGCCACTGAAGACGAATTCCTAAAAGATTTTAGAGGTATTATTGAGACAAATTTGAGAATTGCAGATTATGATCTTCTTTATTCTGATGAAAAAGGGATTAATTATGAACAAGTTCATATATATAATGAATATATCGAACGAGCGATAGGTGATTTGGAAAAGCTATCAAATATCCAACTGGAGGAGGGACATAGGCTTGCTATTAATTCCGAAAAAGTAGTGACAAGGTCAAGAATCTGGGCTCAATTTGAAGTAGCGGCTCTTGTGATTTTATTATTAATCATTTACCTTTTAATCTATACATCTAGAAACATTAAATCGGAATTGATTGATTAATTTTAAAGACCGATTATAATTTCAGAGCTATTATAATCGGTCTTTTTTTGCTTTGATGTTTCATTTCACTAATGAATTCAAGCTTTCTTACCCGTTTGCCAATTCAAAAAATAACTACATTGTTATTAATTGACTGTAGATATTTCTTTTCTTTCTTTACCTTTTAAAAATAAAGCCTGATGGGCCTACCCCTGTTGGGATAGTTTTGACTTCATTACCACTTTGATTAATTACTATAGCTGTTCCTGAACCTTGAAAACCATTGTTTTCAGAGACATAGATGTTTTTATCAAAATTATCAAAACCAATTCCATAAAAACCGTTTCCTTCATACAGGGAAGCATCTATGACTTGACCTGAAGTGATTGAAATTTTGGCTACAGCATCATTATAGTCAGGCCATCCTGTTGAAGTAATGACATATGCCTCTCCATTTTCACCCAATGTCAACTTCGAAGTTGGTCTAGAAATATTGATTTCAGTCGTATTGCTAATGCTGTAGTTACTCTTATTGATTTCGTGAAAGAAAACAGTGCTTGAGTTTCTGGATAAAAGAAGCAGTTTGTTGTCATGTTCCAAGAATCTGACAGGAGTTCCTTCCACATCGATACTCCTATTTACTGTGTCGACTCCTACTCTCATAACATCAATTTTCCGCGCAGCAGAACAGGCAATTAATAAGTCGTTATTTATTTTATAGAAACTTTCAGGACGACTTGAAGTTCTTGATTTTTTTGTAACTGCTCCTCCTGTGATACCATTTACAATGGCAATATATGATTCTGGACTTGCGAAACTTGCATCGTAAGGACCCCAATCGGCAATGTAAATTTTGTTATCAGTTATAATAGCTGATCTAGGAATATTTAGCTCTTCGCCTTCTACAGACCCTATGCTCTCAAAAGTGTTTTTATTTACAATTTCTACTTTACCAGTATTCGCGACCAAATAAAAATAATCCTCGTACTCAACGAGATCTTGAACCAATCCTGCAAAAGGTCTATTATTAACTTTTTCAAATATGTTTTGCTGTACCTCCCCCGTATTGAAATTGTAATGGCTAATGTCTCCATCACGAGAAGAGAAATTTCCTTCATTGATGATCAAAAGCCCCTTTTCGTACTCTCCAAGAGGTCGTTCCTCGCCACTACCGTCACAAGAATAGATAAATAATGATAAGGCTAGTAGATAGCCTAATAATCTTAAATTTTTCATAGTGTTAAATTGATATTGATTAGATAATTTCTTCCGGGCATTGCTCTCAATCTGAGAACTTGATAATCATTGTTTGTTATATTGTTTACTTGAAATCCTATTGAGGCCTTTATCTTTAGACTGAATTCTAAACTTTTACTATACCCTAAATCCAAAAGTCCATAAGGAGCGACTGAAGAAGTATTGTCTGTATTGATATATCTCTCTCCAATCCAATGTCCATTTACAAAAGCAGAATTTGATTTGTATGTGAAGCGTAAATTTCCCTGAGTCT
This sequence comes from Belliella baltica DSM 15883, assembly GCF_000265405.1. NCBI lineage: Bacteria > Pseudomonadati > Bacteroidota > Cytophagia > Cytophagales > Cyclobacteriaceae > Belliella > Belliella baltica. The sequence continues at coordinate 4,157,648 of NC_018010.1, read as the reverse complement.
TATGTTTGGGTGTATAAGGAAGTTGATTTCCCTGCGAGCGGTCATTTTCGGATAAGTTATTGAGAATCGTCGCTAGGGTGTAATTGTAACTTCCATTGAATTCTAAATGCATTTGATTCAATGATTTTTTAATCGTTACAAAATATTCTAAACCTTGATTTCGGACTTCACGGATATTTTCTGGACTCCAAAAACTCCCTCTTGGCAGCCAAATGATCCAATTGTCAACCCACATGCTGTAAAGATTGATCTGATTGCTGATCATGAAATAATTACTATTGAAAACATGAGCCAAACCAATTTCTGCACTGATACTTTCTTCAGATTCTAGGTCTGGATTTCCTCCTGGAACCCAAAATCGATCATTCAGTGTGGGGATTTTAAAGCTCTTCGAGACAGAGGTGTGTGCGCTGAATTTGTTCTTTTCATTTTTAAAAAATGTCCATTCTGATCCAATGCTCGGTGTGAATGGGGCAAGATCTCTATTGAAGATCATTTGTCTTAAGTTTAAAGAAAATGCGAGGTTAGAAGCTGGAAGATAATTGATGGATTGATAAAGTTCTAACCTATCCTCAGTGGCTTCATAGCTGCTGAGATTCCCAATTACATGATTGAACCGCACTCCTGTTTTTGACTTCAACTTTTCTGAAATAGTCCAATCAATATCTGAGGATAGGAGAAATTGGGAGGTTTGATTGACACTCTGATTGAATTTCAATTCATCTAAAACTACCCCTGCTTTAATATTCCAAATCGTTGCAGCGGTGAATTTATTATAATCAACTACTGCTCGGAAATTATTGTCATTCTGTACATCGGAACCATTTGATCCCATCACAGGCTGAATTTGTCTGTCTGTTTGATTCCACCAAATTGATGTGCTGAGTTGCTGATTTGGACGGAGATTCCAAGCCAAATCTTGCATAGCCCCAAACTGTTCAACTTCCGCATTTCTTTGTCTTTCTTCAGGACTTCCAGCTCTTGCTAAGTTGTTGAATTTGAAATTATTTTTTGAGAAATTTCTATACACGCGACTTCTGCTCGAGAAATTTTGATTTGAATACCCATATTCAACTTGCTGATTCCATCTTCCAAAACTTCCAAAAGTGCTCAGGATTTTGGTTTGATGCCCTTTGTTGAATGTGTTTTTGTTGTTCAGATGAATGGCTCCACCGATTGCATCAGTGCCATATAGTGCTCCGCTACTGCCATAATGTATCGTAGCTTCGTCAAATCCTCCAACTGGCAATATTGAAAAATCTGCTTGACCAAGCGAGGGGCTATTGATTGGGATTCCATTCCAAAAAACTGAATTATGACCTGCAGACGTGCCTCTCATGGTAAGAGATGTTAACATACCAGGTCCATATTGTCTAAGGAATAGCCCACTTCGTTGCTGAAGCAATTCTGCTAAAGATTGCCCTTGAAATTCGTTCAAGTCTCTTGAATCAACTTTCTGGAGCGTCTGTCCATAGGTGTATTTTTCAAGTGGAGATGAATAAACCTCGACCAATTTCAGTTCCACGGTATCTTGCGGAATTAATAGAGTTTTATCAACCTCATTTGAAAATGAAGTAAGAAATACGAAACTAAGAAATAGCAATGCCTTTCGAATTAAATAATGGAAAATCGATTATTTAATTCAAAGTCATCCGTGGAATAAAATTGAGAGAATTGAACAATGATAAAAGAACGTGTAATCTTCAAATTGATATTGAAGAAGAGTTAATAACATTCGTTCTGAAACATTTCCTTTTCATCTCAGCCTTTCACCCGAAAGCTTTGAATTTGATAAGAATAGGCAGGTCTCCTGGCTTCCTTGAATTTACCGGCCTTCTCGTCCTCTCCCGATAGTGATCGGGACGAACAATGGCAATGGAGGTGGTAAATTACTATCCTAATTAGTTTTAGGACGAGGTTACAGTTGCGGGGACAGCTCCGGTATTTCACCGAATTCCCTTTTAATCTCGAGGGCCTGATAAAGGATCGAGAACCAAATCTTGTTGCAAACATAAGCAATCCAAATCCAGAAATTCAAATATTCTTTGGAATATTTATTTGTAGCCATAAATCTGAGCTGTTAGGAGAAGTATTATTTAATATCTCAGCTTTTTATTTCAAATTGATTAAAAACAAATCTCATTTGTATCTTTGAGGCGTTTAAAAAATATTTGATCAATTTTATGAAGCCCTTTTCTCAAATTTTATTCATTGTTCTTTTTTTAAATTTCCTACTATCCTGTGATAATAAAAATCAAGAAAATGAAATATCAGGCTCAGTTTTGCAAAATTCCTACGCGTCTGGTTTTCATATATTTAAAGGGGAGGGGTATTGGGTTTTAGAAGTTTCGCAAGCTTTCCCGGGAGAGCATCAACCTTATAGGTATTTGGTATTAGAAAGTTCGGGTGAATCAATTCCTGATGGGACATTTGACGCAATAATTACATTGCCAATAGAAAAAGTAATCCTAACTTCTACAACTCATATTCCACATTTAGATTTATTAGATTGCACAGAAAAGTTGGTTGGCTTTCCCAATTTAGATTTGATTTCTTCTAAACTCACTAGAGAAAGGATAAACAAAAACTTGGTAAAAGACCTTGGTTCTGGAGCTCAGTCCAATATTGAGTTGATGATAGATCTAGAACCAGATTGGGTGATGATTTCAACCTTAGGGGAAGATTTGAAAAACTTAGATTTACTCAAAAGCGCTGGAATAGCTGCTGTAATCAATGGGGAATATGTGGAGCAGCATCCACTTGGGAGAGCAGAATGGATTAAATTCACAGGGGTGTTGTTAGGGAAATATGAAGAAGCAAAAGCTGAATTTGATGTTATTGAAGCCAATTATTTAGAAGCATTAAATTTAGTCTCTAATGTTGTCTTGGAAAATCGTCCGACGGTCATGTCTGGAGTGATGTACAAGGATATTTGGTATGCTCCAGGAAATGACTCTTGGGGGGCACAATTGCTTAATGCTGCTGGAGGGGAATATGTATTTAAAGCGCAAGCTGGTACAGGCAGTAGCCAACTTAACTATGAATATGTGCTTGACCAAGCTCAGAATGCTGATTTTTGGCTAGGAGCATCAGATTTTGTGAGCTTGGAAGCCATGAAAAGTGCTGATGAAAGATATGCTGGTTTTAAAGCTTTTCAAAAAAACAATGTTTATTCATATACCTCGAAAAAAGGGGAGACAGGTGGAATTGAATATTTTGAATTGGGTTACATGCGGCCTGATTTGATTTTGAAAGACATCATCAAGATTCTCCATCCAGATTTATTACCAAATTATTCTCTTTATTTTTACTCAAAAATGAATGAAAAATAACACTAGACATTTTCTACTTTTTGTTTTTGGCGCAGTTCTTTGTGTATTATTCTTTCTGATCAACCTAAACGTTGGTTCAGTTCACATTCCGATGTCTGAGATTGCTGCAAGTCTTTTTGGAGAAGAATTTAGCAAGAAGTCTTGGGGTATTATTGTAAAAGATTATAGAATACCAAAAGCTTTTACCGCAATTTTGGCAGGTCTAGCTTTGTCAATAAGCGGTTTGCAAATGCAAACTTTTTTCAGAAATCCTTTAGCAGGACCTTTTGTCTTGGGGATTAGTTCAGGAGCTGGATTAGGTGTTGCATTGCTAGTGATGACTGGTTCAGCATTTGGTTTGAGTTTTTTTTCAGGGGGTTTTGGAATGTGGGCTGTAGTGTTTGCGGCATCCTCTGGAGCAATTTTAGTTCTATTACTCATGAGTTTGACTGCATGGAGAGTAAAGGACAGCATGACGCTACTGATCGTTGGGTTGATGTTTGGAAGCTTGGCTGGTGCTTTGATTTCTGTCTTGGCTTATTTTAGTGAGGCTGAGCAATTAAAAGTATTCACAATTTGGTCCATGGGGAGTCTTGGAGGCACTCAGGGAGGCCAATTAGAATTATTTTTATTTGCTTGTGTTTTGGGAGTTACCCCAGTTTTGATTTTTATCAAGTCTTATAATGCAATGCTTCTAGGTGAAGCTTATGCAAAAAGTATGGGAGTGAATATTAATAAATTGCGCTGGGCTATGATCTTGAGTACAGGGTTGCTGGCAGGTTCTGCGACTGCATTTTGTGGCCCAATTGCGTTTATTGGAATAGCAGTTCCTCATATGGCAAGATTAATTTTTAAAAGTGGAGATCATAAAATCCTATTTCCAGCATCTGCTTTAACAGGTGCAATTGTTTTACTTTTTTGCGATTCAATTAGTCAGCTCCCAGGATCTGCACAAACACTTCCAATCAATGCTGTTACCTCGTTGATAGGAGCTCCAATGGTAATTTGGTTAATTTTAAGAAGGAATTTTAGTAAAGAGTTTTAATCAGACAAGTATGGAGATAATTTTAAAAGGGGAAGGTTTATCACTGGGATATAAAAATCAAAACAAGGAATCGGTCATTGCAGAAGGAATCTCTTTTAGGTTAGAAAAAGGTAAATTAACATGCCTTTTAGGTCCAAATGGAGTCGGGAAATCAACTCTTATAAAAACTATAATGGGGCAAATCCCCATATTGAAAGGTGATATCAGCTTTTCAGGAAAAGCTATTTCTGAATTCAATGAGAAATTATTAGCAAAGAAGATAGCTGTTGTTCTAACGGAAAAGGTTGCTTTAAGCAATTTGACAGTTTATCAATTAGTTTCGCTCGGGAGAATTCCACATACATCATGGCTTGGAAATCTCACTATTGAAGATCATGAAGTGGTGAAAAAAGCGCTTCTTGCTACAAATATTGAATATCTTAAAGATAGTGTCTTGTCCGAAATTAGCGATGGTCAAATGCAAAAAGTGATGATAGCAAGAGCGCTAGTTCAAGATGGAGAAGTTGTAATTTTAGATGAACCCACTGCTCATTTGGATTTGATCAATCGATTTGAAATCATGCATTTGCTAAGAAGGATTGCGAAGGAGGAGGGTAAAGCAATTTTAGTAGTTACTCATGATTTGGATATTGCTATTGAGACTGCGGATGAGTTTTGGTTGATGCAATGTGGTTTTCCATTAGTTTCTGGAACTCCTGAAGATTTGATAGTGAGTGATAAGATCAATTTGCTTCTTCCAAAGGATAGTTTGAAGTTTGATGTTTCAACAGGCAAAGTTCAGGATTCCACAAGTTATGAATTCCCAAGAATTATTGGAGAAGAGAAGTTGACTCGTTGGCTTAAACTTCTTATTCGAAAGAATAAGTTGAGGTTACCTAAAGATATTTTATCCCTTACTATTTATGAAATTCCTTTTACTATTTCTATTGAATCCACGAGCGAAATACTTGAATTTGATTCCTTTAAAACATTTTTAGAATATTTTTTAGAATCCTGATCTGAGGTGAAAATTATAATTTACTAGTTTTACGTTTTTTTGCACTTCTTTCACAATTCATGCAGGTTGTTACCATCGACCATTTGAATGATTTCTATTATCTACAATTTCCTTCATGCTTAGTAAATAATCAAAGACTAAAGTGTCAAAAAATATTATTTCAAAGTACTGATTATAAGATGGATATTTGAAAAGTGCTCTGTTTGTAAATGCCAAAATTTTTCGATTATTCATATAAATCAGTAAATTTAATAAGGGTTTCTAAACTTGATAAATCTGTTATTTTTTTAAATATGAGTTTTTATTTAAAAAATAGTAGGTTTTTCATTTATCATTTAAAACATGAATTTTTGTAGGGAAAATATTATCTCATTTAGATTAAAACTGTTTGATATAAATACCTGTAGTATAGTATGTTGTCTGTTTGTTTTTTATTTTTTTCATTTGTGTTTATTGTGTACCAGAAAATCATTGCGTTTAGAAGAGAACAATTTCAGGAAATTGAGTCATTGAAAAGTGATATTACTGATAAAAATGGATACGATATTAATTTTTCAGCTATCAACGTAAAACTTCCAACACCTCTATCGGAAAGAGAAAAGGATGTAGTAGAACAATTAGAACTAGGCTTGTCAAATCAGGAAATTGCTACTAGGCTATATGTAAGTGAAAACACTATAAAAACCCATCTTAAAAATATTTTTATTAAAACCGAAGCTCAAAATAGAACTGATCTAATTCACAGATTGAGACTTTATTCCGAAGATGGAATCTATACTTGATAAAAACAATATCACTCATTAGGGTGAAAGCTTTAGAAGGATAATAGGTGATTTTTAATAAGAGAAATTAAACATGTAAAAAAGATAATTATGAAAAAGGGGATTAAGATTTTAGCATATTTTGTTACTTCACTTGTCATATTGATTTTATTAGCTGTGGCATATATCAGCTTTGCACTACCAAATGTTGGAGATCCGCCGGCTGATTTCAAGGTAGAGATTACTGACGAAAAAGTTGCATATGGAAAGTATTTAGCAAACCATGTTATGGTTTGTGTTGATTGTCATTCTGTGAGAGATTTCAGTCTATTTTCTGGACCTATAGTTCCTGGAACCGAGAGTTCAGGTGGGGAGGTTTTTGATCAGAAGATGGGTTTTCCAGGGACATTTATTTCCGCTAACATTACGCCTGCGGGAATAGGTGATTGGACTGATGGTGAGCTTTTAAGGTTGATTTCTACTGGAGTTAGAAAAGATGGATCTGCTATTTTTCCAATTATGCCTTACAAAAACTATGGGCAATTGGATGTTAAAGATTTGGAAGCTATAATAGCTTATCTTAGAACACTTGATCCAATAAATACAAATCATCCTAAATCCAAAGCCGATTTTCCTTTTAGTTTGATTTTGAAAACAATGCCTGAGAAAGCTAATTTCACTGAAAAACCTGATCCAAGTGATCAGATAGCCTATGGAGGATATTTGGTCAATGCAGCCGCATGTGCTGATTGTCATACCAAGTTTGAAAATGGGAGCTTTGTAGGTGAAAAATTAGCAGGAGGTCGAGAAATGGAAATGCCAGGAGGGATTTTAGTCACCCCAAATCTAACGCCCCATGAAAGTGGTTTGAAGAATTGGACAGAAGATATGTTTGTGCAACGTTTCAAAATGTATAGTGATGATAACAATTATGTCCCTGAAAAATTAGCTCCTGATGATTTTCAGACTATAATGCCTTGGGTCATGTATTCTGGAATGGAAGAGTCTGATCTGCGAGCGATTTATCGCTATTTGCAATCGCTAGATCCAGTCGAAAACTATGTTGAGAGATTTAAGCCTAAAAGCTGATCTTTAGCCCTCTGTTTGGAGGGCTTTTTTAATAAAATGCATCCTCAAATTGTCTAAAATTAACATTTCCATTTTTATCTTGATATACTCCTACGATATCAAAACGAATGTCTTTGTGCCAATCATTTTCATGAATATAATGATCAGCAGCTTTGATGATTAGCTTTCTCTTGGTATAGTCAACAAATTCTTCGGCAAATCCAAAGCCTACACCACTTCTAAATTTTACCTCAACAAATACAAGAAGGTCTTTGTATTCAAAAATCAAGTCAATTTCTGAATGACTATATCGGTAATTTGCTTCTCTAAAAACATACCCCTTACCCGTCAGCCAATCCTTGGCCAACTCTTCTGCACGCTTTCCTTTTTCATTATGCTCTGCCATCACAATATTTGTTTAATTTTGAAAAATCAATTTAAAAATCATTGACTCTGCCAAGTAATTGTCAGAACTGAAGTTTAACTATTGGCGTTTGTCAAAGAAATTAACAATAACTGTGAATCAAATTATAAATAAAAAAGTAAAATTTCTAGACCTTGGCCGAAAGGATTATAAGGAGACCTGGGATTTTCAGGAAGAAATTTTCGCAAAAACGGTTGCTTTGAAGATTGAAAATAGAAAGGTTGGCGAGAAAGAGCAGCAAATTACAGAGAATTATCTTTTTTTCGTAGAACACCCACATGTCTATACATTGGGAAAAAGTGGGGAGCTAGCTCATCTATTACTAGATGAAAAAGGGCTTCAGGAAAAAGAGGCGACATTTTATAAAATCAATCGGGGTGGAGATATTACCTATCATGGCCCTGGTCAACTTGTTGGTTATCCAATTTTGGATTTGGATAATTTTTTCACAGATATTCATAAGTATTTAAGACTTTTGGAAGAAGCGATTATTCTTACGCTTAGAGAATATGGAATTGAAGCAGGAAGAATAGAAGGGCTGACGGGTGTATGGCTCGATCACCTCAAACAGGAGAATCCGAGAAAAATATGTGCCCTTGGTGTAAAGTCCAGTCGCTGGGTGACTATGCATGGATTCGCTTTCAATGTCAATGCTGACTTAGATTATTTCAAAAATATTGTCCCCTGTGGAATTGCTGATAAAGCGGTCACATCTATGCATTTGGAATTGGGAAGACCTGTTGATGAAAATGAAGTTAAGCATAAAGTAAAAGCACATATTGGCCATTTATTCGAAATGGAATTTGTTGAGGGTTAAGGATATTGACATAAAAATTAGGATGAAAAAAGACATTGATTTTCAACCAGTTACGGGTGTAAAATTGGCTATTGCAAAAGAAATAGTTAATGGGAATGAGGAGTGGTCAGTTTATATTATCAATTTGAACTTGATAGAGTTACATACAGTAATGATCACTTCTAAAGGCTATGGAAATATAAATGGAGAGGAAAAGAAGACTTCTGTCCTTAGGCATATGATCCAAGAATTGGGCTCTGAGTCAGTCGCTAAAGTAGAACCCATTGATCCAGCAGTATTTGTATTGAATAATGAATTTTGGGTTAGTTACTATATTTTAGATCAGATTTTCGACAAAAAGTTTATCTTTACAGAAGGTAGCATGGATCCTTCGAATGTGCGTATGATTCCCGAGCTTGGTCTCGAAGGTGTTTTGCATAGATAAAAATAACATGACTGATTTTTTAAATGAATTGAGTGATGTCCTGTTTTTGGATATAGAGACAGCTTCTGCTGAATCAAATTTTGATGCACTTCCGGAGAGGATTCAGGATGAGTGGATCAAAAAGGAAAAACTAATCCACAAGTCTGATGCAGAGAGTGAAGAAGGAAGTCTTTTCTTTGAAAAAGCGGGTATTTATGCAGAGTTTGGAAAAGTAATCTGTGTAGGTGTAGGCTACTTTAAGTTTGATAAAGAAAGTGAGACCTTAAGATTCCGAACTAAGAGTTATGCTTCAGACAATGAATATGAGACGCTATTAGAGTTTTCAGAATTGCTTCAAAAGAAATCTTGGACTTTGTGCGCCCACAACGGGAAAGAGTTTGACTTTCCCTATCTCGCCAGAAGAATTTTGATTAATAGAATTCCTTTGCCAGAGCCACTTCAGATGGCTGGAAAGAAGCCTTGGGAAATAAGGCACTTGGATACTTTGGAGTTATGGAAATTTGGTGACTACAAGCATTATACAAGACTGGAATTATTGGCAGCAGTTTTTGATATTCCGACTTCTAAAGAAGGAATTGATGGTTCTCAAGTGAATGATGCCTATTATAATCAAAATGATTTGCAGTCAATTCGTGAATATTGTTTGAGAGATGTTTTGGTGACCGCACAGATTTATTTGGCTTTTCAAGGCTTGCCACCGGAAATTGATTTTGAGATTATCAATTTAGATTTAGAACAAGAGTGATTGAAATAAGTGTTTTTTTAAAATTAGCTTTATGTTATTTCAAAATTCTCGACGTGTTGTTTCAAAATGGATGTCATGTTATTTAAAAATAAAATACGTGTTAATTCAAAATTGAGTTCGTGTTAATTCAAAATTTGTATTAATTTTGAAATAAAAAAATGCTGATTAACAGGAGGTTATATGATGCAGTAAAGGAGATGATACCAAAGTATCCCATCATCGCTCTGACTGGCCCAAGACAATCTGGAAAGACTACTTTATTGAAGGATTTGTTTCGCGATTATCGCTATATCAGTCTTGAAAATCCTGATTTTCGGAATTTTGCTGAAAAAGATCCCAATGGGTTTTTGGAAGAATACGATCTTCAAGTGATTTTCGACGAAGTTCAGAGAGTGCCTGCGCTCTTTTCCTATCTTCAAACCAAAGTGGACGAGCATCCTGAAAGGATGGGATCTTATGTGTTGTCAGGTTCCCAAAACTTCCATTTGATGCAGAGCATAACTCAGAGTTTGGCAGGGAGAGTTGCTATTTTTAAGCTTTTCCCTTTAGATCATCTAGAACTAAGTTCAGCTGGTTTGTTGCAAGATGAATTCTTGGATAATTTGGTCAAAGGGTACAATCCAGCTATTTATCATAGAGACATTCCGACAAAAATATTTTATTCGAACTACATACAAACTTACATCAATCGTGATGTAAGTGAATTGATTGCGATTAGGGAAATGCGCTTATTTCAGAATTTTCTGTCGCTTTGTGCAGCTCATGCGGGACAGTTACTGAATTTGAATGCTTTGGCAAATGAATGTGGGATAACTCAGCCTACTGCCAAAGCCTGGCTTTCCGCACTGGAGCAAAGTTTCATTACTTTTCAGCTCTACCCATATTATAAGAATTTTAGCAAGAGAGTTTTGAAAACTCCGAAGCTGTATTTTTATGACACAGGATTGCTTTGCCACTTGCTTAAAATCTCTTCCGCTGAGAAATTGTTGATTCATCCTTTTAAAGGAGCCTTATTTGAAAATATGATGATTGCGGAATATGTAAAACAAATGCATCATGCAAATAATGTAGAAGATATATGGTTTTGGAGAGATTCTGGAGGCAATGAAGTTGATCTGCTTGTGGACAAGGGATTGGATTAAAGCATTGTGGAATTCAAAGCCTTCAAAACCGTCACAACCGACATGTTTGATAGTCTTAATAAATTTGAGCAGATTTCAAAAATTGAAGGACTCCAAAAAATCTTGGTTTATGGAGGGAATGAAAACCAAAAGCGATCTGCAGGCAATTTGGTTTCATGGAGGGATTTCCCGAAGTTTTAATCTTAAGAGCAAGTTTTCTAATCAAATTGTCAACTTGTTCTCTTCTTTTTCTTCCTTTTGAACCTTTTTGGCAATATTCTTATTCTTATCTTTGGGTATCGTAAGTGAAAAAGTTTTGAATAGCAGCCCGAAAGTTAAGAGTTTTTGTCCCTACTTTTCAAGTGGAAGCTTCTTGAAGCCCTCCAAGAAATCAAAAACACCCCTTTTTAAAATCAATCCTATACTTTGTTTGGAAATCCTTATTTCCGAACTGGATAATCATTAAATTAAGAAAAATATTAAAAACTCATTTTTATGGGAAGAAAATCAAAGAATCAAGCCAGTAAAGGCAAAGCTAAAGGCGGGAAAGTAATGGATTCCGCTCAGTTAGCAAGAAAAGTATTGAACTTTTTAGATAATCATTTTGGAGAAGAATTTAACTCCAAGCAAATTGTTAAAAAATTAGAAATCCGAGATTCAGTTGTGAAAGGTGGTGTAGAGCCGATCCTTCATAAACTGGCAGCTGGAGGTTCGATTTCAAAATCGCCTAGGAATTATTTTTCATCAAACAAAGAACCTGATTTTATAGAAGGTGTAGTAGATTTTGTGAATCCTCGATTCGCATATATTGTAGTGGATGCTAAGCATAACATTGAAGAGGATATATTGATCAAAGAAGCTGATTTAAAAAATGCACTAGATGGAGATAGAGTGAGAGTGATGGTTTATCCACTAAAAGGGCATACAGGTAGAATGGAAGGAAAAGTACTCGAACTTTTAGAAAGAAGTCGAGACGAGTTTGTTGGGAGAGTTGAGATTTCCCCTCGATTTGCCTTTGTTGTTCCTGATTTCAAGAAAATGCATCATGATATCTTTGTCCACAAAGGTGATCTTGGTGGTGCGGAGCACAATCAGAAGGTTGTCGTCAAGATGACTGAATGGAGAGAAGGTGACAAAAACCCAACAGGTAAAGTAACTCGAGTTTTAGGAAAAGCAGGAGAGCATGAGGTGGAGATACATTCCATTATGGCTGAATTTGGACTGCCATTCGAGTATCCAGAAGATATCACAAAAGAAGCAGAAGCGATCTCGGATGAGATTTCCAAGGAAGAAATTAAAAATAGAAAGGATTTCAGAGGAATCACCACTTTCACCATAGATCCGGCAGATGCAAAAGATTTTGATGATGCTATTTCTTATAGGGTATTGGACAATGGTAATTTTGAAATAGGTGTTCATATTGCCGACGTAACACACTATGTAAAGCCAAAAACAGGTCTTGAAAAAGAAGCTTATGATAGAGCGACTTCTGTATATTTGGTAGATAGGACCATTCCTATGCTTCCGGAGCGGTTGAGTAATGGACTTTGTTCCTTGCGTCCCAATGAAGATAAACTTACATTTTCTTGTGTTTTTGAAATGGATGAAAATGCAGATGTAGTGAAGCATTGGATAGGTAGAACCGTTATTCATTCCGATAGGAGATTTGCTTACGAGCAAGCTCAGGAAAATATCGATAATCAAAGTGGTGATTTCTTTGAAGAGTTGACCTTCTTGAATGATATGGCTAAAAAGCTTCGTAGAAGAAGATTTGACAAAGGGGCTGTTAACTTTGAGACTGTGGAAGTAAAATTTCAATTAGATGAAAAGGGCACTCCCCTTGGGCTTTTTGTAAAGGAGCGTAAGGACATTCACAAAATGATTGAAGAATTTATGCTTTTAGCGAATAGGACAGTGGCAGAGTTTATCTTTGATAAAAACAAAGGAGCGGATACTTTTGTATATAGAGTTCACGATCATCCTGATTTGGAGCGTTTAGAAACATTTTCAAATTTTGCAAAGAAGTTTGGACATGAAATAAAAGTTGGTGAAGGGAATAGAATTTCAAAAGCCTTGAATCAGTTGATGGACGAAATTCAAGGGAAACCAGAGCAAAATGTGTTAGAGCAATTGGCGATCAGAAGTATGGCGAAAGCAATTTACACTGTGGAACCAAAGGGTCACTTTGGATTAGCTTTTAAGCATTATACGCATTTCACATCGCCTATCAGAAGGTATCCTGACATGATGGTTCATAGGTTATTGCAGCATTATCTTGATGGTGGCAAATCTCCTGAGTCAGAGACTTGGGAAGACAAGTGTTTGCATTCTTCAGATAGAGAGAAAAGGGCATCAAACGCAGAACGTGCCTCAATCAAATACAAGCAAGTGGAATTTATGGCACTTGCAGAAGATAAGGATTATGATGGGATTGTTGTTGGAGTCACAGAGTGGGGAGTTTTTGTGGAAATCACAGAGACAAAGTGTGAAGGAATGATCAGAGTTCAGGATATGAATGATGATTACTATGAGTTTGACGAAAAAAACATGCGCTTAATTGGAACAAAAAATAAAAAAATGATCACATTGGGTGATAAAGTAAGTGTCAGAGTAGTTGCTACTGACATAGATAGAAGAACTATAGATTTGGAATTTGCAGGTAATGAATCAAACAACAACTCCCGTAAGCGTAAGTAAGCTTTTACAAGATTTAGAAAATCATATCCAAGGATTCCAATATGGGAATTTTCCAATCGAATTGTACGAGCCGATAAGCTATATCATGAGTCTCGGAGGAAAAAGAATTCGTCCTTTATTGACTTTGATGGCATATTCACTCTACAAAGAAGATTATAGCTCCATTCTGACACCTGCATCAGCGGTTGAGGTATTTCATAACTTTACCTTGATGCATGATGATATCATGGATGATGCACCGCTGAGAAGAGGCAAAGCTACTGTTCACGAGAAATGGAATGCAAACACAGCCATACTTTCAGGTGATGTAATGTTGGTAAAGGCTTATGAAATGTTGGTGAATGTGTCTCCGGAAAAGCTTCCCGAAGCACTTCGGCTATTCAATCAAACGGCAGCTGAAGTTTGCGAAGGACAGCAGCATGATATGAATTTTGAAAAAATAGAAACTGTTCTAGAGGAAGATTATATTGATATGATCAGACAAAAGACAGCTGTTCTATTGGGTTTTGCTTTGCAATTTGGTGCAATTTTAGCAGATGCTCCTCGAGAAGAAGCACAGAAGCTGTATGATTTTGGAGTGAATATTGGCATTGGATTCCAACTCAAGGATGATTTACTGGACGTTTATGCGGATCAAGCAAAATTCGGAAAGCAAGTAGGTGGAGATATTATCGCCAATAAAAAAACGTTTTTATTGATTAAAGCGAAAGAGCTTGCGCAAGGTGAGTTGAAAAACCAATTGGAAGATTGGCTAGCTAAAGTTGATTTTGATAAGCAGGAAAAAGTAAAAGCTGTAACTTCGATTTATAACCAAATCGGAATCAAAGCACTAACAGAAGCTAAGATGCATGATTATTTCAAAAAAGGATTTGATCAGTTCAACTCATTAGATGTACCAATAAAATCAAGCTTTAGTGCTTTACTTGAATTAACCGAAGATTTGGTTCACAGAGAAAAATAAATAGAATTACATGATAGAATTATCAACGACGGTGGTCCTTATAGTGATCACCGTTATGACTTCATACTGGGGGTTCAAAAATCCATCGATACTTGATAGGTGGATGTTCACACCTTACTTAATTAAGAATAAGAATCAATATGACAGGTTCGTTCTTTCTGGATTTATCCATAAGGACAGCATGCACTTGCTGTTCAATATGTTCACCTTTTATTTCTTTGGAGGTGCAGTGGAGCAATTCTTATTATACCGTTTAGGTTTTATCCCTGGTACAGTTGTGTTTGTGCTATTCTATGTAGCAGCAATTGTGATTGCAGATGTTCCAACATTCCTGAAGCATCAAAATCATAGTTTCTACAGAGCATTGGGGGCAAGTGGAGGAGTAGCAGCGACAGTTTTTGCAAGTATCATTCTAATGCCGCTTTCGGACATTTGTCTGTTTGGTATTATTTGCCTTCCAGGTTTTGCATTGGGAATTTTATTTTTGATTTATTCTGTGGTACAAGCCAAAAAAGGTAATGATGGCGTCAATCATGATGCCCATTTATATGGGGCATTAATTGGTATTGTATTTATTTTAATTATTAGCCCAAGTAGTGCGCTTAATTTTATTAATGAAATTAAAAGCTTCAGGTTATTTTAACCTGAAGCTTTTAATTTTTATCGGAAATAATTTCGATTATTTATTTTTCTGAATCTGTCTGATGTTTTTATCAGTCACAGATTTCAGCATTCCAACCCAGTTTTCTCCTTTTTCTTCTGCAAATACATCAGGTCCTGGGATTCCAACACGCATTCCAACGGTTGTCGTGGCTGATCCACCTTGACCCTCTGCTTTGAAATAGACATCAAGAGCATTGATGTCATTAGTGAACTTTGAAAGTTTATTGATACAATTTCTTATTTCAGATTGAATTTCTTGGCTCACATCTAAATTTGGAGACTGAACATCAATTTTTACACCTTTGTAATTTTCTGTGTAGTTCATGGTTTTATTTATTTTAATTTCTGATCGAATTTATACTCTTTTTTACGAAAATTAGGTGTGAATAGTCACAAAAAAGCCACCAAATTTGAGTGGCTTTTAAATTTATTTTTTTTCTAATTCTGTCTTCATTTCTTCAATATTTAGAATTTTTGAAATCTGATTGCTTTCAATTTCCCTAAATTTATTAAGCTGAATATTGATTTGTCGAGTGATCTCAACTCTAACCTCCTCAGCGCCATCTGTTGGTTTGTACGAGCCTGTTCCTGCAATCACATTGAGGTGGGCTAATTTGTTGTTCAGACGAATTGGGTAGTTTAGTGGATCTTGACCGCTTTTATTTTGAGTTTGGTAAAGCTCTTTTTCTATATCAGAGATTTGCTTGATGATAGGATCAATCCTTCTTTTCTGCTTACTATCTTTTTCTATGATGCTATTTAACTCGTCTCGATATTTTCTAATCATGATGATAGCTTCGTGAGTTTCAGTAAGCTTATCTCTTACTGCTAACAAGAAGTCAAATTGCTCCTGAAGGTCAGCCTGAGTGGAAGGATACCTTTTATCAGCCAAAACTTTGAAATTTTGCTCTTGAGCTTTTCCATCTACGATCATTTTCACGGAATACTCACCTGGAACAATTTTTGGACCTCTTAATGGGCCAGACCACATGATCATGCCTTCGAAATCTCGAGCATCAGGAATTCTTAAGTTCCAATTGAATTCATTAGATCCTAATTTGTATTTCAAGGTGTCACCCTCGATTCCTTTGGTGGAGAATTCTCTGATTAGATTTTTTTGTTTGTCATAAAATTCTATTCTTAATTCTTCTTTTGGTTCTTCTCTAAGATGATAATAGACCAAAACACCTCCAGGTCTGTTCGTGCCTGCTGTCAAAGAAGTTCTTCTTGTTCCATCTAGACTGTAAGAGTCTTGAGGCTTGAATAGGTGGAAAGGTTTATTAATAACTTCATTTGACATTTGATGAAGAACTGTCAAGTCATCTATAATCCAGAAACTTCTACCTTGTGTAGCAGCTATCAAGTTATTCTCCTTTATTGTTAAATCAGTGATTGGAACTATGGGTAAATTGAGCTGAAACGGCTGCCAGTTAGCACCATCATTGAAGGATATATACATGCCAGTCTCTGTACCGGCATATAGAATTCCTTTTTTAACAGGATCTGCTCTAACAACTCTGGTGAAATGCTCTGGATCTATCCCATTGACGATTTTTGTCCAGGTTTTCCCATAATCTGTTGTCTTATAAAGATAGGGGGCAAAGTCTCCATTTTTGTAAGATGTAGCTGCGAAGTAAACACCTCCTGCTTCGAAAGGATGACCTTCCATTGAATTGATTTGTGTCCACTCAGGTAAACTTGGAGGAGTTACATTTTCCCATGTTTTCCCATCATCTTTAGAAACATGAACCAATCCATCATCTGATCCAGTCCAAATCACTCCTTTTTGAAGTGGGTTTTCCGCAGCAGAGAAAATAGTACTGTAATATTCCACTGAGGTGTTGTCTTTTGTAATGGGTCCTCCAGAAGGTCCTAGTTTCTCTTTAGCGTTTCGGGTAAGGTCACCACTGATTGTTTCCCAAGATTGGCCGCCATTTGTGGATCTATGAAGTTGATTTGATCCCGTATAAAGAATATTAGAATCATGGATCGAATAGAAAATTGGGAAATTCCACTGGAATCTATATTTCATACCCTCAGCACCGTGACCCATAGGGTTGTCAGGGTAAACATTTACATTTCTTCTTGCTTGAGAACTGTGGTCTAAGCGCTGAAGAAGGCCACCATAATTTCCTCCAAATACCACATCAGGATTATTTGGATCTACGGCAAGCCAACCACTCTCGGAGCCTGCACTGACTTCCCAATCTGATTCTGTAATCGAAGAACCCTCATTCCTGTGTGCAATACGCATTGTGCTATTATCCTGCTGTGCCCCGTAGATTCTGTAAGGAAAGTGGTTATCAGTCGTCACCCTATAAAACTGAGCTGTTGGTTGATTCATGTAAGTTGACCAGTTTGATCCTCCGTCATGAGAAACCTGAGCTCCACCATCATCAGCGATGACCATTCTCTGATTGTTGTTTGGATCTATCCACAAATCATGATGGTCACCATGAGGTGCTCTACCGCTTTTGAAGGTTTTGCCTCCATCTGTTGATTTGTGATAATTTACATTTACTACATAAACGATATCTTCATCTTGCGTATCGGCATAAATTCTTGTGTAGTACCAAGCTCTTTGTCTTAGGTTTCGATCTTCGTTTGTCTTCTCCCAAGTAGCACCACCATCGTCTGATCTAAATACTCCACCCTCTAGGTTTTCAACAATTGCCCAAAGTCTATTTGAGTTTTTAGGAGAAACTGTAATCCCCATGATTCCTAAAAGACCTTTTGGTAATCCAGGGTTTCTAGAAATCTCTGTCCAATTTTTTCCTCCGTCAGTAGTTTTAAACATTTTTGATCCAGGCCCTCCACTTTCAAGACTGTATGGAGTCCGTTTTACCTCCCAAGTTGTAGCATAAAGCGTTTCCGGGTCATTTGGATCAATAATTAAATCAATTGCACCGGAAACCTCATTTACATATAGTATTTTTTCCCAGTTGTACCCTCCATCAGTAGATTTGTAGACTCCTCTATCCGGTGTTGGTTTGAAAATATCACCTAAAACTGCCGCGTAAAGCACATCTGCATTTTTAGGGTGAATTCTAATTCTTGGGATAAATCTTGAGTCTTTTAAGCCTGTTTGTTCCCAAGATTTTCCAGAGTCTTTACTTTTCCAGACTCCATAACCATAGGAGACGTTTCCTCGCACGGTTTTCTCTCCACCACCAACATATACTACACTGGTGTCGCTTGGAGCTACTGCTACAGCGCCAATAGATCCGCCGAAATAGCCATCAGAGACAGGTTTCCAAGATTTCCCTGAATCGTCTGTTCTCCAGACTCCGCCTCCTGTAGCGCCAAAATAATAAGTGTCTGGTGCTCCTGCAATTCCTTCCACCGCAGCAGATCTGCCACCTCGATGAGGTCCAACGAGTCTCCATTGTACTGCCTCGTATATTTTTTCATCATAAGTTTGTGCTGAGATTTCCTGACTAGGGAATAAGATTAGCCAAAGGAAAACACCTAACATAGAAATATAAATTTTTCTCATAGAATAAGGGGTTTGTTAACGCTAATTAAAAGATACTTGATTTTATAAAATTTCAGGTATAAAAAATGACCAATGGTTAAAAGGTTGTGTGAAAAAAAAGCCTTCTGGAACGCATGCGTTCCAGAAGGCTACTATTTTTAAAAAGGTTAATTTCCGTAACCTGGATTTTGTGTAATGTTAGGGTTAGAGTCTATATCACTTCTAGGTATTGGCATAAGCTGTCTGTTTGCATCAGTAAGGCTAACAGGAGGGCCGTTTCTTCTATTCACATTTCGAAGAACGGTAAGTGCTCGGCCAGTCCTAACCAAATCGAAGAAAATATGACCTTCGGCAAAAAACTCCCATCTTCTTTCCCTTTCAATAGCCATAAGGAGAGGGATGTCATCAGTAAATAGTCCGATACCTGCCCTGTTTCTTACCATGTTGAGATCTGCTCTTGCACCGACCAGATCAGGAGTACTTTTCTTGGCTCGGGCTTCAGCTCTATTCAGGTACATTTCTGCTAATCTAAGTACATGGGCATTATCCACATTACCTGCTCTTATGTATTTAGATGGATACCATACTCCGACTACGTTATCCCGACCAAATAGAGCTTTTCTGCTATCTTGGTTGGAAAAACTATTATAGAAATCAGTATTGGCGGCTAACTCACCACGTCCACCGAGTGCACCAGGAGCATACCAATACCTCAAACCACTTTGATCAGCATTATTAAACTGAACTTCAAAGATAGACTCGTTGCTATTATCTGAAGAAAATATGGATGCATAAGGAACTAATGTGAATTTGCTATCTGCTATTACTTCAGAAGCACGGGATTCAGCTTCATTCCATTCTCCTAAATAAAGATGCAATCTACTCAAAAGTGCTCTTGCAGCATTCTTTGTAGCCCTTCCACGCGTAGCAGCATTATTGGCTTGATTTTCTGGCAACAATCTTAACGCCTCATTGAGATCTGATTTTACTTGAGCATATGTGGCTTGTAAGGTTGCACGAGCAGGAAAGGAGTTCTCATCCACACCTCTAGAAGGTGTTAGAACTAATGGAATTCCCAAATTTCCAACGACACCTGGAACACCACCCCAAATTCTAGCTGCATCAAAAAAAGCTAAAGCTCTGAGAAAATGTGCTTGACCAAGTATATTGTCTTTTTCCGCCTGGATTGCATCTATTTTAGGCACTTCAGTTATAAGATTGTTTGTTTGATTTACAGTACGATAAATAAATGTCCATAAATCTAAGATCTCTGTATTATCCGCAGAAACAGCATAAGTATCCATTTCTCTATAGAAATCCCAAGTACCAATACTCTGAGAAACATCACCCGAAACATCACCGACTCTTTGGAGACGACCTTGGTAAACTCCCTGTAGCTGATCATATGCTCCAAATAAAGCGGAGTTTGCACCGCTAAGATTGGTTATCGCTCTTTGGTCTGATATCTGTAATTCTGGTTCTTGATCCAGAACATTACAAGAATATGTGAGAAGACCAAGACATAATAATGTAGTTATTTTTTGTATGATTTTCATATCTGGTTCTTATTTAAAGGTTAGATTCAAACCACCCATAATTACTCTAGGCTGTGGCATTGCGTAAAGATCAATACCTTCTGCAAGTCCTCCCAGATCTGCTCCAGTATTTACTTCAGGATCTAATCCCGTATAATTGGTTATTGTCAGCAAGTTTTGGCCTGAACCATAAACCCTAATTCTGCTAAATCCAATTTTTTCAGAGATTGTGGATGGCAAAGTATAGCCGAGCGACAAGTTTTTGAGTCTTAAATAACTGCCGTCTTCTAAGAATCTATCAGGTCTTAAATCACCTCTATAGTTTGCAGAAATCATTCTTGGTACATCAGTAATGTCTCCAGGCTGTTGCCATCTTCTCAACTGTGAACTAACAAACCCTGTATTTCTCGTGCCACCATGTTCTTGGAAGAATCTTACCCAGTTTAACTGGTCATTCCCAACTGTATATTGCCAGAACATATTGAAATCAAAGTTTTTAAATCTAAGATTTGAATTTAAGCCTCCAAAGAAATCGGGCTGAGCATTACCTACAATAAAGCGATCTCTTCCTGAATTGAAATCAGGGGAGTTTACTGCAGCTTCTCCATTTACAGTCCTATAGATTGATAATCCAGTTTCAGGATCAACTCTGACTTGTTCGTTCAGCCAGAAAGAGAAAAGAGGGAAACCTTCCTGTACTCTTATCAAGTCTCTGGTAAATACATTGAAGGGAGCTGAAATTCTTTTAACCAAATTCCTGTTTTGGGAAATATTAAATCCAAAATCCCAAGAGAAATCTTTTTTGTTGATCAGAATACCATTGATACCCACTTCAAAACCTTTGTTTTCCATTTCACCAAAGTTTTGAACCAATGAGTTGAATCCAGTAGATCTAGGAAGTGGAACGGCTAATAATAAATCTTTTGTTTGCTTGTCGTAATAATCAAAAGTGAAAGTAAACCGATCATTTAAGATACCTATATCTATACCGACATTGGTTTGGGTAGTAGTCTCCCACTTAAGGTCTGGGTTTGCCAATTGATTAGGTGCTGTTCCAGGGAAGTCAGTGTAATTTGCTCCACCACCCCAAAGCCCTCTAGCTTGAAAATCGCCAATTCCTGTTTGGTTACCTGTGATACCCCAGCTTGCTCGAGGCTTCAGAGTACTGAAAAATGACTGATTAGCCATAAAATTTTCCTCAGTAAGTACCCAACCTACTGCTACGGATGGGAATACTGCAGCCTGATTCGCTGCTCCAAATCTGGAAGAAGCATCTCGTCTTATATTGACTGTAGCTAGGTATTTTTCCTTGTATGCATAATTGACACGACCGAAAATACCTTCTATTCCCCATCCACTTCCTTCAGAAGATGATGTTTGTACAGCTGCACTTGCTATTCTGCGGAAATCATTACTTGGAAACTGTTGTCCTGAAGCCCTTGTCCTTTCGAAGTAGCTATTTTGAGCAGAATAACCTAACAAGGCATTGAAACTATGATCAGTTCCGAAGTTTTTTTGGTAGGAAAGAACATTTTCCCAAATCCAGTTGTCATTAATTGTTACAATTGAATTGGCATTTCCGTTTGTAGCAGCTCCAGTATTAAGCAATGTGTTATCATAGATATCTTCTTTTACATTGTTGTAATCTAGACTCCATGTGGATCGGAAAATCAAGCCAGGTGCAATTTCATAGTCTGCATAGATATTGGCCAATATTCTATTGGTAAGCATACCGATATCAACTTCATCAACCGCAGCTTTTGGATTTTCAAAAATCGAGAACTTAGTGTATGAACCATCAGGTTGAAAGATTGGCTCATTGGTAGGTAAGAAATAAGCAGCTCCAATTGCTCCGAAGATGTTATTATCATTCCTTACTCGGTTTCTGAAATTTCTTGAAATTAAAATGCTTGTCCCAATATTTAACTTATCAGTTGCTGCAAAATCAAGATTAACCCGTCCTGAAGTTCTATTGAAATTTGAGGGCTTTGTTATCCCATCTTGATCAAACTGATTCAAAGACACTAAGTACTTCACTTTCTCTGTACCACCTGTGATAGAAGCATCAAAATTTTTGATTGGTGCATCTTGAAAAATTTGAGCCATCCAGTCAGTATTCAACGCAGCATCTGGATTTGCATATATTGGAGTTTGTCCATTATTTATCCTAGCTTCATTGATGAGCCTTTCAAATGTAGGGCCATCAACCACATCAGGCTGTCTCCATAATGACTGAATTCCCACATAAGAACTAATTTCAATTTTTGCTTTTTGTACTGCTCCACGTTTGGTGGTGATGAGTACTACCCCGTTGGCAGCTCTTGCTCCATAAATAGCAGTAGCTGATGCATCCTTCAAGATTTCCATTGATTCTATATCAGCTGGATTGATATCAGCTAAGGGGTTTGTGATTTGTCCTCCAAGACCTACAGCTGATTGATTATTTGATACAATGGGTATCCCATCCACTACATAAAGTGGATCAGAACTTGCATTAATAGAAGTACTACCTCTAACTCTAATAAACATACCTCCACCTGGAGTACCGGAAGATGAATTCACTTGCACACCGGCAGCTCTACCTTGCATCATTTGATCAGGTGATGCCATTGGCAAATTCTGAATGTCTTTTGAAGAAACAGATGAAATTGACGAAGTAAGTGTTTTTCTGTCCTGCTCTCCATATCCTACAACTATAACTTCGCCAAGTTGCTTGACATCTTCTTCAAGCAAAATATTAAAAGTCGATTGATTACCTACTAGAACTTCTTTTGATAGGTAGCCAATGTAGCTTACGAGAAGAACCGATTCATTCCCAGGAATATCAATACTAAAGGTTCCATCTATATCAGTGATAGCTCCTATAGTAGTTCCTTTAATTTGAATATTTGCACCAGGAATCGGTTGATTATCAGCATTGGAAATTACCGTTCCTTTGACTGTTTTTTGTTGTGCTTGGATTTGCCCAATTGAGGCAATCATTAAAAGCATGACTGCTAGTAATATTTTTCTCATAGTCTGATTGGTTTGTTGTTAGTTTATTTACTTCTTAAAAGTTAGAGAAAAAATAATTCAAAAATCAAGTATGACTAGATCAAAAAGTAAAATAAAGAGGTAAAAACCGTAAACTTCTTTAAAAAATTTTAAAGTGTATAAAAATAATATAAAACCGTATCGCTTGTTTTGGTGGAGCCAAATTTAATTTGGATAGCAGCTGTCCTCCATTTATAAATTAGAAGTAAATAGGACGTATTTTTTTTAAGCTACAAAAGGGAAAAATAATAAAGCCAGTCAAAATATCTTTGGCTGGCTTTATCAAAGTTTAAGCTTAGAAGCTCTTAATCTGCTTTATTGTATTGTTTTTTGAGATGAGGAACCCCTTTTTCCATCCATTCAGGTGCTGTTTTACCCATAAGGTGGTGGTCAAAGTATTCTTTCATCCTTTTTTGAAAATCTTTTTGATTTGCTTCATTGGCTAGGTGATGTCCTTCATTGGGGTAAGAGAGAAATATCACTTCTTTCCCCATTCTTCTAGCTGCATTGAATAGTTCCAAGCCCTGAGACCAATCCACTGCTCCATCAGCAGTTCCATGCAAAATCATAAATGGTGTTTTGATATTTGGTACATGATGCATTGGATTTTCTCTTTGATAAATTTCTCTATGTGTCCATGGAGTAACTCCTTTCCCCATTCTTACTTGTCCGATTTCCATGATGCCATGATGAACTGTTCCAGAGCTTCCATAAATATTATTATAAAAACTCTCTAGATTAGTTGGAGGTGCACCAGTGACTATGCATTTGAACATATCTGTTTGGGTTAGAATAAATGAGGTCTGATAGCCTCCCCAGCTATGTCCTTGTAATCCAATATTATCTTTATCTGCATAACCTAACTTGATCAGTTCTTTGGCAGCTGAAGTGATGACATCGAGAGAGCTTGTACCAGGTTTGCCTTCTTCGAATACAATGTCAGGCATAAAAATCAAGTATCCATTACTAGCATAAGTAGAGAAATGTGGTCGATCATCATACACAGGCATAGAATATTGATGATGTCTATCTGACATTTTTTCATAAAAGTAGAAAATAGTAGGATATGCATTTCCCTCTTCATAATCCGCAGGAAAAGTTAATGTCCCCTGTAGTTTATTTCCTCGACTGTCTGTAAAATCAACCAATTTTCTCTTTCCCCATTTATATTCACTTTGTTGTGGATTAGCATTTGTGATTTTCTTTTGATTTGCAAAGTTCAGATTAGCGAAATAGTAATCAGGAAAATCTATGAATGTTTGTTTCGTGAAAAATACTTTGTTCGCGTTTTTTGCTTTTATAGGCCTACCATAGCCCATATCTTCAAACACAATTGGTTTTGGTTGGGAACCAATCGTAAGTTCATAGAAACCTTCTTTTTTGGTCCATTCTCCATAAGCGGTCAGTAGGAAAGGTTCTTTAGTATCTATCCAATCTTCTTCTGAGTCTAGACTGAGATGACGAAATCTAATTTCTTGGCTGTCACCTATTTTAGTAATGTTTTCAGCTTTTGATCCATCTAGAGCCAACATCCACAAATCATACTTGTGATTGACGATTACACTTTTCCCATCCTTGGTCCAACCTGCCACACCAAAAGGTGGGTTTTCGTGAGGATAAGGATGTTCCATATCCATAAAGATCACTGATGCTTTTTGAGAAATATTGGTTTTAGTATCTGTGTCTACATTATATAAAATAAGCGCAGTATCCTTTTGATATAAATAATATTTACCATCAGGTGAGTCTCCCAAAGGTCTGATTACTAGATCTTCAAACTTCTTTCTTTCACCCGTGGCAATGTCAACTCGGTACATATCAGCTGGAGATATTCCCCAATTTACATCATTGATGTAGGGAGTATCATCTCTACCAATCCTATATTTTGAATGCTTAGAATCACTTACAAATTTCAAATTATCATCTGCTAACCGCACAAATTTCCCAGAATTGATGTGGTAAATAGCACTGTAAGTAAAATTCTTGTCTCTATTGGCTCTAACAATCTGAACTGACTGAATATAGTCATCTTTCCAATGCCAAACATCTACATTTGCAATAGTGTCTTTACTTATTTTTTCTTTTACTTCTTGTTCTTTTATTCCAAGAGTGACTGAAAAACCATCATTACTAAATGCTATTCTACTTTTGTCACTAATTACAAAATCAGAAGGAAAATCCGCACTTTTATTGGTAAGGACTTGCTTTTTGATAGTGTTATTTAAATCAGAAAAGACAAGCAAGGAATTATCCTGCTGCAAAAGACTATCCACTTTATTTCCCTTTAATACAGCAATTTGATTCCCTTTGTTGGACCAGTCTACTTTTTTTGCTTGACTGTCATCCCAAGTTAAATTTTGATACAATGCTTTATCGCTATCTAAAATTGAAGTAGACATGTTGCTTAAGTCAAGTAAAAAAACGCCATTCCCTATTTGATCTTCAGCATCAATAATATAAGCCAAATGCGTACTTTTTTGATTGAAAGCAAACTCCACTACGTTGCCTAATGTCGTAGCTTGATTTTTAGTCAAATCATATAAAACCAAATCCGCTCCTCTAACTTCAGTTTTAGTGTTTTCTTGTTTTTCTTTAAGAACTACCCAAAATTTACCATCTTTAGAGAAATCCATTCTTCTTGCTCTCTCTACTTCGAATTTATGATTTGAGCTGAGGGACTTAAGGTGAGCTGTTTGAATCACTGGCTTTTTTGCCTTTCTTAGTTTTTCCGTTTCAGCTTTATTTGGATTGGTATAATAAGCGAAAAATTTACTATTCTCTGAAAATGTAGGGGAGGAGCCAAATGGAATAACTTGAAGGTCTTCGGGTTGAAGTGATTTCAAATGTAAGGTGTCATCCCCACCATTAGGGCGAAGGGCATAAGCAAACCAATTTCCATCAGGAGATGGAGTAGGAGACACTATTCTAGACCATTTGGAATAGTCTTCTAATTGCAATGGCTTCTTTTGTGCAAATCCTTTATCAATGCACAAAAGAAAAATCAAGGTGAGTAAGTAGTTTTTTAAATTCATATGGGCTTGGCTTTTTATTTAAGATGAAGCTTCAGTTTATTACAACCACTTAATTACTTCAAAATCTAGGTTCTTTCCAAGTTAAAGACATTTTTCTTGATAGGTGGTTGGATTTGAAAAAGTAAAAAATATTTGATGTATATCCGCATTCTTACCAATAGCCATTTAAAATAATCTAAATCCTAAAATTAAATTGCTACGCCTTGGCGCACAAGTGTGGACTGTTAGCCGTCGACAGTTTACATTTATCCGCAAAATTATTTTTGATAAAATCACATAGTGGTGTCTTTGCTGATAATCATAAAATATTTTTCCGCACTTCCAGATAAAAAATTAAACAAAAAAAAGAGGGTCTTTTGAAAAAAACCCTCTTTGTAATTAATATGTGTAAAACTTATGCTGTAGCTGGAACTACGTGTACATAAGATTTTCCGTCAAATTTCTTTTTGAATTCAACCTTTCCATCAGCAGTTGCGAAAAGTGTATGGTCTTTACCCAATCCTACATTTTCTCCTGGATGATGTTTTGTTCCTCTTTGTCTGACGATGATGTTACCAGAAATAACTGATTCGCCACCGAATTTCTTAACACCTAGCCTCTTGCTATGTGATTCTCTACCGTTTCTAGAACTACCGACACCTTTCTTGTGAGCCATGATTTTTGATGTTTATGATTCCTAATAGGATATCTTATAATACAATATTTTCAATCAATACTTTAGTAAAATCTTGTCTGTGACCATTTTTCTTTTTGTAACCTTTTCTTCTTTTCTTTTTGAAAACGATTACTTTGTCACCTTTTACATGATCAAGGATTTTACCTGATACCTTTGCTCCTGCGATGATTGGAGCACCAATTGACACTGTTCCGTTGTCTTCCGCCAACAGTACTTGGTCAAATTCCACGGAAGCGCCAGCTTCGCCTTGCAACTTTGGTGCATAAACGAACCGATCTTTTGTTACTTTGAACTGCTTTCCTGCGATGTTAACTATTGCGTACATAGATTTTCGTTGGATACTTTTTATTAAATTGAGGTGCAAATATAGCAAGTCGTATTGATACAAAAAAATTTGTTTATAAATAAGAAACTGTTTTACTCCTCTTTTTTGGAAATGCTAGGACTCTTCAACCCAAACTTCTCTAATTATTTTTTAATTTTCTGGATCTATCTAGAAAGAAAAATAATAGTAGAGCCAAGGTTTTTATTCTTGATAAGAATTTAGTGAAATTTTAGAACTCCTTCTATTCTTATCGATTGTCTGAATGATTTTTAAACTAATGTTATCTATAGCTTTAATTTTGAAATGAGTAACCTCAAAATTTTGTTTTGCACCAACTTTATTTTTAACACCTAATTCACTGTTTATTAATGTTTTTGAAGGTTTTGTTTAATGATTTTTTGTAAAACCTTTATTTTTGACCAATAGTCAAAAAATTGCCTGTTTTTGGGGTAAATATTTTTTTTCAATTTTTTTCAAAAACTTTAAAATGGGCTTTGAGCCTATTTAGATTTAATTAAATGATTTATACAAACATTATAAATAATTTAAAATCAATATATTATAATATTTTGACTCTTGTTTAAAAAACTAATGAAATAGAAAGTTTGCGGGTTTTATTTTTAAAAATTGTTAGTCATATTTGCTCAGAGGCAGTGATCACTTATTAGCCTCAACAGCCCTAGTCTTCGAAGCAAAATTATCTAAAGTCTTTTCAAGTCTAAGACTTTCATAAATTTAACTCTTTATAGCAATGCAACAGTACGAACCAATTCTTCAGGAAAACAAAAATCGTTTTGTTTTATTCCCAATTCAGCACAATGATATCTGGCAGTATTATAAGAAAGCAGAAGCAAGTTTTTGGACTGCAGAAGAAATTGATTTGAGCCAAGATTTGAGTGATTGGAAAAATCTAAACGATGGGGAGAGACATTTTATCTCTCACGTATTGGCATTCTTTGCTGCGAGTGATGGTATTGTCAATGAGAACTTAGCAGAGCATTTCGTGTCTGAAGTACAGTATACAGAAGCAAAATTCTTTTATGGTTTTCAGATTGCTATGGAAAATATTCATTCTGAAACTTATAGCTTACTAATTGATACTTACATTAAGGATAATCAAGAAAGAGATAAATTGCTCAATGCTATCGAGCATATTGATTGTGTAAAGAAAAAGGCAGAGTGGGCTTTAAGATGGATTGATAATGGATCATTTCAGGAAAGATTGATCGCATTTGCGGCCGTGGAGGGAATATTCTTTTCAGGTTCATTCTGTTCTATATTTTGGTTAAAGAAGAGAGGATTGATGCCAGGACTGACATTCTCAAATGAGTTGATTTCTAGAGATGAAGGATTACATTGTGATTTTGCGTGCCACCTTTATACCGAGCATGTTAAAAATCAGCTTCCAAAAGAAACAGTTGCAATGATTATCAAAGATGCTGTGGAGATAGAAAAGGAATTTGTTACAGATGCTTTGCCAGTAAGATTGATCGGGATGAATTCTGATTTGATGTGTCAGTATATAGAGTTTGTAGCAGATAGGTTGTTGATGGAATTAGGTTGTGAAAAAGTTTGGAACAGTACCAATCCATTTGATTTCATGGACATGATCTCTCTTCAGGGAAAAACAAACTTCTTTGAAAAGAGAGTTGGTGATTATCAGAAAGCTGGTGTAATGAAATCAAACGAAATTAATGAATCACCAAAATTCTCCATCGGTGAGGATTTTTAATAAATATTTTTCAAAGCCCCTAACCCCAGGATAATATGTTAGTAATAAAAAGAGATGGAAGAAGAGAGTCGGTTCGCTTCGATAAAATTACATCTAGAATCGAAAAACTTTGCTATGGATTGGATGATCGATACATTCAACCAATCGAGGTAGCAAAAAAAGTTATCGACGGTTTGTACGATGGTGTAACCACCACAGAGTTGGATAACCTTGCCGCAGAGATTTGTGCTTCTTTGACAGTAAGACACCCAGAGTATGCGACGTTAGCCGCAAGAATTGCAGTTTCCAATCTTCACAAAACTACAAGTCAGTCTTTTTCAAATACAATGAAAAGACTATACACTTATATCAATCCAAAGACAGAAGAAAATGCAGCTTTGATAGCTTCTGATGTTTATGGGATTGTAAAAAAACATGCAGCAAAATTAGATGAGGCTATTGATTATAATAGAGACTTTGCCTACGATTATTTTGGGTTTAAGACACTAGAAAGAAGCTATCTAATTCGGTTAGACGGAAAAGTTGTAGAGCGTCCTCAACATATGTTGATGCGTGTAGCTGTAGGAATTCACAAAGAAGATATTGATGCTGCAATAGAAACTTACAATTTATTATCTGAAAAGTGGTTTACCCATGCCACTCCAACACTTTTCAACGCAGGTACACCAAAACCACAGCTTTCATCTTGCTTCTTATTGACCATGAAAGATGACAGTATTGATGGGATATATGACACTTTAAAGCAGACAGCCAAAATATCTCAATCAGCAGGAGGTATTGGTCTTTCTATTCATAATGTGAGAGCAAAAGGATCCTATATCAAAGGTACAAATGGTGTCTCCAATGGCATCGTACCTATGCTTAGAAACTTTGATATGACAGCGCGTTATGTAGATCAAGGTGGAGGAAAAAGAAAAGGCAGTTTTGCAATTTATTTAGAGCCTTGGCATGCAGATGTGAAGGATTTCTTAGAGTTGAAAAGAAATCATGGTAAGGAAGAAATGAGAGCAAGAGATTTGTTCTATGCGATGTGGATTCCGGATTTATTCATGAGAAGAGTAGAACAAAATGAGTCTTGGTCACTTTTCTGTCCAAATGAAGCTCCTGGTTTGGCTGATTGCCACAGTGAGGAATTTGACAAATTATACGAAAAGTATGAAAGAGAAGGTCGAGCAAGAGAGACAATAAAAGCTCAGGAGCTTTGGTTTGAGATTCTTGAGTCTCAAATAGAAACTGGAACGCCTTATATGTTGTATAAAGATGCTGCGAATAAGAAATCGAATCAGCAAAATTTAGGTACAATCAAGTCTTCAAACTTGTGTACCGAAATCATAGAATACACTTCACCTGATGAAGTTGCTGTTTGTAATTTAGCAAGTATCGCTCTTCCAAAATTTGTTGTAGAAGGGAAAGATGGTGTGAAGAAATTCGATCATCAAAAATTATATGAAATCACCAAAGTGGCAACTAGAAACCTCAATAAGGTGATAGATGTCAACTATTATCCCGTGGAAGAGGCAAAAAGATCAAATTTCCGTCATAGACCTATTGGTCTTGGTGTTCAAGGTTTGGCCGATGCATTTATTCTATTAAGGATGCCATTTGATTCTGATGAAGCGAGAAGGTTGAATGAAGATATTGCTGAGACCATGTATTTTGCGGCTATGGAAACTTCTATGGAAATAGCAAAAGTAGAGGGCACCTACGAGACTTACGCTGGTTCGCCAGTGTCTAAAGGTCAATTCCAATTTGACCACTGGGCTGTTCAGCCAAAATCAAATAGATGGAATTGGAATGACTTGAAGGAGAAAGTGAAGAAATACGGTGTGAGAAATTCACTTTTGATTGCACCAATGCCGACAGCTTCTACTTCTCAAATCTTAGGAAATAATGAATGTTTCGAACCTTATACTTCAAATATCTACACGAGAAGAACACTCTCGGGAGAATTTATTGTAGTGAACAAGCATTTGATGAGAGATTTGATCAACTTGGGTCTTTGGAATGATAACATGAAAAATAGACTCATTGCTGCAAATGGTTCTGTTCAAAATATTCCAGGGATCCCACAAAACATCAAAGATCTTTACAAGACTGTTTGGGAAATTTCCCAAAAAACAATCATTGATATGGCAGCAGACAGAGGTGCCTACATTTGTCAATCACAAAGTATGAATGTGTTCTTGCAGGATCCAAACTTTGGTAAGTTGACATCTATGCATTTTTATGCTTGGAAGAAAGGTCTTAAGACTGGTATGTATTACCTCAGATCTCAAGCTGCTACTAGTGCGATACAGTTTACTGTAGATAAATCGGCACTAGTTGATACGCCTACAAATCAAGTGTCAATAGATACAAGTGTATCTCAACAAAAACAAGACGCAATAGCTTGCTCTTTGGATAATCCAGATGATTGCGAGATGTGCGGGAGTTAATTATTTAGAGTTCGTTTATGGAAAAAAGAGGCTGATTTTGTCAGCCTCTTTTTTTTAAAATACCAAACTTTTCAAGTAAGATGCGTTTTTCTCAGCAGCTTTCATGGGTTCGATGTCAACATACCTTTCTTGTTCAACAATGAAATATTTCATTCCATTGTCTCTTCCAGTTTTGAGCATAGTTGAAAAATCTAAAACACCTGTACCGATGACAGTTGATCCATTAGGTTCAGTTCGATCTACGCTACCGTCTTTATCTTTCACATGACCTAGCGGGAATCTATTAGGATATTTTGCCAGCCATTCTAATGGATCATGCCCTGCAGTATGTACCCAATATAAATCTAGTTCAAAATCTACCAGATCAGGATCGGTATTCTCCATTAGATATTCTTGAGGAATTTGCCCTTCTAATTCCTCGAAAGTATATCCATGGTTATGATAGGCAAATCGAATTCCATTTTGCTTGCAAATTTCACCTTGTTTATTGAAGTCATCGGCCAATCTTTTGAAGTCGTCCATTGACTTTTGAGGTCCAACATAAGGATTGATCAGGTATTTCATGCCAATTTCACCTGCTTCAGCGGCCTGTCTTTCCAAATTCTCAAAAGTATTGGTGTGAGAAGAAATAAAATCTAGGCCATTGTCATCCATCAACGTTTTGAATTCAGTGTTTTTCATTCCCCAGAAAATCCCTTTTCCAGCATTAAACCCTTCTATTTGATTGTATCCATAAGATGCAAGGGATTTGATCGTCTTTACATGATCTTCAAACATATTATCTTTTACAGACCAAAGTTGGATGCCAAATGACGCTAAGGTGCCTTCCTCGGGACTTATCAAGGTTTCTTGAGTTGTTTGTTCTTCTTTTTTTTGGCTACAAAATTGTAAAGGTAAAAATGCACCGAGTCCCATGGCTGCACTTATTTTGATAAATTTCCGTCTATCTTTCATAGTGATTCAAATTAAAAAGAGAAGTCAAAGACTTCTCTTAGATTTTTTACTAGGTTAAATCGCAAATACTTTATCTCCTTTTTTATAATCAACACAAGGATCAAACCTTCCAGGAACTTCTACAAATCGCAACTGTTGAGTAGCACCAATTTCTGATGTGAAATAACCAAGAATGGTAAGATCCTTTAGCATTCCGATCACCTTAGGCTCTTTATCTTCACTAGAATTCGCCTTCTTGTTCATTTCATTTAGGAAAGCTGTTCTTTCTTCTAATGTAGCATCCATAAAATCTTTGCTATTTGCCGCTTTAAAGTCTTTTTTCAGAGCATTTAAACCAGAAATAAATGTGGATTGCTGATCGCCATTGTAGGTATCTTTGACCATCATCACCATGAACTCCCCGATACCAACAGCTTTTGCGCCAGGGGTATCAGTAGTAGGAATTATTGCTTCTCCAATTTCATCTAAAAATGCGATTTGTTCAGGACTGAACTCTAAACCTACAATTTGGTCCTCAGGAGTACACCCCGTGAAGATGACATTGGCTCCTACCATTGCTCCACCCATTACCAAGGCGAAGCTTTTTATTGCGTCTCTTCTATTCATTGCCATAATAATTTCCTTTAAAGATTATAGATTACCTTTTTTAAGTTCTTCTACAGCAAATGCAGCAGCTCTTGCTGTAAGCGCCATATATGTCAAAGATGGGTTTTGCGCAGCAGCAGAAGTCATGCATGCTCCATCTGTTACAAATACATTTTTCGCATCCCAAACTTGGTTGTTACCATTAAGAACAGATGTCTTTGGGTCTCTACCCATTCTAGCAGTACCCATTTCATGTATTCCTTGACCAAAAGTATATCCAGAATCGAATGTATTTACATTTTTCAATCCAGAGGCTTCCAACATTTCAGCCGCATCATTCATCATATCTACACGCATTTTCTTTTCATTCTCCTTGATTTCAGCATTCATTTCCAAGGCTGGAAGTCCCCATTTATCCACAACAGTTTTACTTAACTTAATCGTGTTTTCATGGTAAGGGAGAATTTCGCCAAAGGCTGTAATTCCCATACTCCATGGTCCTGGTTCGCTTAATGCTTCTTTCAAAGGAGCTCCAAAGTTCATTTCCGCTACATTTCTGCTCCAACCTGATCTACTTGCTGATCCTTGGTAACCAAATCCTCTGACATAATCTCTCTTGTCATCACCTATATTTCTAAATCTCGGGATATAAATTCCGTTTGGTCTTCTACCAAAATAATATTTGTCTTCATATCCTTCCATAGTTCCATTGGCACCTACTCTAAAATGATGATCCATCACATTGTGCCCTAACTCTCCAGAGCTACTGCCTAGACCTTCAGGCCAAATATCTGTTGCTGTTCGCATCAAAATAGAAGTAGATCCAAAAGAAGAAGCGCAAAGGAAAACTATTTTAGATGTGAATTCAATGACTTCGTTTGTTTCACTATCTATTACTTCTACACCAGTAGCTTTCTTAGTATCCTTATCATAAAGCAATCTGCTCACAATGGAATATGGTCTCAAGGTAAGATTTCCAGTTTTCGCTGCTGCTGGTAAGGTAGAAGATTGTGTACTAAAGTACCCTCCAAATGGACATCCTAACCAACATTTGTTTCTATACTGGCAATTGCTTCGTGCTTGGATTGGCTCAGTGATATTAGCAACCCTTCCAATAGTCATGTGTCTTGCATCACCATATTTTTCTTTAATGCGAGCAGCCACGTCTTTTTCAACACAGTTAAGCTCCATTGGCTTTTGAAATTCTCCATCAGGAAGATGAGGGATGCCATCTTTTGAACCCGATATACCAGCAAATTTTTCAACATAGCTGTACCAAGGAGCTAAGTCTGCATACCTGATTGGCCAATCTACTGCAATTCCCTGTTTGAGGTTCGCCTCAAAGTCCAAGTCTGCAAGTCTATAGCTTTGTCTTCCCCAAAGTAAAGATCTACCTCCTACTGTATTTCCTCTAAACCATGTGAATGGCTTTTTCTCTACATAGGGAGAATCTGACTCATGAGCCCACCAGTCTAGGTTTGCTTCGTTTAGAACATAATCTCTTTTTAAATTTGGATGATTTTCAATCATCTCAATCGTTCTTCGTCCTCTGTGTGGTAT
The DNA here is from genome assembly GCF_000265405.1 of Belliella baltica DSM 15883. Lineage (NCBI taxonomy): Bacteria > Pseudomonadati > Bacteroidota > Cytophagia > Cytophagales > Cyclobacteriaceae > Belliella > Belliella baltica. The sequence continues at coordinate 4,123,272 of NC_018010.1, read as the reverse complement.
TTCCCAAGGTGCTTTTGTTGCAGTTTTATAATCTTTGATATGCTCTACATTTTTCCCTCTTTCTAAGAGAAGGACTTTTAGTCCTTTTTCAGTTAATTCTTTCGCTGCCCAACCACCACTAATACCGGATCCGACAACAATTGCATCATATTGATTTGCCATAATTATTTATTTATTCAACTATAATATTTTTAAACATCACAAATTTGGACTGCTTCTTCAAGTGAAGCTATTTTATCAGTTGCTTTTGGCATGAATTCCTGACAGATATAACCTTTGAAACCAGTCGAAACGATGGTCTTCACAACTGCCGGATAATTGATTTCTTGGTTATCATTAATTTCATTTCTTCCAGGATTACCGGCTGTATGGTAATGGGCGATGTATTGATGGTTATTTTTGATCGTACGAATCAAATCACCTTCACTAATCTGCATATGATAAATATCATAAAGTAGCTTAAAATGATCACTACCAAGTCTTTTACATAATTCCACACCCCAAGAAGTATTGTCACACATATAATCAGGATGATCTATTTTGCTATTGAGCAATTCCATCACTAAGGTGACATGATGCTGCTCAGCTAAATTGATTATTCTTTTTAGTCCTTCCACACTATTTTGAAGTCCTGTTTCATCATCCATGCCATCTCTATTTCCACTAAAGCAGATAAGGTTTTTATATCCGGCTTTAGCAACCAATGGGATAACTTCGGTGTAGTTTTTTACAAGTTGTTCATGATAAGCTTTGTTATTGAAGCCTTTTTCAAGACTTACTTCGGCTCCATTACACATAGAGCATTCGACATTGTTGGCTTGAAGAATATGCCAGTCTTTGGGGCCAACCAAATCTATGGCATTGAAGCCGATTTTTTTGATAGCCTTGCAAAGTTCATCTAGAGATAAATGATTCATTGTCCATGCACAAACCGCATGATTCACGTTTCCTTTCAAATTTGATTTTTTCATAGGGTTAGCTTTAAGCCTGATCAACGGAAGCGCACTAGCAGTTAGCGTGCCCATCAACATCTTCTTTAAGCTAGTCCGTCTATTGATTTTCATTTTGATTATGATAGGTTTGATTGTTTTTTAGATTCGTCTTTGAAAAAGATCAAAAAGAAAATTACCACAAATGCAGCAATTCCAGAAGGAATCATCCAGATTGATTGCCAATCATGGGACCCATCTGCGGCTAAGTACAAATCTGACACCTTGCCTGCCACAAAGAAGCCGATCAACATTCCGACTCCATATGTGGCAAGAGTGATGAGGCCTTGAGCAGAGGATTTGAATTTATCTCCTGCTTTTGAATCAGTATAAATTTGTCCTGAGACAAAGAAAAAGTCATAACAAATTCCATGAAGTGCAATACCTATGATCAAGAGAAATAACCCATTATCAGCATCACCAAAGGCAAATAAGAGATATCTTAATACCCAAGCGATCATGCCAAGTAATAATGTTTTTTTGAAACCGAATCTTTTGAAGAAAATTGGGAGAAGCAACAGGAATAAAGCTTCCGAGATCTGTCCAATGGTCATTTTTCCAGTAGGGTCAGAAACACCTATTTCTGCCAAGAATGGATTTGCGTTTTGATAATAAAAAGCAAGCGGAATACAAATCAAAATGGACGAAATGAAGAATACAGCGAAGTTCCTTTCTTTCAGAAGCCCCAATGCATCGAATCCTAATATCTCAGAGATTTTTAATTTTTGAGAACGATCTGCCTTTGGTGGGGTCTTAGGTAAAGTGAAGGAGAAAAAACCTAGTATCACTGATGCAATTGCTGCCATTAAGAAAGTATTTTTTAAGAATCCCGAGGCCATATTTTCTACTGTATCCCAAGTGAAAACATAACTTATAGAAAGTCCCGCTACGATCCATCCAATAGTCCCCCAAACTCTAATTGGAGAAAATTCTTTTTCAGGATCTTTCATTTGATTGAAAGAAACTGAATTAACTAGAGCTAATGTTGGCATGTAGAGTATCATGTATAAAAGCAATACAGGATAGAATGCAACAAAATCTGTAGATTGAAATAAATAAAACATCAATGCTCCACCAATAATGTGAAGTAAGCCTAGAATTTTTTCTGCATTGAAATAGCGATCTGCAATCAAACCAATAATAAATGGTGCTATAATAGCTCCAAAAGATTGTGTGGAAAATGCTGTGGCAATTTGTGTTCCTGTGGCACTGAGATTGGCGCCTAGAAATGTACCGAGGGTGACGAACCATGATCCCCAAATAAAAAATTCTAGGAACATCATGAAAGAAAGGCGAAATCGAATTCCGTTACTCATTAATTTTGTAGGTTTTAGGGTTTACTAATAGGATAAGCTAAATAGAACGAAAAGGCAAACTATTAATTTTATGTCTAAAATTTAGGCTTTTTCTATTAAATTTAAAATTTACTTCTTCTACATGCCATTAAAATAAAATTTGAATCAAATGACTTACCATTTATAACGTTATTGATCAACCTATCAAATTTTGTATTTGGTGATTTTGATCGAGATGATGATAAATTATCTTTAGCATAATAATTTTCAGAATATTTAATAAGCGGTGCAATAAATAAATAATATTCATGCAAAAAAGAAATATACTTAAGTTAGGAATGATTGGTGGGGGACCAGGATCTTTCATAGGGGCTATTCATAGAAATGCAGCCTTAATGGATGGTATGATTGAAATAGTAGCTGGAGCATTTAGTAGCAATCCTGAAAAATCAAAACAGACGGGTAAAGAATTGATGCTGGATGAAAACCGGATTTATGCTTCTTACGATGAAATGTTCGAAAAGGAACTTCAATTGCCCAAATCTGAGAGAATTGATATAGTTAGTATTGTTACTCCAAATCACGCCCATTTTGACCCAACCAAAAAAGCTTTGGAAATGGGATTTCATGTGATTTTGGATAAGCCTTTGACCTTGGATTATGAGGAAGCAAAAGAACTCTACCAAGTGATCCAAAAAGCTGAAGGAATGTTTTGTCTGACACACACCTACACGGGATATCCCATGATCAAACAAGCCAAGCAAATGATTGCTGATGGAGTGATTGGAGAAGTCAGAAAAGTATATGTAGAATATCCACAAGGCTGGCTTTGGACGCTTTTGGAGTCTGAAGATAACAAACAAGCTCAATGGAGAACTGATCCAAATAAAAGTGGGGCTTCGGGATGTTTTGGAGATATTGGTACGCATGCATTTAATCTGGCAGAGTATGTTTCAGGTCAAAAAGTTGCTAAAATCTGTGCAGATTTGGATATCAAAGTAGAAGGAAGACAGCTGGACGACGATGGAGCTGTTTTGATGCGGTTTGAAAATAGTGCCTCTGGAATACTTACCGCATCTCAGATTGAAACAGGGGCGGAGAATAACTTAAAAATCAAAATTTATGGAGACAAAGGGGGGATAGAGTGGATGCAAGAAGATTGTAACTCCTTGATTGTAAGATGGCCTGACAAACCAGCAGAAATTTATAGAGCAGGGTCTTCTTATCTTTCTTCTTTGGCACAAGAAAACACCAGAACCCCAGCAGGACATCCAGAAGGATATATTGAAGCATTTGCAAACATTTATAGAAATTTTGCTCGTTGTATATATGCAAAGCAAAATGGAGAAGAGCCCAAAAAAGAATGGCTTGATTTCCCAGGTGCAGAAGATGGAATAAGAGGAATGGCCTTTGTGGACCATGTACTAGCGAGTTCAAGATCAGATCAAAAATGGACACCTTTTGTAATTGAAAAGTGATATAATTTATTCCATTATTATTTGATTCACAAAATCTAGAATCTACAATTTAAAATCTAAAATAAAAAACAACAAACCTATGAAAACTATAAAAGGTCCAGCGATATTTTTAGCTCAATTCGCTGATGACAAAGCACCGTTCAATAACCTAAAAGGAATCTGTGAGTGGATGGCTTCTGTAGGATATTATGGTGTACAGATTCCTTCTTGGGATCCGAGAATGATCGATTTGCAAAAAGCTGCTGAAAGTCAAACATACGCAGATGAAGTAAAGGGAATTGTCAATGAAGCAGGACTTGAAATCACAGAGCTTTCCACACACCTTCAAGGTCAGTTAGTCGCTGTTCATCCTGCATACAATGAACTTTTCGATGGTTTTGCGCCAGCGAATTTAGCAGGAAACTTGAAAGGAAAAACAGAATGGGCTACACAGCAATTGAAATATGCTGCGAAAGCCTCCAAGAATCTTGGATTAACAGCCCATGCGACATTTTCTGGAGCATTGATGTGGCATACTGTCTATCCATGGCCCCAGCGACCTGCTGGATTGGTGGATACTGGATTCACTGAACTGTCAAAAAGGTGGATGCCGATTTTAGATACTTTTGAAGAAAATGGGGTAGATCTTTGCTATGAATTGCATCCAGGAGAGGATCTTCATGATGGGATTACTTTTGAGATGTTTTTAGAAAAAGTCAATAACCACAAGCGTGCAAATATTCTTTATGACCCAAGTCATTTTGTGTTGCAATGCTTAGATTATTTGGAATTCATTGATTTCTACCACGAACGCATTAAAATGTTCCATGTCAAAGATGCAGAATTCAATCCAACAGGAAAGCAAGGTGTGTATGGAGGTTATCAAAGTTGGATTGATCGAGCAGGAAGATTCCGCTCGCTAGGAGATGGACAGGTGGATTTTAGTGGTATATTTAGCAAACTATCTCAATATGATTTTGATGGCTGGGCTGTTTTGGAATGGGAGTGTGCGATCAAGCATCCGGAGCAAGGAGCCATTGAAGGGGCTCAATTTATATCAGATCATATTATAAGAGTTACAGATAAAGCTTTTGATGACTTTGCGGGAGCAGGTTCTGATGAAGCTTTCAATAAAAAAATATTAGGAATTTAATAACCATCAATAAACAAACAAAAAATGAAACTAATTAAACCCTTTTCTATCGGCGTAATTGCGCTTTCTTCATTAGCTTATGCATGTGGTGGAGGTAATACTGAATCTACAGAAACTTCTAATACAGCTCAAGCTCCAGCAAAAGAAGTAAAAGTAAGTCTAGAAGACAAGTACAAAGACGATCCTGTATTCATCACGGGTTCAGCAAAGGCTAAAGAAGCAGGATGTACAGCTTGTCACATGGTAGAGCGTAAAGTTGTAGGTCCATCTTATGCAGATGTAGCTGAGAAGTATGAAAATACACCAGAAAACGTAGCCATGCTAACTGATCATGTAATCAATGGGAATGTAGGTAATTGGGGTGAAATCCAAATGCCATCACATCCTCAATTGGAAAGAGCTGATGTGGAGGATATGATCAAGTATGTTTTACTTTTGAAAAGATAAACTATGAAAATCTTAAAATATTCAATTTTCGCACTTTCTATAGTTGCATTTGGATGCGGTGGAAGTGAGGAAGTAAGAGAAGTAACAGTTGAAAATGAACTGGTAGAAGTTGAGCCGGAGTGGATTAGCCTTTTTGATGGAGAATCATTTGATGGCTGGAAAAAATATGGTGGTGGCGAAGTAGGCGCAGCTTGGAAAGTTCAAGATGGTGCTATCTACCTTGACGCTACCAATAAAGATGGCTGGCAGACTGGTGATGGTGGTGATATCGTGACTGAGGAAGAATTTGATAATTTCCACCTCAAAGTAGAATGGAAAATTGCAAAAGACGGCAATAGTGGGATTATATTTTATGTGCATGAATCAGAAGAGTATGCTTATCCATGGATGACAGGTATGGAGATGCAAGTACTGGACAATGATGGACACCCTGATGCAAAAATCAGAACCCATCGTGCTGGTGATTTATATGACTTGATTGAGTCTTCCGAAGAAACTGTGAGTCCTGTAGGTGAATGGAATCTTGCAGAGATTATCTCAAAGGATGGGCTGCTGCAGCTTCACCTCAACGGGACTAAAATTGTGGAAACTACACTTTGGACTCCTGAGTGGGAGGAATTGATCGCAGGTAGTAAGTTTAAAGACATGCCTGGGTTTGGCACTTTCAAATCAGGTAAAATTGCTCTCCAAGATCATGGGGATGAAGTTTGGTTCAGAAATATTGAGATCAAGAGGCTTTAGGTCTTAATAGGAATTATTTTCACAAAGCGCACTAAGCCAATTATAGAGCATGGCGATTTTGACCTATGTAGGTCAAAGTCTCGAATTTTATAAAAGTTTAGTGCGCTTTGCTTTTTGGTCATTCAAAAGCATGATTTATTCATGGGTCAAGATCATCGCTTCTAGTCTGTTGAAGCATTTTTTTGATAAGCCTGAAATGTCCTGTGTTTTCATATATGGTTTTGGATCAATTGGTGATGAAAAATAGATATTGATTACACCTGGGCTTAGCAAAATTGAGCCTCTTCGCATGACTTGGTCAGCACCGATCACGGCCATAGGCATGATCTGTACACCAGTCTCAATTGCCATTCGGAATGCTCCCTTTTGAAATGGAAGTAAAGTTTGATCTGTATCATTTCTAGTTCCTTCTGGAGCAACCACGATGGATATTCCTGTTTGTAGAATTTCAAGTAGCCTTTTGACGGATGCTTTTCTTGATGCTGCATCCTTTCTATCTACCCAGACTGCTATTCTGGAGGTGATGAAGCCGAAAACAGGGATTGTAGATAATTCTTTTTTCCCAATGGCTCTTACCTCTTGCATGATCGCCATTGGGATAACTGGAGCGTCAATGAACGACCTATGGTTGAAGATGTAAATGTAAGGTTGCTCTAAATCAATATGCTCCTTCCCATGTACTTTGTATCGAATACCAACTAAAGTGGACCAGCCCCTTACCCAAATACGGATAAAGAAAAATGCAAACTTTCCTGCTTTCGATGATATAGCATATGGGATGACCACAAACCAGCCGAAAATCAGCATAAATACAGCAAAAAGCACAGCTGCATAGATGGTATAAATCCACTGAATAATTTTCATTGTGTTGGGACTTTGATTAAATTTGAGCAAGTTTAATCAATTTAAATAACTCTTTGCTTGCAAATGACCCCTGAAAGCGTTTTCAGGGGTTTGCTTTTTTAAAAAATGGTAAAAATAATTTGGATTTAAAAAAAGGGGGGTAAATTGCAGTAAGTCAATTATTTGTGCACAAAAATTAAGTGGCTTAGGTGATTTCATTACCGAACTATTAATAAAAAATCTATAACTTAAAATTTTGAATTATGAAAAAGTCATTATTATCCTTATTTCTTTTTGGGACTATGTTTTTTGTTCCAATGTATATCGATGCTGCATGTGAAGATGAAGAAGGAGAAATCCTTGAAGAAGATGTGCATGGTCAATTATACGTGATGTCAAAGTACTTAGGAGAGGATTCTTGTGCAGGATGTTCTAATACTTGCAAAATTGTAATTAATTGATCACAAGTAATTTAACTAAAACTCAAAATGAGAATTTATTCTCGTTTTGAGTTTTAGTTCTTCATCATGTTTAATCCTTTACAAGTAAAAAAATGTCAATTTTTAAAAAATATTTCTTTATTGTTTTATATGGGATGATTTTATTCTCATGTTCAAATATTAAAAGTGAAAATATTATTGATTCTGACTCGTATTTAGTGAGAACAATTAATTTAGCTTTGGATGATTCAACATCGAATGAATTATTAAGGGTTCAATTTCATCAAGAACCTGAAAATGATTTTCTCTATGTCCTTAATAAAATTACAAATTCAATAGATGAATATGATTTAAATAGTGGAGAAATGAAGAAAAGGATTCATTTCCCAGTTGATGGCCCAAATGGTATAACAACTATTGCTCAGGGGTTTCATTATCATAACAAAGATACTTTATTTGTATTCCCACAAGGAAGAATAAATGGGACATTGATTTTAAATAGAGAAGGTGAAGTGAAAAATGTTATTAAAACACCAGCCTTAGAAACTGAAAAGTTTGGTGTAATTAATCATATTTCAACATCAACGAACCCATCATTTTATTTCAAAAATAAAGTTTTTTTTAGCCGATACCCTTTATTTGATATGCAAAACCCATCAAATATTAATCAATCTTATCCATTAGGAATTGAATATGATTTAAATTCAAACAAGTTGTTTATGGATTCTAGTTTAGTCTATCCAGAGACTTATAGAGACGAAATTTGGTCTACATATGACATGATTTTTTTTAGGCTATTTGATGGTAACTCTTTTGTTTATTCTTGGCCCCTGTTGGATCATTTAATAAAGGTTGATTTTGCAACAAAAAATATCGAAAAACACTTAGTAAAAAATTCAATTGACAAGAATAAACTAAAAGCTTTTTCAACTGTGCCGACTGATAAAATGGAGCATGAAGTAAGTTTGACAAATCTTAGGTATGGTGAGGTATTCTATGACAAGTTTAGAGAGTTATATTATCGAGTTGTTTATCAACCTTTGAAAAATTACTCAAATGAAATTTACCCAACTTATCGACAAGCAAGAAAATTCTCGATACTGGTTTTAGATAAAGATTTCAATATGCTGAAAGAAATTAGTTTTCCAGACAAAAAATATTTGATATACAATGCATTTGTTGGTCCAGAAGGACTTTATTTACCTAGAAATAATCCATTTTGGGTTAATCTACATGAAGATTCTATAGAAATTGACATTTTTGAATTTATTTCAAATGAGTAAGTTAAAGTTATTTCTTTTATTAACATGCTGTTTTTCATGTTCTCAAAATAATGAATTTTCAATCAACAGTTACTTTGATGAATTGGGAATAAAAGGGAATGAGGTGTTTGTCATAAATTTGGATGGGTGCTCATCTTGCGTCAGTATTTATCAGAGTTCTGTAAATAGTTTTTCGGAAGATGGACATGGAAAAGTGTTAATTTTATCCTCTAGTAGAACAAAAGCTAATTTCTTTTTAAAATTAAGTGGACCTAATGTGTTTTGGGATCGTCCTTTTGAATTGATTGAAAACTCTTACTATGAAGAAACTCCATTGCTCTTTATTCTTGAAGACGGAAGTTTTATAGCTAAACCAATTACTAACCCAAAAATTCTAGACAAATGAATTGGTTTGTTTTTATTTTCTTCACTTTTATTTTTGGTTGTTCAAATAATAGCCCAAAGACAGAACAAATTGTAAAAGTCGATTTTGGCGATTCTTCTTATTTTTCTCAGCCACATGCCATGCCAATCGATGTTGAATTGGATGGAGAGAGAATTGTGATTTTGACGAATGAAAACTTATTTATTGTTTATGATAAGGAGGGTAAAGAGCTAGAAAGGAATAAAGTTGGAAATGTAGTTAAAGATGGTGGAGGGGTACCAAAAATGTATCCAGGAGGGCAAATTGTTAAATTTTGGAAAAATGGCAACGATGATATTGAATTATTCAACACAGTTCCATTTGAGTTTTTGGTGGTTGGTAATGATTTTAAAATGAAACAGAGTGTTTCAATTTCTGATTTATCAAAAGAAAAAGTAAGTACAATTAATGTATTAGCAAAAAGAGGTGACGATTATCTAATTTCTATGTTAAAAAGTGACAGGAAAGAATTTTTGATTTCTTGGATTTCAACCAAAACTAATACAATGGATGTAGTTTATTCACATAAAATAAATGAAGTGAGGCCATTTATATCTGGTGGGAAATATAAAGAATCTGGTTTTTTCTTTTTGGATAACTCAAAATCCTCTATTAAAATTGTTGAAGAAGGTAAAACAAGTGAGATTCCAATCGATCTTAATAAAACTCTTATTTCAACAGAATCAGGAAAAAGATTACTTGAATACTGGAAGGATTATGGTTTTTCAAAGGAAGTGAGAATGACAAATGCAGTATTTGACGGAGTCTATTTTTTATGCATAATTAGACTAACTGCAAGGGAAATTGAGGGATTAGATGAAAATGAGCATTTTATTTTACAAGTAAATAGAGATAATATCAATGTAAAGAAAATTGAATCGGTTTTATCTGTAACCATAAGCGAAAGTGGTTTAGTTAAAATATTTAGTGAAATTGATGGTGATGTCATATTTGAACAGAAACCTTTTGAATTATTAGATTGACTGTTTAATCAAGATTGAGTTTACTTTGAAGGTTGATAGAATTTGATAAGACTCAATTTTTTTAGTAGTTCTTGCTAGTATTAATTATCGTCCTATGACACAAAACTTTTTATAGACATCATTCACTTTTTCTCAAATTTCCTTACCTTTGCAGTCCGTTCGGTTGGACGGGGTTTCAGGTATTGATTATCAGGGACTTTTCTAATAACTAAAAACCTCAATCCGATGATCCTAGGGTTGTTGAAAATCAGGATTATTTTACTATATGTCTAATCAAAAAGATTTTAACTGGGAAGATTTCGACACCAAAGGTTTTGGTGAAGGTTATTCTAAAGACAAAAGAGCCGAAATGGAAGCTCTTTATGCTGGAACTCTGAACGAGATCACCGAAAAAGAAGTCATCAAAGGTACTGTAGTAGGTATCAATGACAAAGATGTGATCATCAACATTGGTTTCAAATCTGACGGTTTGGTACCAAGAACAGAATTCAGAGACCTTCCAGACCTTAAGATCGGTGACGAAGTTGAATTGTTCATTGAAGAGCAAGAAAACTCACTTGGTCAGTTGGTTCTTTCCAGAAAGAAAGCAAGAATGGTTCGTGCATGGAGCGATATCGAAGATGCGCTTGAGCATGATAACGTGATCGAAGGTCTTGTGAAAAGAAGAACCAAAGGTGGTTTGATCGTAGATATCTACGGTGTAGAGGCATTCTTGCCAGGTTCTCAAATTGACGTGAAGCCTATCAGAGATTTCGATATCTATGTAGGTAAGAAAATGGAAGTGAAAGTGGTGAAAATCAACCACACTAACGATAACGTAGTAGTATCTCACAAAGTGTTGATCGAGAAAGATCTTGAGAAACAAAAAGCTGAGATCTTGAACAACCTTGAGAAAGGTCAAGTACTAGAAGGTGTGATCAAAAACATGACAAACTTCGGTGTATTCATCGATTTGGGTGGTGTTGATGGTTTGCTTCACATTACAGATATCTCTTGGGGTAGAATCAATCATCCAGAAGAAGTACTCAATTTGGACGACAAAGTTCAGATTGTGGTTCTTGATTTTGATGATGACAAGAAGAGAATTTCTTTGGGTATGAAGCAATTGACTGCTCACCCTTGGGATGCACTTTCTGCTGAACTTGAAATCGGTTCTAAAGTACAAGGTAAGATTGTAAACGTAGCAGATTACGGTGCATTCTTAGAACTTGCTCCTGGAGTAGAAGGTTTGATCCACGTTTCTGAAATGAGCTGGTCACAGCACTTGAGAAATCCAGCTGACTTTGTGAAAGTTGGTGATGAAATCCAAGCTGTTGTATTGACATTGGACAAGGACGAGAGAAAAATGTCTCTTGGAATCAAGCAATTGACTGAAGATCCTTGGACTAAAGGTGACATGGCTGCAAAATATGCAGTTGGCACTAAGCACAAAGGTGTGGTAAGAAACTTGACAAACTTCGGCTTATTCCTTGAATTGGAAGAAGGAATCGATGGTTTGGTTCACGTATCTGATCTTTCTTGGACTAAGAAAATCAAGCATCCTTCAGAGTTTGTAAAAGTAGGTGATGACTTGGATGTTGCTGTTTTGGAACTTGATGTAGAAAACAGAAGATTAGCACTAGGACATAAGCAATTGGAAGAAAATCCATGGGATACTTTCGAAAGCGTATTCCCTGTAGGTTCTGATCACAAGTGTACTGTAGTTTCTAAAAATGATAAAGGTGCAGTTCTTGAACTTCCTTATGGATTAGAAGGGTTTGCTACTTCCAAAAACTTGGAAAAAGCAGATGGTTCTTCTGTAGAAGTAGGTGAAGCATTAGACTTTAAAGTAACTGAATTCTCTAAAGATGATAAGAGAATTGTCCTTTCACACACAGCCACCTTTAGAGAAGAAGTAAAACCTGCTCCAGCTCCAAAGAAAGCTAAGAAGAAAGAAGACGCTCCTTCATCCGCTACACCAGCTGAAAAATCCACTTTAGGTGATTTAGATGCTTTAGCAGAGTTGAAAGAGAAAATGGAAGGCGGGAAAAAATAAGACACAAGACTAAAGACGCAAGACTTTAGACTTTGTTTATCCTATATTTAAAAAAGTGGCTGCCGAAAGGTGGTCACTTTTTTTATTCTAGTAAGTTTTGGGAAAACCTATTTTTTATACTATAATTAATAGTCGATTTTTAAATCACAGTTAACTTCTTAATTGATATAGCTTTTCTATGAAACAGGTCATTTACTTATACCTAATTCCAATAGCCATCTTTTCATGTTCCAGCCCGAAAGAGCAAAGCCTTGAAAATGAATATGGCTATTCTTTGATTATTGTCGATTCATTAGAAATCAATGTTTTAGGAAGCCCTATGCTTGTGGATGTCAGCCCTATGGCGGATCGATTTGCATTCTATGATTATTCTAGCAAAGAGTTTCTCTTTACTGATAGTGATGGGGCAATTATTGGTAGATTTTCTAAAAAAGGAGATACACCTGATGCATATGGTTTTTTGATGGAATTCCCAGGATTCATAGATGAAGAGCAAGTTGCTTTGGCAGGTATGAATGGTGTTTTTGTTTTTGACCTAGGTGGTAATATGGTCAAGAAAATGTCTCATCCTGAATCTTTAGGAGGGGCAGGTTTTATGAGTTTTGTCGGTAAAGGGATGGAAACTGTAAATTTGGCGGGGAAGCTATACTTATTGAGTAAATCGGTAAGGACACGGGATACCTATCCAAGAGAGCAAAAATTTTATGATACATTCAAAGCATTTGAGCTGATTGATGTAGAAAGAGAAACTTTCTTAGAAATTGTACCTTTTGAAGAAGGAAGTCAATTTCTTGATGGAAATGGTTATTTTGAGAGCGATTACGCGCCAGCTTTGGAAGCGAGTGGTGATAGACTTTATGTTTCATTTGGTGGAGAGCCTAAATTGCGGGTTTATAAGCTTAGTCAGTCAGGTGCTGAGTTAGAAAGTACAGTCGATCTTATCATTCCGGGCTTTGAAAAACTTCCTGTGACGTCTAGGGAGGAGTTTTATAAAGGTTCTGTGACGATCAAAGGAAGTACGCCTGCGATTAGAAATATCCATGTAGTGGATGATTACCTTATCCTACATTGTTATGGAGGGATTCCTGAAAGTACCATGAAAGAACTTGATGAACTTTGGGAATCAGGAGATCAAGAAGAATCAGAAAGGCTTTATGCCAAAGCAGCTGAAGAGGTGTCCCAAGGAATGTTAATTCTTGAAAAGGAGAGTTTAATACAAGTTGGAAATATTCCATTTATGGAAGGTGTAAGCACAAGTGGCTTTGCTTCTAGTGATGGGTTTTTGTGGATGCAAAGGAGCCCAAATGAAGAAGAGGAAGAGGATTTTTTGAGGATTTATAAAGTGAGATTGGTAGGGAAATAATAAATATAAAACTAGAATCAACTAACAAAATAGGAAATATAATTTTCGTCAAAAAAAACACTTTTTGATTTTATCACAAATAATCTTGCGGATAATTGTCAATAGTCGACAGCTAAAAGTCCACATTTGTGCGCCGAGGCGTAGCAATTTAAATTTAGGATTATTTTAAATGACTACTGGTAAGAAAGCGGATATACATAAAAGGAAATGTTCTTATGATAAATCATTAAAATCCTGTGATTACAGTAGGGGTTTTATAAAAGCTATATTTTAGATACTTTATTTATTAATCCTGATTATTAAGTTGTGGATTTTTATGTAGCGTTTTGAAATTTTTTTCCGTCTAGTGAAAAGTGAGTTTTAATTTCAGGATGCTTTTGACCGAAGTTTATGAAAAAGTTAAGTGCGATTATTTTAATATTTCTTTTGTTCAGTTGCGAAAAGCAGTACGAAGACGCTATTCCTGAAGGATCATCAATTGTAAGATCAACACTTTATTCGGATCTCACGGATGATGGGAATATTATGCTTCAATGGGGGGATGTAAGAATTTGTAATGGGTTTAACTGTATCCGAAATGAGGTAAGTGCCAGCAATTATGAACTGTTTGTAAAAAGACCCGGTGCTCAAAATTTTGAAAGAGTAATTCGCTTGCCTAGCGGTACCAATCAATTTTTGTTTGGAGATGTAAGTAAGGGAGAAGCCTATGAATTTTTTATCAAGTCCAATAGGGCAGGTACTTCGGTTGATTCCAATACGGTTATGATTATTCCAGCGGAGGTTCAAGAAATTGAATTGGTTTTTCGGTTAGATATGTCTGGTCACGCACTTATGCATCCTAGGCTAAGTCCTTTGGGTAGTAAAGTGGCCTATGTTTCTGATGTGCAATTTACAGAAGCAGGCGAGGAGCGGAGAGCCTTAAGTCTTTTTATTTGGGATAAAGAAGCACAGCAACATTACTTAGTAAAAAGAAATGCCAACCAACCTAATTGGTCATCGGATGGGAAGAGACTGATTTATGTCACAACATCAGGACTTTCTCAATCTGTACAAGGAGTTTTGCCTTCCCATTTAGAAATATTTGATTTGGAAGGAGAAGAATTTACCTTAATCAGTGGGGGCTTTCATCAACAATACTTACCAAGTTTCAGCAAAGATGATGAACAAGTGTTTTTTTATTCAGATTCCTTAAATAGAGAGGATTTTGGTTTATGGCAGCGTGATTTTTTTGGAAATACTTCACCTGTGTTTCCTTCTTTCCGGGATCCTGAACTTTTAGCTGGCATGTCTCCTTTTTATGGCTTGGATGTTTCTCAAATCACAGAAATGGTGGCTGTAGATCACTTACAATTGTTTAACGATAGGCCAGTATACCATATTTTCGGATTTGACATGGCTAGTGGAGGGCAAAAAGTAGATTTAATGGTTTCCCAATGGAGTGATTTTTCGCCTTCTTTTTCACCGGTCGATGCGAATAAACTAGCTTTCATATCTGATCGTTCTGGAATTTCACAGGTTTGGTTGCTAGATTTGGTTTCTAAGGAGTTGAAGCAGGTTACATTTTTCAGTACTCAGAAGTCTGATTATAGAATTACTAAGATTGGTTCTTCAATTTCTTGGGGGGATGATGGTAATTCACTGATCTTTCCTGTTTCAAGTCCGAGAGGAGGAAGAGAGTTGGTGAAGATTCCTTTATAGAATTAGTTTTTATAAAAATCAAACCTCAAAATACTCCTTCAAAGGCAATTCATAAACCCTTTTGTCCACAAGAGAAGACAAAGCATTTACAATAGAAGCAGCGACAGGCCCTTGAGCGGCTTCACCAGCGCCAAGAGGTTTTTCTTCCGGTCGATTGATGATATGCACTTCGACTTCAGGAACATCCATTGTCCGCATGATAGGGTAGGAGTTCCAGTCTCTGCTTGTGATACCGTTTGCATCATATTGCACCGCTTCCATGATTGTCCAACTTGCAGATTGGATCATTCCTCCTTCGGTTTGGTTTTTTAACCCATCAGGATTAATGCATTGACCGGAATCGATGGCTCCAGTGAGTTTGTGCAATCTGAATTTACCTTCTGTCGGACTCTTGTGGACTTCCGCAAGTACTGCATAATAGGAAGCTGAATTTTTGTATTGGGCAAAAGCAAGCCCATAGCCTATAGCTCCACTTTGATCTCTATTTTCCCAATTACATTTACTTTTCAGGGTTTTGATCACTTCAATGGCTCTTAGATTATCTAGGTTTTTGATCCTAAACTCAAAAGGATCAATCTCAGCAAGAGCTGCCAATTCATCTATAAATGATTCCAGAGCAAAAATATTTCCATAAGCACCCAATCCCCTTAAAGCAGAAGTTCTTAATGGTCCTTCATAATTATGGAGTAAGAGCTCCCGATCTGGAATAGTATAAAGTGGAGAAGCGTTCCTGTAAGATCCACCAGAAAATCCTCCTTTTTGAAATTCAAAAGCATTTTCCAAATGTCTTGCCGAAACATAATGTCCTGCTCGACCATTTGGTCGTGTGCTATGGGTATCTGACCAAACCTGTGTTTTCCAAGCTGTGATTTTCCCTTCTTGATCTATACCTGCTTCAAGCGCAATCTGCATAGCTGATCCATAAGGCTCCCATTGATGCTCGTTATCTCGCATCCATTGAAGTCTGATATGCTTGCCAGGAAGCTGCTTGGCAATCAATGCTGCTTCTGCTGAAACATCATCAGCACTGTTGTGTCCATAACAGCCCGAACCTGGCATTCCTATACATCTGATGTTTTCTTTTTCCAGTCCCAATAAATCTGCGAGTGTATTTTGTAAGGGATAAACGCCCTGAGTGGGAGACCAAACAGTTAGATTCTGACTTTCCCATTTTGCTACAGCACAGCCAGGACCTGTAGATCCGTGCATGTGATAGGGTTTTCTGTAAATGGATTGATGTGATTTTGTTGCCTTGTCAATCACAGATTTGATATTTGGATGCTTTTCTACCTCTTGAGGAGAATTGGAATTTCGCTCCATGTCAGCAAAAAGAGCGTCAGACATTACTTTAATTTCTGATTTTTCCCACTCGCTTACTTCTTTGATTTTTTGCCATGCTTTGATGGCTTGATATTCTCTTTTGGCTACAACAGCCACAAAACTTCCATCGACAATGACTTTTTCAACACCCGCCATACCTGAAATTAAGTCAGTATCGAGCGATTTTAGTGTTGAACCATACGAAGGTGGATGAACCACTCTCGCGTGTAGCATATCCGGAAATCTCAAATCATGTACAAAGTGAGCTTTTCCCTGAACCATGTCTAGGATTTCTGCTCTTTGAAATGTTTTTCCAATGATTTGATGCTTTTCAGGAGACTTTATTCTTGCCTCTCCAGTGATATTTCCTTCTAAAAACTTACCATCCAAAATTTCCCAATAAGATTTTTTCTTTCCTTCAGGTCCAAGTATGACACCATCTTTAACTTCAAGTTGATCGGTAGAAATGCCCCATTCTTTTTCTGCTTCTTTAAGTAAATACAGTCTAGCTTCTGATGCAGCTTGGCGAATAGCACTTCCGCTACCTTCTACAGAATTACTTCCCGCTGTATATCCTTCGTTTGCAGTTTGACCAGTGTCTCCATTGATGATATGACAGATTTCAAAAGGTACATCAAGTTCTTCAGCAGCAATCTGCATCAATGCTGTTCTGATGCCTTGACCGAGTTCTTGCTTCCCAGTCAATACCGTTACATGACCATCAGCATCCAATCTGATCCAAGAATCAATAACATCTTTTCCTTGATGTGCCCGCTCAGGAATTCCCTCGTATAAAGCCTTTAATTCTTCAGCTTCTTTGGGACTGCAAAATGCAAGTGGAAAAAGATTAAAGCCAATAAGTAATTGGCCGGAAGCTTTTAAAAAGGAGCGTCTGTCGGTTTTTGGGAGTTTAAAGTTTTCCATGATTTACAACTTTGATTCAGAAACGTTCTTTACAGCTTTAATAAATCTCGAATGTGTACCACAGCGGCAAATGACGCTATTCAAAGCTTCTTTGATTTCTTCTTCTGATGGGTTATTGTTTGATCGGAGCAACGAAACTGCGGAAATAAGCATGCCATTGAGACAATAGCCACATTGTGCAGCCTGCTCTTGGACAAATGCTTCTTGAACAGGATGGAGTTTATTCCCTTGTTTCAATCCTTCAATCGTTTCTATGTTTTTTCCTTGAAAAGTCTCGCAAGGACTAAGGCAAGTCGGTACTGCTTGATCATCTACCAAAACCATACAAGCGGAACATTGCTGAAGTCCGCAGCCGAATTTGGCACCTGAAAGCTCAAATTCATCTCTGAGAATATATAAAAGAGGTTCCTCAGGATCTGCTTGAATTTCTTTGTTCTTGCCATTTAGCTGAAAAGAAATTGTCTTCATCGGAAAGGTATTTTGTTGATACCTTTAATATATGGAATACGATTTTTAAAAACTAACTTAGAATTACAAGGGTCGAAGAGGAAGTGCTGAATGGTAGTTTCTTGAAAAAAGAAAAGCACCTTCTGAATGAAGATGCTTTTGAAATTGGAGGTCGAGAGCGGATTCGAACCGCTGTACAAGGTTTTGCAGACCTCTGCCTAGCCACTCGGCCACCCGACCATTTTTTTAAATGGAATGCAAATGTAGAGATTATCTGATTTATTCCAAAACCCCAATGGAAAATTATCAAGATATCGTACATGTTTTTATTGGGGATTTTCCTAATAAATTATTTCTACCAATTATGTTTTATTTATAAAGATTCTAAATTATTTTAAAGTTCATTGGATTCATTGTAATATGCTGAATAACAGTTTTTTATAATGTTATGAGGTCTATTTACAAGTTAGTACCATGTATAAAAGTCAAGTTTGAAATGTAGAATTGGGGTAGTACATTTGCACTGTTTATTAGAAAACCGTGAATTAAACTGTTTAATAAGTATTAAATATGTCGATCAAACGCTCATTATTAGGTGTTCCCTTAAGATTAAGCACTCTGGCTTTGATGCTCTTCCTCGTTTTGGGAGCTCAATCCTTTGCAGCTAATCCCGATGTTTCTGACAGTGAAGAGGCAATTTCTGCAGGTAAATCTGTTTTTAATGCCAACTGTAAAACCTGTCATAAACTAGATCAAAAATACACTGGCCCTGCCCTTAGAGGGGTGACAGATCGAAGATCTATCGAATGGGCAAAGAGTTTTATCAAGAACTCTGCTGCATTAATTGCTTCTGGAGATGCACAAGCAAATGCTTTGTACAGTGAGTACAATAATCTTGCAATGCCTCAGCATGAGTTTTTAAGCGATACAGAACTTGATAACCTACTTTCTTATATTGAATATGGTGATAAGGAAGCTGCGGTTGCGGAAGGTGCTGGTGATGGTGAAGTGGCGCAAGCAGCAGGAGGATCTGGTGTTCCAAGTGAGTACCTGACAATTATCCTGGCAGTGCTTGTTGTAGTTTTGCTTCTTATTCTTATTGTCTTAGGTTTAATTATTTCAGTACTAACAAAGTATTTGAATAATCAGAAACTAGAGGAAGATGATTCTGAATTCATCAATCAAAAATTTGATGTAAAAAAAGTATTGAGGAGTGACGCATTTGTAGTCATTGTGACCGCATTAGTAATAGCCTTAGTAGCGAAGACCGCAATTGATGGTTTATATACCATAGGTGTTCAGCAAGGATATCAGCCAAAGCAGCCAATTGCATTTTCACATCAACTTCACGCGGGTCAATATGAAATTGAATGTCAGTATTGTCATACTGGTGTTGAAATAGGAAAATCAGCAAATATTCCATCTGCAAACATTTGTATGAACTGTCATCAGCATATACAAAATGTTGGTGGAAAAGAAGGTATTTCAACTGAGATCCAAAAAATCTATGATGCGGTTGACAACAATCAGCCAATTGAGTGGGTGAGAATTCACAATCTACCTGATTTGGCTTATTTCAATCACTCTCAGCACGTCGCAGTGGGTGGGATAGAGTGTCAGACTTGTCATGGTCCAATAGAAGAGATGGAAGTTGTTTATCAGCATAGTTCCTTAACTATGGGATGGTGTATTGACTGTCACAGACAAACTGATATCAAAGCCGCTGGCAATGAATATTACGATAAATTAGTGCAACTCCATTCAGATAGCAAAAATGCCCTTAAAGTGAAGGACATCGGTGGTCTAGAATGTGCTAAGTGTCACTATTAATTTAAATCAATTCAGAACATACTTTTCTTGAATATACAATGAAAGAAAATAACAAGACATACTGGAAAGGGTTAGAGCAATTGACAAACGATCCAGAGTTTGTTAAAAATGCAGATAGAGAATTCCCTGAATATTTACCATCTAATAATGGTGAAGATGGAGGTCCCTCAAGGAGAGATTTCTTGAAGTTAATGGGATTCAGTTTAGCAGCAGCTTCTTTAGCAGCTTGCGAAGCTCCAGTAAGAAAAGCTATCCCTTATGTCAACAAACCAGTTGATATCAACCCTTCTATTCCAAACTATTATGCATCAACCTTTTCCTCTGGAGGAGATTATGCATCTATTGTAGTAAAAACAAGAGAGGGTCGTCCTATCAAAATCGATGGGAACGAACTTTCTCCTATCAATGGAAAAGGTGTAAGTGCTATCGTGGAGGCATCTGTGCTTTCATTGTACGACAAACAAAGACTAACTGGACCATACATCAATGGTGAAAAGTCTGATTGGGCGACGATCGATGCTCAAGTGAAGTCACAGTTAGCGTCTGCGGGTTCTGTGAAAATCGTCACTAATACGATTCTTTCTCCATCTACAGAGAAGGCTTTAGCACAATTTTCAGAAGCTTTCGGTGGTGCAGAAGTGATCACATACGATCCAATTTCGAATTACGGAATTACAAAAGCAGCAGAAACCTCTTATGGAGAAGCTGTTTTGCCTACTTATAAATTTGATCAAGCGAAGGTTATTGTTAGTTTTGGAGCTGATTTCTTAGGAACTTGGATTTCTCCAATCGAATTTGCCAGACAATATGCAAAAGGAAGAAAGATTTCTAAGGAAAAACCTGAGATGTCGAGACACTTCCAGTTTGAGTCAAACCTTTCATTGACTGGTTCTAATGCAGATTACAGAACACCAATTAAAGCGTCTGCTAGTGGATTGGCCGTTCTTTCATTATATAACGCACTTGCTAAAAAAGCCGGAGCAGCGAGTTACAATGCAACAGCAATTGAAGTTGCGCATTTAGATAAAGCTGCTAACGAACTTTGGGCAAATAGAGGTGCTTCAATTGTCGTTTCAGGATCAAATGATCCAAACGTACAGATTGTAATCAATGAGATTAATGATCTATTAGGAAACAACGGCGTCACTGTTGATTTCTCTACACCTTCTTACTTTAGAAAAGGTGATGATGCAAAAATGAATCAGTTTGTTGCTGATTTGAATGCAGGTAGAGTAGGAGGAGTTGTTTTCTACAACTGTAACCCAGCTTATGATTTTGCTAAAGGTGCTGAATTGGCAGCTGGAATTGCAAAAGCAAAAGTATCTGTTGCTACAAACATGACCATGGACGAAACAGCATCTTTGGTACAATATGTCGCTCCAGATCATCATTATTTAGAATCTTGGAATGATTTCAATCCAAGAAAAGGGGAGTATTCATTGGCTCAGCCAACGATTTCGCCGTTATTCGATACTAGACAAGCGCAAGAGACATTCTTAGTATGGGCTGGTATGGAAACAAATTATTATGATTTCTTACAGGAAAACTGGAATTCTACACTTTTTGCTTCTCAATCTGAGTTGACTGACTTCCAGCAATATTGGGATCAATCTTTATTTAATGGAGTTGTTTCTATTGCTTCTGAACCAAGTTCTGTAGGATCTGTAGCCGATGCTTCTAGTGCTGCAGCAGCAATCTCAAGAACATACAAAGCAGATAATGCAGCAACGGAATTGGTAATCTATTCCAAAATTGGAATAGGTAATGGTACTTTTGCCAACATTCCATGGTTGCAAGAAATGTCAGATCCAATTACAAAAGCAACTTGGGATAACTACTTGACAGTTTCTCAAAAATGGGCAAATGAAAATGGCTTGAAGATGTTCGAAGGAGCAACTCAGAAAGCTAAATTGACCATTGGAGATAAATCCATCATCGTTCCTGTATTGGTTCAGCCAGGTCAAGCGATTGGTACTGTGGGTCTTGCCTTAGGTTACGGTAGAACAAATGCCGGTAGAGTAGCAAATGGAGTAGGTGTGAATGCTTATGAATTGCTAGACAACTCTAAGGGGTTTGTAAATTTTGATATTACTGAAGGGGTCAGCATTGAACTGTTGGCTGATACATATAAAATTGCACAAACTCAGACGCATCAAACTTACATGGGCAGAAACTTTGTCGTGCAGGAATCAATCCTTCCTGAGTACAAAGACAATGCTTATGCAGGTAGATACCAACCAAAAATCTACAAAGAAGGTGAGTTTGTAAAACCATCTAAAATTTCCTTGTGGAAAGGACATCAATACAGCCAACATCATTGGGGTCTTGCTATTGACATGAACTCTTGTATTGGTTGTGGAGCTTGTACTGTTGCTTGTCAAGTTGAAAACAACGTTGCAGTAGTAGGTAAGCAAGAAGTCTTGAACAGAAGGGAAATGGCTTGGATCAGAATCGATAGATATTACAGTTCTGATGCCGAGGTGGGTGACAATGATGGATTGGAAATCGCTTCTGAAAATCCAGAAGTAGTATTCCAGCCAATGATGTGTCAGCACTGTAATAACGCTCCTTGTGAGACTGTTTGTCCAGTTGCTGCTACTACACACTCTTCTGAGGGTCTTAACCAAATGACATATAACAGATGTATTGGCACAAGATATTGTGCAAACAACTGTCCATATAAAGTAAGAAGATTCAACTGGTTCAAATATCACGATAACAAAGATTTCTCTACTGTAAACGTTGCGCAAAACGATGATATGGGTAAGATGGTCTTGAATCCTGATGTGACTGTAAGATCCAGAGGTGTCATCGAAAAATGCTCCATGTGTGTGCAAAGAATCCAATCTGGAAAATTGACTGCCAAAAGAGAAGGCAGAAAAGTTCAGGATGGTGAAATCACCACCGCTTGTGCGACAGCATGTCCTACAGATGCAATTGTATTTGGAGATATGAATGATACAAGCAGTAAAATTTATTCTACTCTTAAAATTCAGGAAGAAACACTTTCTGCAACTAAAGAGGTGAATGAAGAAAGAGCATACCATGTGTTAGAAGAGGTGAATGTTAACCCTAATGTGTGGTACTTTACCAAAATCAGAAATAAGGATAAATCAGAAGCGTAAAAAATAATTTTATAAGATATGCAGGTAACTTCATCCGTACGCGAACCGCTAATTACAGGCGGTAAAACCTTAAAAGACGTCACACACGACGTATCAAGACAGGTAGAAGGAAAACCATCTTTAGGTTGGATTCTTGGTCTCTTAGTCGCAGTGGGTACCTTATTGTTAGGGAGTCTTGCACTGGTAGCGACCCTTTGGGAAGGTATTGGTATGTGGGGTCTAAATAAGACTATAGGCTGGGCATGGGATATCACTAACTTCGTATGGTGGGTTGGTATCGGTCACGCTGGCACTTTGATTTCCGCAGTATTGCTATTATTTAGACAGAAATGGAGAATGGCGATCAACAGAGCTGCTGAAGCAATGACGATTTTCGCTGTTATCTGTGCTGCAATGTTCCCGGTAATTCACATGGGTAGACCATGGTTGGGAGCTTATTGGGCACTTCCTTTGCCAAATACTTTTGGTTCACTTTGGGTGAATTTCAACTCTCCACTTCTTTGGGACGTATTTGCAATTTCTACTTATTTCTCAGTATCCTTAGTGTTTTGGTATATTGGTTTGATTCCTGATTTTGCTACGATTAGAGATAGAGCAACTGGGTTAAGAAAGACCATTTACGGAGCACTTTCTTTTGGATGGGATGGCGCAGCGAAGACTTGGAGCAGATATGAATCTGTTGCTTTGATCTTAGCTGGTTTAGCTACTCCTTTGGTATTGTCAGTTCACACAATTGTATCTTTTGACTTTGCTACTTCAGTTATCCCTGGATGGCACACGACTATCTTCCCTCCATATTTCGTGGCAGGTGCGATTTTCTCAGGATTTGCAATGGTATTGACCTTGATGATCATCACAAGAAAAGTATTCAAACTAGAAGATTATATCACGATTGGACACATTGAGTTGATGAACATAGTAATCATCATCACAGGTTCTATTGTAGGTATCGCTTATATCACTGAATTTTTCATCGCTTGGTATTCAGGTGTAGCAGCAGAACAATATGCATTCATCAACAGAGCATTTGGTCCCTATTGGTGGGCTTACTGGTCTATGATGACATGTAATGTGATTTCACCACAATTGTTCTGGATCAAGAAAATTAGAACTTCTATTGTAGCAACCTTTGCTTTGTCAATTGTAGTGAATATAGGAATGTGGTTCGAGCGATTTGTGATCATCGTTACTTCTCTTCACAGAGATTACTTACCATCTTCATGGGCGATGTTCTACCCAACGATTTCGGATGTAGGAGTTTATCTATTAACATTTGGATTGTTCTTTACCCTCTTCTTGTTATTTGCCAAATTCTTCCCGGTAATCAACATGGCTGAGGTGAAATCTATCGTTAAGTCTTCTTCAGAAAAAGTAAATAAATAATCATGGAAAGAGATAAGAATTTTGTCCTCGGTGTATTTGAAGATGAGGATGTGTTGTTAGACGCTGTATCCAAAGTAAGAGAGAGCGGCGTGAAGATTCATGAAGTTTATTCTCCTTTTCCTGTTCATGGAATTGACGATGTACTAGGTTACAAAAGAAGTAGACTTCCTATTGCAGCATTTCTTTTCGGAATCTTAGGGACTACATTGGCTTTGACCATGCAGTTTTACATGATGAAAATTGACTGGCCTATGATTATCGGTGGTAAAGATTATGCAGGTCTTCCAAACTTTATCCCGGTAACTTTCGAATTAACTGTTCTCTTGGCAGCATTCGGTATGGTTGGTGTGTTTATGATTTCTTCCAACTTGAAGCCTTGGGCTCAGCCTAGGATCTTTGACTTGAGAATTACAGATGATAAGCACGTAATGGCAATTGATTTGGCTACCAATGCTTCAATAGGTGAGGCTCAAATAGGAGAGATTTTGAAATCTTCCGGAGCTTCAGAAGTGAATAATAAAAGTTTTGATTAGTAACTCAGACAATATGAAATTGATAAAATCCATATATGTTATCGCTACTGCAGGAGTTGCCTTAGGGCTTGCCTCTTGTGGTGCTTCTGGAGATAATCCGGGATACGAATATGCTCCGCAAATGTATAACTCTGTTCCTTACGAAGGTTTAACACAGATTGTAAATGAAGATGAAGGTCAATGGTTGTCTACTAGAGAAGACGAAAAAGGCGAATTCTTCAATTCAAACGTCAACAATCCTAATAGGATGAACATGAGAGAGCCTGTTGCCAATACCGTTCCTAGAACAAAAGATGGTATGCTTCCTTATAGATTGAAAGCATTTGAATTAGAAAAAGCTGCAGAAATTCAAAATCCAGTTGAGTTGACAGATCAGGTTCTTGCAGAAGGGCAACAATTATATCTTCAATATTGTACAGCATGTCATGGCATTAATGGAGAAGGTGATGGTTTAGCTGGTCAAGTAATTGGTGGTGTTGCTAATCTTAAAGGTGGTGCTTATGTAAATCTTCCTGAAGGTCACATTTTCCATGTTATCATGAAAGGTAAAGGAAGAATGGGTGCACACGGGTCTCAAATTCCTCAAGAAAGAATTTGGAAAATTGTTCACTATGTTAAACAAGAAATTCAGAAGCAATAATCATGGCGCACGTTTCAAACTATAATTTAGATCAGAAATTTGATTTCACAGCTTCCATCAAAAAGACCCTTTTCGTAGGTCTTGGCATTGGTGCTGTCTTGTTAATTGCAGGCATTCTAACAGGAATTTTTGGAGGCGGTGATCATGGTGCTGCTGAAGAAGCTGGTGGTCATGCTTTCCATTGGTATGAAAGGTTATATGCAAACCTTTGGATCAACAATGTTTACTTTACGGGAATTGCAATTATTGGTGTTTTCTTCTTTGCTATTCAATATGCTGCTCAAGCAGGTTGGTCAACAGGAATCTTAAGAGTAATGTTGTCTTTAGGGAATTGGTTGCCATTTGCTGCCGTCTTGATGATTGTAACTTTCTTTGTTGCGAATCATGACTTATTCCATTGGACACATAGCTATTTGTATGATACTAATGATTTAGAGCATTATGATCGAATCATAGATGGTAAAGGTGCATTTTTTTATTGGCCAATGGAAAAAGGATCTTTCCCGATCTTCTATATTGTGAGAATGTTTGCATTCTTTGGAATCTGGATTTTCTTTTTCAATAAATTGAAAAATTTGTCTTTTGCAGAAGATAATCTATCAGGTAGTCATAACTGGTCTAATATTAGAAAATGGTCCGCTATTTTCTTGATTCTTTTCGGAATCACTTCTTCAGTCTCAGCTTGGGATTGGGTAATGTCGATCGATACGCACTGGTTCTCTACTATGTTTGGTTGGTACGTTTTTGCGTCTTGGTTTGTAGCTGGCCTTTCAGTGATTACTCTAATTACTGTTTTCTTAAAAGAAAAAGGCTACTTAGAGATGGTTAATGAAAACCATATCCACGATCTAGGAAAGTTTGTATTTGCTTTTTCTATATTCTGGACATACATCTGGTTCTCGCAATTTTTATTGATTTATTATGCAAACATTCCTGAGGAGTCTGTGTACTTTGTAGAGAGGTTGTCAAGTGATGTGTATAGCCCGTTTATATTTGTAAATCTAGCATTAAACTTTGTGTTGCCTTTCCTTGTTTTAATGACACGTGATTCTAAAAGACATACTATTTTCTTGAAAGTGGTTTGTTCTTTGATTATCCTTGGACATTGGTTTGACTTCTTCTTAATGGTTCAACCAGGAACATTGGGTCACAATGGTGGGTTTGGTTTGATGGAAATAGGAATGCTTTTAGTATTTGCTTCTGCTTTTGGCTTTGTAGCTTTGAAAGGTTTAGCAAAAGGCAATCTTGTAGCCAAAAATCATCCAATGTTGGAGGAAAGTTATCATCATCACATTTAACATTTATCCGAAAAAATTATAATTATGTACGGATTTCTTATTGCAGTAGGTATTTTGCTTTTGCTATCCATAATTTGGATGGTTTACAGAATTCAGACATTGGTCTCGGTTGTAAAAGGCTCTGATAAAAAAATTGCTTCAAGTAGTAATAAGGTTAATGCTATTCTATTTGTAGTATTCCTCCTTGTTGGTGGTGGTTTAATGTTCTGGTATTCAATTAAAGAGTTTGATAATTACAATCTTCCTTTAGCTTCTGAACATGGAGCCATCACGGATAATCTTTTCTGGATTACAATGGCTGTAACTGGAATTGTGTTTATTATTACTCACATTTTATTGTTCTGGTTTCCATACAAATATCAGTATAATGAAAAGCGTAAAGCGACTTTTTATCCAGATAACAACAAATTAGAGGTTATCTGGACAATTGTTCCTGCTTTTGTTCTTGCATTATTGGTAATTGGGGGTTGGAAAGCTTGGTCTGACATCACAGCGCCTGCACCAGAAAATTCACATGTTGTCGAAATTATGGGGTATCAATTCGCTTGGGAAGTAAGATATCCAGGAATGGATAATGTTTTAGGTAACCATGACTATAGGTTAATTAATGAAGTAAATAATTTGTCTGGTGTAGATTTCTCAGATAAGAATTCTTTAGATGATTTTGCTTCACCTGTAGTTTACATCCCGAAAGGAGAGCCTGTCTTATTTAAAATAAGAGCAAGAGATGTTTTACATTCAGTATTCGCTCCGCACATGAGGTTGAAAATGGACGCTGTACCAGGAATGCCAACAAGATTTTGGTTCACTCCTACATTGACTACTGAAGAAATGAGAGCACAACTAGGAAATGAAGATTTTGAATATGAAATCGCATGTACTGAAATTTGTGGTCGTGGTCACTTCTCAATGAAAAAAATCATTAAGGTTGTAACACCTGAAGAGTTCGAAAAGTGGAAGTCAGAACAGAAACCATATATAGTTAATAACCCAGCTCTTGTGGAGAATTTATCTGTAGAACTAAAAGAATTGGCTGATATTACTATCAGTGAACATAAGTAATTAAATTAAATTCATTATGGCAACAGCTAGCGTAGCGTCACATAGTGCTCATGACCATGATCACGATCATGAACACAAAGAAAACTTCATAACGAAGTATATTTTCACGATTGACCATAAGATGATAGGTAAACAATTTTTGGTTACCGGTATTTTCTGGGCATTGATAGGTGGTTTTCTTTCTATCCTTTTCAGACTACAATTAGGTTTCCCTGATATGGATATGACATTCCTGAAACCAATTCTTGGAGGTTGGATTGATGATGGAGGTAAACTTGATCCTAACTTCTATCTTGCTTTGGTGACCATGCATGGCACCATTATGGTTTTCTTCGTTTTGACAGCAGGTTTGAGTGGAACATTTTCCAACTTCTTGATTCCTCTTCAAATTGGAGCGAGAGATATGGCTTCTGGATTTATGAATATGCTATCATACTGGTTCTTCTTTATCTCTGGTGTAATTATGTTCATTTCTTTGTTTCTTGAAAATGGACCAGCAGGTGGTGGATGGGTTGTGTATCCTCCGTTGTCAGCTTTAGAGCAAGCTATTCCAGGTTCAGGTATGGGAATGACGCTATGGTTAATAGCCATGACTTTTTTCATAGCTTCTTCTCTATTAGGTGGTATCAATTACATTTCAACAGTTATTAACCTAAGAACAAAAGGAATGTCTTTCTCAAGGTTGCCTTTGACGATTTGGGCTTTCTTTTTAACTGCTGTTATTGGTTTGTTATCATTTCCAGTATTATTTGCCGCAGCATTGTTATTGGTGTTTGACCGTAGCTTCGGCACTTCTTTCTACCTTTCTGATATTTATATAAGTGGAGAAGGTGCTTTACCTAATACAGGTGGTAGTCCAGTGCTTTATCAGCATTTATTTTGGTTCCTCGGTCACCCTGAGGTATATATTGTATTGTTGCCAGCATTGGGAATTACTTCTGAAGTAATTGCTACGAATTCAAGAAAGCCAATCTTTGGATATAAGGCAATGATCATTTCTATGTTGGGAATTACAATCCTTTCTTTCGTTGTGTGGGCTCACCACATGTTCGTGTCTGGAATGAATCCTTTCCTAGGTTCAATCTTCATGTTCCTAACATTGATTATTGCTATTCCTTCAGCTGTAAAAGTATTTAATTACTTAACTACCTTGTGGAGAGGGAATTTGATCTTTACGCCAGGAATGTTATTCTCAATAGGTCTTGTTTCATTCTTTATTTCTGGAGGTTTGACAGGTATTTTCCTAGGTAATTCTGCTATTGACATTCAATTGCATGACACTTACTTCGTAGTAGCACACTTCCACTTAGTAATGGGATCAGCATCTTTCTTCGGATTGATGGCAGGTGTATATCATTGGTTCCCGAAAATGTTCGGAAAAATGATGGATGCTAGATTGGGATATATTCACTTCTGGTTGACTTTTGTTGGGGTTTACTTAGTATTCTTCCCAATGCATTATATTGGTATAGCGGGTTTCCCAAGAAGATATTATTCATTCACTTCATACGATTTCAGTAGCATGTATACTGATTTGAATATGTTTGTTTCTGTGGCTGCTATCATCACATTTGCTGCTCAATTCATCTTCCTGTTCAACTTCTTCTACAGCATGTTTAGAGGTAGAAAAGCAAGTTTGAACCCGTGGAGATCTACTACTTTGGAGTGGACTACTCCACTTCATCCAGGGCATGGTAACTGGCCAGGAGAAATTCCTTCAGTTTATAGATGGCCTTATGATTACAGTAAGCCAGGAGCAAGTGAGGATTTTATTCCACAGACAGTTCCATTATCTGCAACTCCAGAATCTAACCTTCCTCACGAGCAAGAATTAGTTAAATTGGAGAAAGAAATTATTGCAGAAGAAGGTGAAGTTCTAATAGCTAATGAATCAAAAGAATCTTAAAAATATAAACAGCTTTCGCACAATCTCATTGATTACTGTGATAGCTGTTTATTTTCTGATATTGGTTGGTGGTGTTGTCCGAAGTACCGGTTCAGGTATGGGCTGTCCCGACTGGCCAAAATGCTTTGGGAGCTGGGTTCCGCCAACGAGTGTGAATCAGCTCCCAAATGATTATCAGGAGATTTATTTACAAAAGCGGATTCTGAAAAATGAACGCTTTGTAGCTAGTCTTGAAAAACTAGGTTTCTCTGAAAAGGCAGAGGAAATAAAAAATGACAAGTCGATTCTTATAGAAGAGGAATTCAATCCAGTAAAAACTTGGATTGAATATATTAATAGGTTGATAGGTGTTTTGATAGGGTTATTCATCCTGCTGACAGTGTATCGATCTTTACCACTTTGGAAAGAAGATAAGCTCATACCAATTCTCTCGTTTGCAAGTTTGGTATTGGTTGTCTTTCAAGGTTGGATTGGCTCTATTGTCGTATCGACAAACCTACTTGCTTGGATGATAACATTACATATGTTATTAGCCTTGTTACTCGTTTGCTTATTGATTTATATTCATTTCAGAGCACATCACCTTTATAAAAAAATCTCTTTCAGAACAGAAAAGCCTTCTAGACTATTTACCATCTTAATGATTGGTTTCATTTTGATGATTGTACAAATTGTCTTAGGAACGCAGGTAAGAGAAGAAATAGATCAAATAGCTTTTGCTATGGGGAATTTGATGAGAGGAACATGGATAGAATCCATGGGTGTAACTTTCCTTGTTCATAGGTCTTATTCTCTTTTACTCCTAGCAATTCACATTCTGTTTATCTACAAGATTTATAAATATTCAGTTAGACGTTCAGGTATTTTCAAGTTATCGCAATTGCTACTTATTGTTATTACATTTGAAATATTGACAGGGGTTGGAATGGCATACTTTGCTATACCTGCCTTTTTGCAACCTGTTCATCTCTTATTTGGCTCATTGATTATAGGAATTCAATTTCTGCTCTTGTTAAATCTTCAAGATCAGAGAAAATTAACATTTGAAAATTAGGTTCATGAGAACTTTAAATATTTCTGAAGATACTATATTAGATGCTATTGCTTTTAGAGCAAAAGCATATTATGAATTGATCAAATTCAGGTTATCTGCATTGGTTACATTCTCAGCAGTGTTTGGGTTTATTCTTGGTGATTCCGGAGTAATGTTTTCTTGGGGGAAATTCTTTGCCTTAATGATAGGTGGGTTTCTAATTTCAGGAGCTTCAGGTGCTGCCAACGAAATATGGGAAAGAGATTATGATAAGCTGATGAAGCGAACTCAAAATCGGCCACTGCCCACCAAGCAAATTTCATTGAAAGAAGCCTATTGGTTTACATCAATTATCGCTTTGATAGGAATCAGTGTATTATGGGTTTTTACAAACCCATTGACAACAGGTTTAGGTGTATTAAGTATGATACTTTACGTATTTGTATATACTCCTCTGAAAAGAGTTGGCCCTATTGCTGTTTTTGTAGGAGCAATTCCTGGTGCTATGCCTCCCTTGTTAGGTTGGACAGCTGCTACTGGTGCAATTTCCCATGAAGCATTAATAATTTTTGGAATTCAATTTGTTTGGCAATTCCCACATTTTTGGGCGATAGCTTGGGTTAGTGATGAGGATTATAAAAAGGCAGGTTTCAAATTACTTCCAAGTGGCGGTAAAAAAGATTTGAATACAGCAATTCAGATTATGATTTACACCTTGTTTCTTCTACCACTTGGATTACTTCCAACCTATTTTGGTTTGACAGGAATCAATTCAGGTATTGTTGCAACAATTTGTGGTGTTTTATTCTTAGCTCAAACTTTTTCTTTGATGCGTGACTGCTCAAGAAAGTCTGCTTTGAAAATTATGTTTGGATCATTTCTCTATCTTCCTATCGTTCAGATCGCATACTTATTAGATAAAATTTAATTATGGAAGAAAAATTCGCATATATAGAAGGTGCCGAGCAACCTATTGCAATGCATCCTAAAAAGTTCTCTTTATGGCTTTTTATGGTGACTGTTGTAATGATTTTTGCTGGGCTGACAAGTGCATATATAGTACGTCAATCAGAGGGGAATTGGTTGGAGTTTGACCTTCCTTCTGTTTTTTATTGGACATCAGGTATTATCGTCTTGAGTAGTGTTTTCTTACACTGGGCGTACCTTTCAGCAAAAAAAGATAATTTGATTAGTTTGAGAATTGGTATAACAATGGCATCAATTCTAGGAATTGCATTTTTAATTGGACAATGGTATAGTTTTGTGGCACTTGTGGATATGGATGTCTACCTAGTTGGGAATCCTGCGGGTTCATTTTTATATATTTTCACGGGTCTTCATGGATTGCACTTAGTTAGTGGTGTGATTTTTCTAATAATTGTGTTAATTTCGTCCTTTAGATATAAGGTGCATTCTCAATCCATGGTGTCTATGGAAATGTGTGTGACTTATTGGCACTTCTTAGGTGCGCTATGGTTATACCTATTTACATTCATGCTTCTAAATCATTAAATATTAAAGTTAAATAAATTAATATGTCAACGACTGCGACAGCAATTGGAGTTAGCTCCAAAAGAGGAATCTGGGGAGGTGGAAATGAACCACTTAAGGCCAGTTATGGAAAACTCATGATGTGGTTTTTCTTACTTTCGGATATCTTTACTTTTGCCGCCTTTTTGATAACTTATGCTGCCATTAGGGTAAGTTATCCTGGCTATTCAGGCTCAATGGAAACATTCCAAGGGTCAAATGAGTATTGGCCTGTTCCGGAATTGGTTTTTGATGCTTTTCCTTTTGCGCATGGAGCACATTTGCCTCTTGTGTTTGTAGGTTTAATGACTTTTATTTTGATTTTAAGTTCAGTTACTATGGTATTGGCTGTGGAAGCTGGACATAGAAATGATAGGCAAGATGTAGTGAAATGGATGCTTTGGACTTTATTAGGAGGGATATGTTTCTTAAGTTGCCAAGCTTGGGAATGGTCTCACTTTATTCATGGTTCAGATGAAGGGTCATTGATTACTTTTGTTAATTCTATGAATCAAGTTGTGTCTGAGACAATATATGGGGCTAATCTTGCTGTTAATGAATATGGACCAGCTGCTTTTGCTCAGTTATTCTTTTTCATAACAGGTTTTCACGGTTTTCACGTTACCATAGGTGTTATTTTGCTGTTTTTAGCATTTTATCAAGCAGCAGTTGGTGTCTATGAAAGAAGAGGTCATTATGAAATGATAGAAAAAATCGGTTTGTATTGGCACTTTGTGGATCTTGTGTGGGTATTTGTATTTACCTTCTTCTACTTAATCTAAAAGAATAAAATTTATTTGATATGGCGTTACAAGAAAATAAATCAGCTTTGGAAGTAATTCCAAGAGATAACGAAAAGATAAAAAAAATCTGGAAAACAGCAGGTATCCTATTGGCGATTACTCTTGTAGAGTTCGTAATGGCGTTTACTATGGATAGAGGTTTACTGCTGTACTTCTTATTTATAGCTTTGACCATTTGGAAAGCTAAATATATTATGATGGAGTTCATGCACTTAGGTGAAGAAGCAAAACCTTTGTTCTATTCTATCATAGTACCTTTGATATTCTTAGTTTGGTTGGTTATTGCACTAGTCAAAGAAGGAACAGATATCTTCATGATGAGGTGGTAGGAAAATATTTTATTTTATTTATAAAAAAAGTAGGTTGAAGAGTCACTCTTCAACCTACTTTTTTGTTACATATCTAAATATTAACAGATGAGAGGAATTAGAATACTTCAAGGATTTGTATTATTGTGCATTTTATTGGTACCTGTTGTTATCATTGTTTTTCTAAAAACAATGACATCCAATACATACGAAATTCCTATTTACTACGAATCAGGTGTGGACAACCCATTAATGGAATGTGATTTTGTTGAAAATAAGCAACATGCAATACCTGATTTTTCATTTACTTCTCAGGATAACGAAACTATTGGAAGAGCTGATATGGAAGGAAAAATTACCGTTGTCGATTTTTTCTTCACTTCCTGTCCGAGTATTTGTCCAGTAATGTCTACTGAAATGGAAAGGGTAGATGATGTATTTAGAGATGTTGATGATGTTCAAATCTTTTCTATTTCCATTGATCCAGATTTTGATACTCCCGAGATTCTTCAAGAATATGCCACGTTGCATCAAGCTACCAAAGGAAAGTGGTTTTTCTTAACAGGTGACAAAGAAGTGACTTATGACCTCGCAAGATGTGGTTTTATCCTTCCCGCAATGGATGGTGGAGATGTGCCCGATGATTTTGTTCATTCTGACAAATTTGTTTTAATTGACGAAGAAGGTCGGATAAGAGGATATTATAGTGGAACTAACAGAGAAGAAGTAGATAGATTAATACTAGAAACAAAAATTCTATTATATGGAAAAGAGTAATGTATTGTTGAATAGAGAAGATAAAGGAATCATTAGATGGGTGACCATAATTGCAATTGCCGTTCCTTTGCTGGTTGCGGTTCTTTTGTTTATGCCATCTAAAATAGACTTGGCTAGCGAGTGGGTTTATTTCCTGCCTCATTTGAATGCGGTAATTAATTCAGCAGCATCAGTGGCGCTAATTCTTGGTTTGATTTTCATCAAGAGTGGAAATATCACTTACCATAGAGCTTCTATGACAACAGCCTTTGGACTAGGAGCGATTTTCTTAGTTTCTTATGTGATCTATCATGCAGCAGCTGAAAGCACGTCATTCGGTGGTGAGGGAATGATTAAGTCTATTTATTACTTTATATTGATAACACATATTATCTTAGCGGCAGTAGCATTGTTCCCGATTCTGTTGGCATATTATTATGGCTACACAGATCAAAGAGCAAAACACAAAAAAGTTGTTAGATTTGCATATCCGATTTGGCTTTATGTAACTATTTCTGGGGTGCTAGTGTATTTGATGATTAGTCCCTATTATGGTTTCTAAACTAATCCGAAATTGAAGACGTTATATTGATAATGAATAAAATTAAAAAAATCGTATTTGTAATTATAGCATTCCTTTTTACCCAAACAGCTTCTTTTGCACAATGTGCAATGTGTAGAGCATCAGTTGAAAACAATGTGAGTAATGGTGATACCTCAATTGGAGCAGGTTTGAATATGGGGATTCTATATTTGTTTATTATGCCTTACATGATTGCCATGATCATAGGGTATCTTTGGTATAGAAATGCCAAAAAAAGAAAGGCGAAATTTATATTTCAAGGAGACAAGTTTTGATAGTACTAATTAAATATTCATAAAAAAAAGCAAAGTTTGATAATCAACTTTGCTTTTTTACTTTTATATACATTATGCTTAAAAAAAGACGTCTTATACTTCTTGTTGCAGTACTTGGAATAGGTGCTCTTCTAGCATTGAACTATTTTTTAGTTCAAAGAAGTCAATACGACAGGATTCTTGAACCTATTGAAAGAAAAATCCATGATGTAGAAGCAAAATTTGATCAAGACTTTATTGAGATTTTGATGCAAAATAGGCCAGATGAAAAATTGTCTTTTTCAAATTTATTAGTTAATGGTAATTACCCATATTATTTATTTGATTCCGCAGGTAACCTAGCTTTTTGGTCTGATTTTACTAATATGCCAGATTTTGATTTATTAAATCAAAAGAAGCAGCATCAATATTACGAAGATAAAAAA
Source organism: Belliella baltica DSM 15883 (assembly GCF_000265405.1). Lineage (NCBI taxonomy): Bacteria > Pseudomonadati > Bacteroidota > Cytophagia > Cytophagales > Cyclobacteriaceae > Belliella > Belliella baltica. The sequence goes on along the minus strand of NC_018010.1, from coordinate 4,087,961 downwards.
GGCATTTTCTATTTAAGGTTACGAAGCATCAAGAGGTTTGATGAAACATATTGGCTGGTGCAATTGTACCCGTTAAATTATAAAAGAGAAGTGCAGAATGATTTTTTAATATCAGGATTTAATCCTGAACTTTTCGGGAATAGTCGAGTCATTCTATCAAAACAGAGCAAGGGAGGGAATTCTAATATAAATAGCAAAAATGGAGAATTCATTTTTTCAATTGAATTTGAATCAGGATACGAATCTGTAAATAAAGAGCGGAATGTTACACTTCTCGTCTTTTTCTTTTCACTGTTGATTTTAGTATTGATCGTTGGGTATGATTTTGTTCTCACGATATGGAAAAGAGGTAAACCGTACCTAGCGATTCTTTATGCTGCTGGTATTTTATTTTCTATTCGAGGGTTTATGTTATTTTTTAACTTTCCTCAAAATTTCTTTGATTTCCCTCTCTTTGATTCAAGTAAATATGCTTCTTCTTGGTTTAATCCAAGTTTGGGAGATCTGCTTTTGAATACAATTTGCAGTTTGATCATTTTTTCTTTGTTACTAGGTATTCTTGCTAGCAAAGGCTTTCAGAATAAATTCAATTTGCTTCGTTCCAATTTTAAAGAAGGTACATTTATTTTATTAGCATATTTATTGTCTACAATCTTATTGGCACTTTTTTATGGATTGTATATTAACATTTTAAGTAACTCTCAATGGGACTTGAATATTTTGTCGCTCCCATCTTTTGATTACTTTAAAATGATCAGTCTCCTGATTGTTTTTTTTGGAGGTACCATGTATTTGCTGTTTTCTATTTTGGGAATCAACTTAGTTTTAAGTAGTGAGAAAATTGAAAGATCTCAAGCTTTAAGAGTTTTGGTTTATTTTTCAGTTCCTCTTGGCTTGGCACTTGCATATTTTAATTGGGTGTATCTAATAGCTTTTTTAGCCCATTTCATCTTGCTGGTATCAATAGTAAGCTTTGAATTATATAAGAATGTTTTTAAACTTGGATTCAATACATTTCTCACTTTTTTCTTTGGCTGTTTGATAGGAGCCGTGATCACTGGAATTGCCTCTCATCAAGTTTATTTAGAAAGACAATTGCAAGCCAAAGAAAGATTTGGCACACAGCAGTTAATAGAAAATGATGTGATGGCAGAGTTTTATTTAGCTGGTATTATGGATAGAATTAAATCTGATTTGTTTATAAAAAATACCCTGATAGACCCTTTTCAATCTAATGAAGCTATTGATAGGAAAATTAGAAAAATTCATTTAACAAACTATTTTGATCAATATGATATTGATTTAAAGATTTTTAATGCTGCCGGAGATAATGTGCTTGATAGGATGGATGATGTAAAGCTTCAAGACTTAAGATTAAAATATATTAAAAGCGATTTTGCTACCACTATAAGAGATTTATATTTTATAAAAGGAGTTCAAGAGGGAGTTGGAAATAGATATATTTCTTTTATTCCACTTTTAAGAGATGGTGCGCTAATTGGAACAGCTTATTTAGAACTAAGGCAATTGAAAATTCTTCCAGGTTCTGTATTTCCTAAACTTTTAATGGACAGAAAGTATAATGTCAACCTGAATGATAGGAATTATGACTATGCTTTATTCATTGATAGAGAGCTTCAATATTCCGTTGGTGTTTTCAATTACAGAACTATGGATTTGGAGGCTTTTCAAAAGCAATCAAAGCTCTATTCAATTGGGATTTATGAAAAAAAATATCATCACCTTGGTATAGAAAGTGAAGATAAACTGGTAGTGGTTTCATCTCCTGTTTATCCGATCTATTACATTCTTGCAGATATTTCACTTTTTTTTGTAGCCTTTATCATACTTACTTTAATTAGTGTTTTGATTTTTACAATTGTCCAAGGGTTGACAAGATTTAAATTCAATTATGCAACGAAACTTCAGATGTATTTGAATTTTGCATTCTTTTTCCCGATACTAACGATCAGCTTAATTATCATTGGTTTATTGACAAATTCCTACAGGGAAGAATTACATCGCCAATATTTTCAAAAAGCTTCATTAGTAGGTGATAACCTTTCGGCAGTATTGGAGAGACAAGCTATAGGAGAAGCAGATAAAGACGACTTTGCAGAGATGGTGAATAACCTCGCTGGTACCACAAATGTTGAAATCAATGTATTTGATCCAGAAGGAATGCTGATCGCTACATCACAGCCGAATACTTTCGATAAGGGGATATTGACCAAGTATATCAACCCACGAGCAATTGTTGAAATTATTGAAGGCCAGAATAATAGAGCTTTGCTGGAAGAGAAAATAGGTTCCTTAGGTTACAAATCTGTATACCTGGCTATCAGATCTTCCAATAGTCAACAGATAAGAGCTATTCTTGCTATTCCATTCTTTGAATCTGAGTCTGAATTAGATTTATTGATTGCAGATGTCTTGAGTAATATAGCCAACATATTTGTTTTGATTTTTATCATATTTTTATTCGTATCCTATTTTGTTTCAAAGAACCTTACTTTTCCTTTCAATCTTTTGACTCAAAAATTAAAAAATACAGATTTGGATAGCAATGAACCTATGTATTGGCCATCTAATGATGAAATTGGACTCTTAGTAAACGAATACAATAACATGCTTTTCAAACTAGAAGCCAGTAAGAAAATTCTTTCTAATACGGAGAAGGAGTCAGCTTGGAGAGAAATGGCCAAACAAGTTGCACACGAGATTAAAAACCCTCTTACTCCAATGAAGCTTACCCTTCAACACTTATTGAGACTTCAGGCTATGGGAAATCTTGAGGATCCAGAGAAGCTCAAAAAACCGCTAGAGACATTGATTCATCAAATCGATACACTCAGTGATATCGCAACATCTTTTTCTACTTTTGCAAAAATGCCACTTCCCAAAAATATTCAAATGGACTTCAGGAAAGTGGTTTTGGATACGATTGAGTTATTTAAAAGTAGAGAAAAGGGGATTGTTACTTTTGAAGATTTAGTTCCAGATAGACAATTGACTGTAATGGGAGACGATCAACTTTTTGGAAGGGTGATTTCCAATCTGATAATCAATGGTATCCAAGCTGTAGAATCAAAAAAGAAAGCTCAAATTAAGGTGTTTTTAAATATCGAGAATCATAAAGTGATTCTGAAAATAAAAGATAATGGAAAAGGAATTTCAGATGAACTGAAAGATAAAATCTTTATCCCTAATTTTAGTACCAAGTCAGAAGGGTCAGGGCTTGGCTTGGCTATTGCTAAAAGAGGAGTAGAGACCGCTGGAGGTAAAATTTGGTTTGATACAGAGAAAGGTAAAGGGTCTACATTTTATTTAGCTTTTGATTTAGTTGAATAAATCAGCTAATTCATACTTTTTCAAAGTTTCAAATTAACTCAGCATATTTCTTTTCTTCTTGAAAATATTACCTTAGTGAGAAGATTGAGGATTCAAATGATTGCTTTGAGACGATTTTTACTTATTGGGTTGTTGTGGCTAGGAGGAGTCGGTCAAATTTTTGCTCAGTCGAATAGCTGTAAATGGATGCCTTATGATATTTTCAAAAATGATTTTTTATTAGACTCCCTTTCAGTCATTGAGGAAAGTATCAAAATTTCAGATTCTCAAGGGAATAGGTTTTTTTTTGATTACAATCTCAATTCTGGAACAATCAAGGTCAATTTGGACAACGCCAATAAAATCGATTCTCTTCAATTTTGTTATCAAACTTTTCCATATAGTTTCCATCAGGTAATTGCTAAAAGAACACTTCAGCAAGATTATGATTCTATGGCTATGTTTCGAAATAATAGAGTTGGAGCACTTCCTACTTTTGATTTCAGAGAAGAACTTTTCCCAACTACAAACTTGAGTAAATCTGGAAATTTAACTCGTGGAGTTTCATTTGGTAATACCCAAAATGTGTTTGTGAATTCCTCTCTCAATTTACAAATGTCGGGAGAGCTGGCTGAAAACCTGAATATCCGTGCAAGTATTACCGATCAAAATGTACCCTTTCAGCCAGAAGGTAATACGCAGCAATTGCAAGATTTTGACAACGTATTGGTAGAAATATATAATGATAAATTTAATCTGGCAGCTGGTGATGTAGTACTTCAACAGAGGAGGTCAGAATTTCTGAGATATTATAAAAATGTGCAAGGAACCCAGTTTACTACAAATTACCTATTGGGTAACAAATGGAAAGCATCAACCCAAGCAGCGGCTTCAGTTGCCAAAGGAAAATTTGCTTCCATTCAATTGGAGGTGTTTGAAGGGACACTTGGGCCTTACAGAATTCCAGGGCCAGATAATGAAAGGTTTGTTATCATAATGGCCAATTCGGAGCGTGTATTTTTGGATGGAAAGCAGCTTCAAAGAGGATTTAATTATGATTATGTTATTGATTACAATCAGGGAGAAATCACCTTTACACCAAAAATCCTAATTACTCAATATTCAAGGGTGAGAATCGATTTTGAATATGCAGAGCGAAACTATAGCAGATCAATTCTAACAGCAAATCATATTCAAGAAACGGATAAAGTGTCATTTTATATGAACTTCTACAGAGAACAAGATAATAGAAATAGACCCTTATTTTTTGAGTTTTCGGATAGGGAAAAAAGTTTACTTGCTTCCGTAGGTGATAATTTGGAAGCGGCTTCTTTTCCAAGAGTTGATTCTGTAGCTTTTGATCAGAACAGGATTCTTTATAAGAGAGTTGAAACTTTTGACGATCGAGGGATTCCAATAGTATTTTATGAATATTCAAATGATCCCCAAGATGCTTTTTTTGCAATAGGTTTCTCGGAAGTTGGTTTAGGAAATGGTGATTATGTCCGCTTACAAAGATTAGCAAATGGACCTGTTTATGAATATGTACCCAGAGTTAATGGAGTGCCTCAGGGAAGATTTTCTATCCTTTCACAGCTTCCAGCACCAAATAAAAGGCAAATGTTCACCACAGGGACCAGAATCAAATTAAGTGAATTTGAAAAGATATATTCGGAAGTAGCATTTTCAAGTACTGATCAAAATTTATTTTCTGAGATAGATAATGAAGATAACAATGGCTTTGGGATTAAGTCTGGATTTTTGTCTGAAAACAGAATCTTTGAGAAATTCAAAGGTTATAAATTTAATGCCTTGGCAGAATTTGAATATAATGCTGCTAATTTCAATTTCATAGACCGATTGAGGTATATAGAATTTGATAGAGACTGGAGTTTGAGACCTGAGGACAGCCAAGACCCGGGAAGTGAAAGGATTTTTAATGCGCAAGTTTCCTTGACCAAAGATGCGGACAAGTCGTTTTCTTATAGATTTAACTTAAGAAATCGCGGAAATATCTTATCTGGAACACAACACCTTGCCACTTTCAATCAAGTTGTCGCGAAGAGGTTTTATGTGAAAAATGATTTTTTCAAATTAGATAGTGATGTCAGAAACCTAAAATCTAATTGGCTTCGATATACTGGAGATGTTAGTTATAGATCGAAAGTACTAGTTCCAGGTTATAAGGTAATGTTAGATAGAAATGCTGTTAGAGACATAGCATCAGACTCTGTCGTGGGAACAGCGATGAACTTTCTTGAACAAATGTTTTACCTGAAATCCAATGATACATTACCCTATTCATTCTTTGCTGATGTGAGTTGGAGGGAAGATAAGTTTCCAGTCGGAGGAGAGTTGGTCTCTGATACCGAAGCTTTCGCAAGTAATTATGGTCTTAAGAAAAAGTTTGGCAATCATGATTTTACAGGAACTTTTACTTATAGAGAGTTGAGATTTTTAAGAAATTCAAACGAAATCGAAACGACAGTTTTAGGAAAAATTGATTATTTAAGTAATCTATTCGATGGAAATGTAAGAAATGAACTTTCCTACGCTCTTGGAAATGGACGGGAATTCAGAAGAGAATATGTCTATTTGCCTGTTCCAACAGGAGAAGGAACGCATGCATGGAGAGATGACAATGGAGATGGAGTTCAGCAACTTAATGAATTCTATATAGCCGTAAATCCTGAGGAGAAAATTTTCATAAAAGTCTTTGTTCCAACAACTGACTTTATTCAAGCATATAGCACTATTTTTAATTACCGTCTAAATGCAAAATTTCCAGATTCATGGCGGAAAGAAAAAGGTTTGCGACTTTTTATGCAGAAATTTTCAAATACGACAAGCTTAAATATTGAGAAAAAAATTACTTCAAATGAATTCTGGCAACGTGTAAATCCATTTGTTGGAGGATTCGCAGATGAAGATTTGATCTCTGTTCGCCAAGTGATTCGGAGCACTTTTTTCTTTAATAGAGCATCTCCAAAATATGGATTTGATTTATCTGTATTTGATAGCCAAAACAAACAACTTCTTGCTGGGGGATTCGAAGATTTAGTTCAAAAGGATTGGCGTTTGAATACCCGTTTTAATTTTAACCCTAATCTAAATTTTAGATTTCTTCTAATGTCGGGAAGTAGGTTTGCTGCTTCAGACTTTCTAGATAATAGGAATTACACAATTGAGCAATATGGATTAGGGCCAGAATTGGCTTGGCAGCCAAGTAATGTTTTTCGTTCTACCTTGATGTATCAATTTACGGATAAAGAAAACGTATCTAATCCAGAATTTGCAGAAAAGGCAGAGCTCCACCAATTGGGGTTGGACTTCCGCTTTTCAAAAGCCATCAAGACAACAGTTAATGCAAATTTAAAATACACCTATATTTCTTATAATGGAGAAGCCAATTCCCCAACTGGCTACGAAATGCTCCAAGCATTGAACACTGGAAATAACCTGACCTGGACTTTGAATTGGCTTCAAAAAATTGGAGAGGGGCTTCAGATGAATATGGTTTATGAAGGGAGAAATTCTCAAGGATTAGGTCGCTTGGTTCATGTGGGCAGGATGCAAGTGACTGCTTTATTTTAAGTAAAGTGTTTTTCTAATCTTATTTATTAAATTTTTCTTCATTTATTTTTCAAAGACGAGATGTATCCATGCTGAGATGAAATACTCATTCTCCATTCTCCCTAATTTTTATTAAAAGCCCATTAGAACTATTTAAATACATGTTTTTGATTTTTTATAGACTTATAGATTCCCCCCTTTTCGATCTATTTGAAATAATTAAAATGTATTTCATAATAAAAAAAATGTATTTAAAGTTAATTTTTCTTGTTAATAATTTGGATATGAAATACAAAATAATGTATTTTTACAGCAAATAAATAGGTTTGATAAAACCTGTATGACTTTAAAACATAAAAAATGGTCTTATAAACCTCTTATTGAAGCTTTTAATTAAAAACAGGTATGGGAAATTATTTACAATTCAAGCACGACAGCAGTTTGCTGAAGAACGCAGAGAAGTTCTTCAAGGTAATCTTAGGATGTTTTTTGATCCAGATTTTCAATTTATATATGGGAGCATGGCAAGGTACTTTTAGTGTATCATACATACAGCACGCTTCAGATCATCAAAAATGTTTGTATACAAACTCTGATCTTGAGTGGTCAGGCACGAAATATTTACTCTATTCCTCTAGCATATAATTATTCAAGATAATATTTAACAAAGTCATGTTTAGCATTTATTCAAATTTCAGGAAGGGAAAGTTTAGTCAGGGATTGACTATACAACTTTTCATAATTATCGGGCTGATTTACTCTTCAGTTGGAAGCTTACAAGCACAGCAAGTAAAAGAACTTCAGTCATATATGGCTGAGGAAAATATTGGCAAAGAAGATCGCTTATATAAGATGATTTATGGTGCGACTCCAACGATAGTGATTGCTAATAATACAAAAGTTAATCCAAAGGAAGCTTATCCTCAGAAAGTAGATGTTGATGGCTCAAGTTTGAGGTTTTTAAATGAAAAAGACCCGCTTTTTAGAACTGTAAAGATGATTCAGATTCATATTACTGATTCATCTCAAATCGCTTCTGTTTCTTTAGGAACGTCTTTATTTGAGTCATTCAGTAATCTAAAATATATTTTCATTTTGTCAGATGTTGCCTTGACTTCTCAAGAAGTTTTAAGGATGTCTGCAGGATTCGAAAACACAGATATTTTAATTTTTTATCAGGTAGCAATACCTCAATAATTCTTCTTAAAGCAAAAAAATCATGGAAAATATTTACAATTTTCTTAAAAATATAAGGTTTGCTGTTCTAGCAGTAGTCCTTGTATTATTTGGAGGCAATCTGCCTACTGCCACTGCTCAAACACAAAACGTTAAGCCTTTTGTAAAAAGAGTTGGAACCCCACAACCACCAAATGGAGTTTTCAATGTCAGGGGAGATTATACTTTGGTTGGAAATACAAATCTGACTTTGCAGAATTACTCAGACGGGGGTAATAATTCAAGTAATGTGATGGTATATGTGGATGTTGATGGCAATCCACAAACAGTTAATTCATCATCTGCAAATTTAGTTTTCTCTCAGGAAAATGGAGCTGATCCGAACTGTTCCGAGATTCTATACGCAGGGCTTTATTGGTCGGGTAGAGCCACACCTGGGTTAGGCAATACCTTTGACGTAACCAAAGGGGAAGTGCCAGGTACTCCTCAGCAGGTGAATAATGTTCAGCAACAAGTATTTCATAATGACCCGATCAATTTCTCAAACTATTCACTTGGTATTTCTAGAGTTGGAGGGAATAATAATAGATCACCATTATATACTTTAGAGGGTGATGGTGATGTTTATCAATTTGAATTTAACAATTCTACGAATAATAGGGTAGGATGGAGAGTAGGGACAAATGGTTCTTTTACTCCAGTTAGCAATTTGAATGTTACCACCTCAGGCGGTGTCAGTACGGCCACATTTGACCCTGTTTCAATCACAATTGATGGAGTCACTTTTTCGGTATCGAGTTTAAGAAGAAACTCTTCCAATAATGGAAATTCTAATAGTTACACAAATTCAAATAACAGCCTGACATTAACAGCAAATGGCACTTTCACGCCAATGGTTCCCAATACGGTTACCTTGGACAAGAGGAAGGTAAAGTTGAAAGGTCCCGGATCGGCTTCCTACACTGAACTTACTGCAAATGCAAACAATATCCTTTATCCTCAAGGGGCTCAGGCGGATATTTATGCGGGATATGTTGATGTTACCAATTATGTGAAACAAAATGGTATTGGTGAATATACCGTTGCCGATATTGCATTAGTAGAAGGGAATGGCGGGCTTACAGGGTATTTTGGTCAGTGGGGAATTATTGTTGTTTATGAAAACTCAAAAATGCCTTGGAGAGATATCACCATTTTTGACGGATATTCCTTTGTGCAATCTCCTGGAAATAGCGCATTGTCTACAGGAGAATTTGACATTACTGGTTTCAATGCAGTTCAAAATGGCCCTGTCAATCTTAAACTAGGCGTGTTGGCTGGTGAAGGTGACGTAGGGATCACTGGAGATTTTCTTGAAATCAGAAATGCAGCAAATTCGAATTGGGTAAGATTAAGCCATCCTTTGAATACCACAAATAATTTCTTCAACTCGACTATTTATACACCTGTCAGAGATGCCAATGACGACCTTGTAAGCAACCCAAGATCACCAAATCTGCTCAATAACACAGGGATTGATATTGCGATGTGGGATGTACCTAATCCTAACAATTCTATTATAGGAAATAGTCAAACATCTACAAGATTTAGGTACGGGACGACTCAAGATCTGTATTCTATTTACATGGTAGCTTTTTCTGTAGATGCTTATGTGCCGGATGTTGAAGGACTTAATTTACTCACCTCATTAAATGGAAATCCCGCTGGAATCAATCCAACCGTTCAGCCTGGGGAAGATATTACCTATACACTTGAAATTAGGAATAGGGGTACAGAAGCAGTTCAGGATTTAGAAGTTGTTATTCCTATTCCATTTACAGCTTCTTTCTCAGGGGACTTAAGTGATATTATTTCACAAGTTAATTTTTCTGGTGGAAATGCTCAGTCACCAATTTTTGATCCGACAGCAGGGTCTACGGGGTCTATCATATGGAAGATTAATAACCTGCCTTTACCAGCAAGCGGGGATCCAAATGATGTACTTGCCACGCTTACTTACACACTTCAAGCCACTGAAAATTGTTTTGTTCTTGCTCAGGCTGATTGTGAAGCATTTATTGAAACAGGAGGTATACTTAGAGGTAAAGGAGCTGTATCACAGAGTACTTTCAATTCAGTACCATTCATCACTGGATTTAATAATGACGGATCATGTGAAGGTGAGCCTATCTCCACACCTGTCCGTATAAATATTGTCAATGCTCTTGATTGGGTACAGACGAACTGTCAGGGAGCAAATCTTGAACTAGATTTCTTTTTCTGTAACGTAACAGCGGGAATTCCGGTAACAGAGATAAGGGGTAATTTTCCAACTGGTACACAATTCTTCAGTGGTCCAGACCCTTTAAATGACACTGAATTTAATGAAAACAATCCATTCCCTTCAACTGGGGGTCAGTTTTTTGCAATTCCACCAAATTCATCAGAATGTGTATTCCAGTTTGATATCATTGTAACAATTGTTACAACCAATCCTGATATACCTACTTCTGAGGATTTAACTTTCTGTCAAGGTGAAAATGCTGGGAATTTGTCACAGTTCATTTCCTTAAGTGCCGATGGTTTGGCCAATGATTATCAGTTATTCTATTTTACCGAACCAACTGGAGGAAACGCTATCAGCAATCCTGTTATTAATACAAGTAATTCTGGTGAGGTTACTTTTTGGGTTGCAGAAGGTCCTTCTTCAAGTTGTATTGGTGATAGAGTTCCTGTAACTATAACTGTAAACCCAAATACAGCTGAGCCAGCAGTATTGAATGTTAATGAGTGTCAGCAAGAAGGTACGGTACCATATAATGTCACAGCACTTCCAAATGCCACATTGTTATTTTATGCAGACAATAACCCAGGTAGCCTACCTTTTGAGGCAACACCAGCTGTTGACCTAAGTATCGCAGGAATCAATACAGTTTGGGTATCTCAGGTTGTAGATGGCTTGTGTGAAAGTGCACGAGTTCCTGTGTCAATCACAGTGAATCCATTACCTGTTTTAACTATCGCTGATCCAGCCCCAGTTTGTGAGCCGGGCACGGTTGATTTGACAGCAGCAGCTGTTACAGCTGGTTCTTCAGGTTTTGATGTTTTAGAATATTTTTCAAACGTAGAAGGAACGGATGTATTAACTAATCCAGATGCAATTGCACAATCAGGCACTTATTATATCAAAGCTACTTCTTCAAATGATTGTTTTGTTATTAAGCCAGTAGAAGTGATTGTAAATGATGCACCAGTTGCACCAATATCAGCAGGAGATATCACTGTTTGTGCAGCAGATCCAATCCAGACTTTAGATGCAAATGATGCGATTACAGCAGTTACTGGAATTACCTATAAATGGTATACCGCTGCCACTGGTGGATCTGAAGTTATACCAACTTTAAGTTCAATTGGAACAGCTACTTTTTATGTTGAGGCAGTTTCAGAAGAAGGTTGTGCTTCTTTAGAAAGAACCGCAGTGACATTGACAATCAATGATTGTAGCGTAGCAATCACAAAGACCGTTGACTTCGAGGAAATCGATAAGCCAACAACTTTGAACTACACCATTAGAGTAACTAATCCAGGTAATACTCCATTGACTGGTGTAGTAGTAACAGATCCGTTGACGAACGAGGCTACTCCTTTAGCACTTTTTTCAGGTGACGATAATAATGATGGAAAGTTAGATACTGGCGAATCTTGGGTTTACAATGCTTCTTATGCTGTAGATCAAGATATGATCGATGCAGGTGCTGATATAGTTAATACTGCTATTGTAAATACTGATTTTACAGGTGAGGAAGAAGCGAGTGTGACCACAATGATCGATCAGACACCAGGTTTAGCCATCACGAAGGCAGCAGCTCTTGGCTCAAGCTATGAAGCAGTAGGCGACGAGATTGATTACACGATCACGGTAACAAACACTGGAAATGTGACATTGAGCAACATAGTTGTTGCAGATCCATTGACAGGCTTGAACCAGACGATAGCAACGTTGGCACCAAAAGCATCAGAAGTAATCAACACTACTTACACAGTAGATCAAGATGACATTGATGCGGGAAGTGTGACGAATGTAGCGACAGCAACAGTAGGCGATATCACAGTAAGTGATGATGAAGAGGTTGATGCAGTACAGACACCAGGTTTAGCCATCACGAAGGCAGCAGCTCTTGGCTCAAGCTATGAAGCAGTAGGCGACGAGATTGATTACACGATCACGGTAACAAACACTGGAAATGTGACATTGAGCAACATAGTTGTTGCAGATCCATTGACAGGCTTGAACCAGACGATAGCAACGTTGGCACCAAAAGCATCAGAAGTAATCAACACTACTTACACAGTAGATCAAGATGACATTGATGCGGGAAGTGTGACGAATGTAGCGACAGCAACAGTAGGCGATATCACAGTAAGTGATGATGAAGAGGTTGATGCAGTACAGACACCGGGTTTAGCCATCACGAAGGCAGCAGCTCTTGGCTCAAGCTATGAAGCAGTAGGCGACGAGATTGATTACACGATCACGGTAACAAACACTGGAAATGTGACATTGAGCAACATAGTTGTTGCAGATCCATTGACAGGCTTGAACCAGACGATAGCAACGTTGGCACCAAAAGCATCAGAAGTAATCAACACTACTTACACAGTAGATCAAGATGACATTGATGCGGGAAGTGTGACGAATGTAGCGACAGCAACAGTAGGCGATATCACAGTAAGTGATGATGAAGAGGTTGATGCAGTACAGATACCAGGTTTAGCCATCACGAAGGCAGCAGCTCTTGGCTCAAGCTATGAAGCAGTAGGCGACGAGATTGATTACACGATCACGGTAACAAACACTGGAAATGTGACATTGAGCAACATAGTTGTTGCAGATCCATTGACAGGCTTGAACCAGACGATAGCAACGTTGGCACCAAAAGCATCAGAAGTAATCAACACTACTTACACAGTAGATCAAGATGACATTGATGCGGGAAGTGTGACGAATGTAGCGACAGCAACAGTAGGCGATATCACAGTAAGTGATGATGAAGAGGTTGATGCAGTACAAAACTCAGCAATCGCAATAGCTAAATCAGCGAACAAAACAATAGTAACAGCAGCTGGTGAGGAAGTAGTGTACACCTTGACGGTAACGAACACAGGCAACACGACCTTGACAGATGTGATGTTGGTAGATGCGATGCTAGAAGTATCTGAGAATGTAGGCACCCTACTACCAGGTCAGTCTGCAAGCAGAGACTATACTTACACAGTAACACAGGCTGACATTGACAACGGATCGATTGTAAACGTAGCAAACACAACAGGTGAAGATCCAAACGGAGATATGCCAGAAGACGACGCAACGGTAACCGTAGACGTAGATCAGAGATCAGCAATCACAATAGCTAAGTCAGCAAACAAAACAGTAGTAACTGAATCAGGTGAGGAAGTAGTGTACACCTTGACGGTAACGAACACAGGCAACACGACCTTGACAGATGTGATGATCGTGGATGCGATGCTAGAAGTATCTGAGAATGTAGGCACCCTACTACCAGGTCAGTCAGCAAGCAGAGACTATACTTATACAGTAACCCAGTCTGACATTGACAACGGTTCTATCGTGAACGTAGCGACAGTTACCTCAGAAGATCCAAATGGAGACACGCCAGGTGATGATGACGAAGTAACAGTAGACGTTGATCAGAATAGCAGCGTAGCCTTGACTAAGTCAGCAGATAAGTCAGTAGTGACAGTGGCTGGTGAGGAAGTAGTGTACACGTTGACAGTAACGAACACAGGCAACACAACCTTGACAGATGTAATGCTAGTTGACGAAATGCTTGAAGTATCTGAGAATGTAGGTACCCTACTTCCAGGTCAGTCAGTAAGCAGAGACTATACATACACAGTAACACAGTCTGACATTGACAACGGTTCTATCGTGAATGTAGCGAGCACAACAGGTGAAGATCCAAATGGAGATATGCCAGAAGACGATGCAACGGTAACAGTAGACGTTGATCAAAACTCAGCGATCAGCTTAGCTAAATCAGCGAACAAAACAGTAGTAAGTGAAGCAGGCGAGGAAGTAGTTTACACGTTGACGGTAACGAACACGGGTAACACGACTTTGACAGATGTGATGATTGTAGATGCGATGCTAGAAGTATCCGAGAATGTAGGAACCCTACTTCCAGGACAATCTGAAAGCAGAGACTATACATACACAGTAACACAGTCTGACATTGACAACGGTTCTATCGTGAACGTAGCGAGCACAACAGGTGAAGATCCAAATGGAGATATGCCAGAAGACGATGCAACGGTAACAGTAGACGTTGATCAAAACTCAGCGATCAGCTTAGCTAAATCAGCAGATAAGTCAGTAGTGACAGTGGCTGGTGAGGAAGTAGTGTACACCTTGACGGTAACGAACACAGGAAACACAACCTTGACAGACGTGATGCTAGTTGACGAAATGCTAGAAGTATCTGAGAATGTAGGAACCCTACTTCCAGGACAATCTGAAAGCAGAGACTATACATACACAGTAACACAGTCTGACATTGACAACGGTTCTATCGTGAACGTAGCGAGCACAACAGGTGAAGATCCAAATGGAGATATGCCAGAAGACGATGCAACGGTAACAGTAGACGTTGATCAAAACTCAGCGATCAGCTTAGCTAAATCAGCAGATAAGTCAGTAGTGACAGTGGCTGGTGAGGAAGTAGTGTACACCTTGACGGTAACGAACACAGGAAACACAACCTTGACAGACGTGATGCTAGTTGACGAAATGCTAGAAGTATCCGAGAATGTAGGAACCCTACTTCCAGGACAATCTGAAAGCAGAGACTACACATACACAGTAACACAGGCTGACATTGACAACGGTTCGATAGTAAACGTAGCAAACACAACAGGTGAAGATCCAAACGGAGATATGCCAGAAGACGATGCAACGGTAACAGTAGACGTTGACCAGAACTCGGCAATCACAATAGCTAAATCAGCGAACAAAACAGTAGTAAGTGAAGCAGGCGAGGAAGTAGTTTACACCTTGACGGTAACGAACACGGGTAACACGACCTTGACAGATGTGATGATTGTAGATGCGATGCTAGAAGTATCCGAGAATGTAGGAACCCTACTTCCAGGACAATCTGAAAGCAGAGACTACACATACACAGTAACACAGGCTGACATTGACAACGGTTCGATAGTAAACGTAGCGACAACAGAAGGTGAAGATCCAAATGGAGATATGCCAGAAGACGACGCAACGGTAACCGTGGACGTTGATCAGAGATCAGCAATCACAATAGCGAAGTCAGCAAACAAAACAGCAGTAACTGAAGCAGGCGAGGAAGTAGTTTACACCTTGACGGTAACGAACACGGGTAACACGACCTTGACAGATGTGATGATTGTAGATGCGATGTTGAATGTATCTGAGAATGTAGGAACCCTACTTCCGGGACAATCTGAAAGCAGAGACTATACTTACACAGTAACACAGGCTGACATTGACAACGGATCGATTGTAAACGTAGCAAACACAACAGGTGAAGATCCAAACGGAGATATGCCAGAAGACGACGCAACGGTAACCGTAGACGTTGATCAGAGATCAGCAATCACAATAGCTAAGTCAGCAAACAAAACAGTAGTAACTGAATCAGGCGAGGAAGTAGTTTACACCTTGACGGTAACGAACACGGGCAACACGACCTTGACAGATGTGATGCTAGTTGACGAGATGCTAGAAGTATCTGAGAATGTAGGCACGCTACTTCCAGGTCAGTCAGTAAGCAGAGACTATACATATACAGTAACCCAGTCTGATATTGACAACGGTTCTATCGTGAACGTAGCAAGCACAACAGGTGAAGATCCAAATGGTGATACTCCAGGTGACGATGACGAAGTAACAGTAGACGTTGATCAGAACAGCAGCGTAGCCTTGACTAAGTCAGCAGACAAGTCAATAGTAACAGCAGCAGGCGAGGAAGTGGTTTACACCTTGACGGTAACGAACACAGGCAACACGACCTTGACAGATGTGATGTTGGTAGATGCGATGCTAGAAGTATCTGAGAATGTAGGCACCCTACTTCCGGGACAATCAGCAAGCAGAGACTACACTTACACAGTAACACAGGCTGACATTGACAACGGATCGATTGTAAACGTAGCAAACACAACAGGTGAAGATCCAAACGGAGATATGCCAGAAGACGACGCAACGGTAACCGTAGACGTTGATCAGAACTCAGCAATCACAATAGCTAAGTCAGCAAACAAAACAGTAGTAACTGAAGCAGGCGAGGAAGTAGTTTACACCTTGACGGTAACGAACACGGGCAACACGACCTTGACAGATGTGATGCTAGTTGACGAGATGCTAGAAGTATCTGAGAATGTAGGCACGCTACTTCCAGGTCAGTCAGTAAGCAGAGACTATACATATACAGTAACCCAGTCTGATATTGACAACGGTTCTATCGTGAACGTAGCAAGCACAACAGGTGAAGATCCAAATGGTGATACTCCAGGTGACGATGACGAAGTAACAGTAGACGTTGATCAGAACAGCAGCGTAGCCTTGACTAAGTCAGCAGACAAGTCAATAGTAACAGCAGCAGGCGAGGAAGTGGTTTACACCTTGACGGTAACGAACACAGGCAACACGACCTTGACAGATGTGATGTTAGTTGACGAGATGCTAGAAGTATCTGAGAATGTAGGCACGCTACTTCCAGGTCAGTCAGTAAGCAGAGACTATACATATACAGTAACCCAGTCTGATATTGACAACGGTTCTATCGTGAACGTAGCAAGCACAGAAGGTGAAGATCCAAATGGTGATACTCCAGGTGACGATGACGAAGTAACAGTAGACGTTGATCAGAACAGCAGCGTAGCCTTGACTAAGTCAGCAGACAAGTCAATAGTAACAGCAGCAGGCGAGGAAGTGGTTTACACCTTGACGGTAACGAACACAGGCAACACGACCTTGACAGATGTGATGATTGTAGATGCGATGTTGAATGTATCTGAGAATGTAGGCACCCTACTACCAGGTCAGTCAGCAAGCAGAGACTACACTTACACAGTAACACAGACTGATATTGACAACGGCTCAATTGTGAACGTAGCAAGCACTGAAGGTGAAGATCCAAATGGAGACACGCCAGGTGACGATGACGAAGTAACAGTAGACGTTGATCAGAACAGCAGCGTAGCCTTGGCTAAGTCAGCAGACAAGTCAGTAGTGACAGCAGCAGGTGAAGAAGTAGTGTATACCTTGACGGTAACGAACACAGGAAACACAACTTTGACAGATGTGATGCTAGTTGATGAAATGCTAGAAGTATCTGAGAATGTAGGAACCCTACTTCCAGGACAATCTGAAAGCAGAGACTATACTTACACAGTAACACAGACTGATATAGACAACGGCTCAATAGTAAACGTAGCAAGCACAACAGGTGAAGATCCAAACGGAGACAAGCCAGGTGACGAGGCAACAGTAACCGTAGACGTTGATCAGAGATCAGCAATCATAATAGCCAAGTCAGCAAACAAAACAGCAGTAACAGCAGCTGGTGAGGAAGTAGTTTACACGTTGACGGTAACGAACACGGGTAACACGACCTTGACAGATGTGATGTTGGTAGATGCGATGTTGAATGTATCTGAGAATGTAGGCACCTTACTACCAGGACAATCTGAAAGCAGAGAATATACTTACACAGTCACACAGGCTGACATTGACAACGGATCGATAGTAAACGTAGCAACCACAGAAGGTGAAAATCCAAACGGAGAGACTCCAGAAGATGGCGACGAGGTGATTGTTGAAGTTGATCAGAGATCAGCAATCACAATAGCTAAGTCAGCGAACAAAACAGTAGTAAGTGAAGCAGGCGAGGAAGTAGTTTACACGTTGACGGTAACGAACACAGGCAACACGACCTTGACAGATGTGATGATTGTAGATGCGATGTTGAATGTATCTGAGAATGTAGGAACCCTACTTCCGGGAGCATCAGCAAGCAGAGAATATACTTACACAGTAACACAGGCTGACATTGACAACGGATCGATAGTAAACGTAGCAACCACAGAAGGTGAAGATCCAAATGGAGAGACTCCAGAAGATGGCGACGAGGTGATTGTTGAAGTTGATCAGAGAGCAAGTATTGAGATTGTGAAAACTACGCAGTCGACTACTTACCTTGAATTGGGAGAAGTGATCAACTATACGTTGACAGTGACCAACACAGGAAGTGTAACATTGACCAACGTAGAGGTAATTGATCCATTGACAGGCTTTACCAACACAATAGAGAGCCTATCTCCTGGACAAGTAATTAGCCTTGCTACATCTTACACGATTACTGCGGACGACCTTGAAAGAGGAACCTTGTTGAATACTGCATCGGTATCAGCGGAGATACCTGATGGTGGAACGATAGGAGATGAAGATTCTGTGACAATCGGAGGAGGGGCAAGACCGATCATTGCCAACGATGATGAATACGGTGAGTTTACAGTAAGCTTCGGTGGAGAGATAGGAAACATTCTTGACAATGACTTGCTAGACGGTCAGCCGGTAACGATGGACAATGTGGACTTTGTATTCACAGAGTTGGACGGCATCATCGGTTTGTTGATCAATCCAAACGGAGAGTTGAGTTTGATTCCAGGAGTAAACGAAGCGAGAGATTACAGATTGAGATACGTGTTGAGTGAGACACTTAACCCGACTAACAGTGACGAGGCATTTGTAACCTTCAGAATATTGAACGACGAAGTGGATATGTCGGTGACAAAAACATCTTTTGATGTGGAAGTTTTTGAAGGGGACGAATTCGAATATGAAATCGTGGTAAGGAACAACAGCGAGAATGACGCATCGGATGTAGAGATCGTGGATGACCTTCCAAACGGTCTGAGCTACATCAGTTCAACGATCACATCAAGTGATGCATCTATTCAGGCGTCGACTACAACAGCGGGTAACAGAATTACCTGGACTGTACCGACCTTCCCTGCCGGAGCTACGATGACGATAAGGGTACTGGTAAAAGCAGACGCATTGCCAGGGACATCAGAGTTGACAGTAACAAACGTAGTGAGTGTAAGCTCTTCTGGAGAAGAACTGAATCCTACTGACAATACTGACAGCGATACGAATACGATTAAACCGTTCTTCATCCCTAACGTGATCACGCCGAATGGTGACAACAGAAACGACAGGTTTGAGATTAAGGGTCTAGACAAATTCACTTCAAACGAGATCGTGATATTCAACAGATTCGGTGACCATGTATTCGAGAGAACCAACTATCAGAACGATTGGTCGGCTGAAGGTTTACCTGCAGGTACCTACTTTATGGTACTTGTGGCGACAGATTCACAAGGCAGAACCCATGACTTCAAAGAATGGATACAAGTAATCAAAGAATAATCCGAGAGCTATGAGAGGGATTTTTAAAACACTAGGAATGACGATGCTGATGGCTGTTTTAGCCATCGGCATGGTCGAAGGGCAGCAATTGCCTCAGTTCAGCCAGTACATATTCAACGGCCTTCATATCAACCCGGCGTATGCGGGCTATAAGGGAGAGCCGTATATACAGAGCACCTATCGGAGTCAGTGGGTTGGTTTTGAAGGCGCTCCGACCACCTTTACAGTGACAGCGGATCTGAGTGCGAATGAAGGGCTGATGGGCTTTGGTTTGTCGGTACTTTCAGACAAGTTGGGACCGACCAATACGAACGGGGCGATGCTGTCGTATGCGTATAGGATACAGACAGGCAGAGAGTCGTTTTTGGGTTTGGGGGCAAGCATCGGAGCGAGTGAGTATGCGATAGATGGAGACATGCTCAGAGCCAATAATCCGGATGATCCGAACCTACCTCAAGGTCGGGTGAATATGTTCACACCGAACATGAACCTGGGGATGTTTTTTCACAACAGCAGGTTTTATGCAGGAGTGAGTGCGTATAACATGATCGGCAGAGGAGCTTTGGAGCGAGAAGACATCGCCTTAGCGTATCATGACTTTCATTACTACATTACAGCGGGAGTAATGATACCTATCTCAAGCAGTGTACAGTTCAAGCCAAGCTTTTTGATCAAAGAAGTGAAAGGAGCCCCGACGAGTTACGACATCAACGGGATGGTGCTGTTCAAGGAAAGGTTATGGCTGGGAGCTTCGTACAGGTCTAATATGCAGATGGGAATGGAAAACCTACAGGACAACCTGAATCAGCGGAATGCAGTTGCCTTTTTGCTGGAAGTTTTTGCGACCAACAATTTGCGACTTGGCTATGCGTATGACCACAGCATGAACGTGCTGAGCGATTACAGGAACAACTCCCACGAGATATCGGTAGGATATTACATTGCACCGAGAAGTGTCACCATGAAAAATCCAAGATGGTTCTAACTATGAAAAATCTTTTTACAACAATATTGATAGGCTTCCTTCTGTTTTTAGGAACAGGGTTAAGGGAACTACATGCGCAGAGTGCACTATTACGCTATGCAGACAAGCAGTACAGTTTGGATAACTACCAGCATGCGGCAGAAGTGTACGAGCAGGCCTATGCCAAGAAGGAAAAACACCAAACAGCTAGACAGATAGCACAATCCTACGATAAGATCAGAGACTACGAAAAGGCAAACGAATGGTGGGCTAAAGTAGTGAAGTTTGAAGAAGCAGACAGAGAAGACTACTACGAGTACCTGTTGTCCTCCTACCTGGTGAATAGCGGAGAAGTGGAGATGGAAGCCTTACTAGAAGGTTCAGACTTCACGGCAGACGACTTTCCGGAGATCGATGCGCAGAAGATGAAGACGCTTTACAGTGAGCGAGCGAACCTGAAGCTAGTGCCCGTGGCAGGAGTGAACAGCAGCGGATCAGACATGGGGATGTCAGTAGACAGGAATAAGAACATGTACTTTGCCTCGGACAGGGGAGCAGTCACCCCTACGGAGAAGCCAGCGATCAGACTTGACCTGAACAACATCTACAGTGAGGAGAAATATGACTTCAATGACAGGGAGTTTTTCAGGATTATAAGAAAAGATACATCAGGGAACCTGACCGAGCTGAACACAGGCAATGAAGAAGTGTTGCACTTCTCAGACCCCAGCTTCATGCATGAAAAAGGGCTGATGTTTTATACAGTTACAAGAAGGATCACCAAGGCGAAGAAAACCCCGGAGTTTGCGGTAGGCACAGAGATCTATTACAGCAAGATCGATGAATCGGGGATGATGTCGGAGCACCAGGCGATGCCCTTCAACGCAGCTACCAAATACGGAGTGATGCATCCCTTTGTGGATGAAGAAGCCAAGAGGATTTACTTCAGTTCAGACATGTCAGGCGGACAGGGAGGCTTTGACCTCTACTATGTGAGCTATGACGAAGATCTGAACTTTGGAACCCCAACCAACTTGGGTTCAGAAATCAACACAGGCAAAAACGAAAGCCATCCGTATAGAGTAGGCGACAAGCTTTACTTTTCGAGCAACGGCCATCCCGGCTTGGGCGGCTTGGATGTGTTCAAGGCAGACTACAGCGAATCACAGATCGGTAATGTGACCAACATGGGCGCCCCGATCAACTCGAACAGAGACGACTTTGCCTACAGCATAACAGAAGAAGGAAAGAGATACCTGTCAAGCGACAGAACAGGAGGTCAGGGATTAGATGATATTTATAGCATCGAAGCGCTGAACAAGAAGCTGATTGCAAGAGTGAAGGACTGTGATGACAATATGATCACAGAAAGCTTTACGGCAATCCTTACAGAGAAAGACAATAGGGGAACCATCGAAACAACAAGAGGAGCAGATGGATCACTGAATGCAGATCTGAACCCGGAGAGTAACTTTGAGTTGAAGATCAGCAAGAAAGGCTACTTCAGCATCTATGACAATACACTGAGCACAGTAGGACTAGAAGCAGAAACATTAGAGAGAGAATACAGACTGGCAAAGATCCCGTATCAGATGCCGGTATATGTTGATATTGTGTATTATGATCTGGATAAATCAGTAATCAGAACAGACGCAGAGCCGACGCTAGACAAACTAGGAGAGTTGATGCAGAAGTATAGCTTCCTAGACTTGCGTGTAGCCTCACATACCGATGCAAGAGCAAGTGATGAATATAACGAAGCCTTGAGTCAGCGCAGAGCAGATGCAGTATTGGAGTTCCTGAACAAGTACAACATCGGCAAAGAAAGAGTGAGAGCAGAATGGTTTGGTGAAGAGAAGCTGACCAACGACTGTGGGGATGGTGTACCATGCCCAGAGCCTGATCATCAGCTGAACAGAAGATCGGAGTTGGTCTTGGAAGCCTTCCCTGACCCTGACAAAGACTACGAGTTGCCGAAGGAATTGTTGGACAAAGATATCTGTGACGAGTTGGGCATCTTTGAAGAATTGCAGAGAGAGTTGAACGCAGTGCCGATAGTGTACTTCGACTTTGACAAGAGCAACATCAGACCGGTTCACAAGAAAGAGTTGGAGAGAACAGCGATCATGATGAAGCGGATGAAGAACCTGAATCTGTACATTGCAGGCCATACAGATCAGCGAGGCAGTGAGGAGTACAACAAATCCTTGTCAGAGCGCAGATCGGCAGTAGTGATGGAATACTTGGTGAATAGAGGCGTGGAAGCAGCAAGGATGCAACACGAATGGTTTGGCAAGACCCAACCTATCCACGACTGCGGAACATGCAGCGAAGCTCAACACCAAGAGAACAGAAGGACAGAGTTGAAGCTGAGGAAGTAGAGAGCGTACTGAGAGAAATGCTCCAAAGGGTAGAGTTAATTTTGTTAAAATGTAAATAATACCTTCCTGAATACTTCGTAAAAATGATTTCTATTTAAATTTGATAGCTTATCTAAATTAATTCAACGCTTTATTAATTAAAATACAAGAGTATATAATGCCATTATTAAGGCATTTAAAGTTCCCTAACCTGTAGATTTATTAAAGGACCATCTGTTTCGGGTGGTCTTTTTTTGTTAGAATTTGAAGGGGTTTTCTTAGAATCTAAGTAAAAATGAACCCTATAAAAGAAATAAAATAAACTATATTGATCCATATTAATTTTAAAAACACTTTTTTATCAGTGCTTTTTTAGTTTTTATTTTTTTAAAAATTCTAATCTAAATATTCCTAGATTTTACTTTTCATCGACATTTTATTATTGAATATCAAGAGTATATTACTAATTACACATTATGTTATCCATGCAAGATTTTAGAAATATCTGAATCGATAAATTTAAAGGAGGTTTCTAGGTATGTGATTTATAGTTTTTTAAATTATTGTAAGACATCATATATTTTCGTCAAAGACTGACTTTAATCATGTTTCTACCTTTTTTTTATCACCTTAATGCGCTTCTCACAGCCTTAGATTTGTGGTGTATATTAAAAAATACCATACTGATGAAAGTGGAAACGGATTCTGAGTTTTTAATACCTAACGATTTGCTTGCAAAGCATTACTGTAGTTCATTGCCTAGTAATTTCCCTGAAAATTTATCTAAAGGAGCGGGTAGTGTAATGTGCAATCCAAATCAAGCGCCAAGCCTTTTTTCAGCACATTTGCCAGAAGTTTTAGATTGGTTACATGGAATGGATATACCAAAAGGCTTGGAAGAAAACCCTTGTCAAATCCCAGTTCTTTTATTTGATAAAGAATTGACAATGGAGCATTTATTATTTCATTATGATGGTACACCAGCATCCGCCCAGTTAATTTTTAATTTTATTAATCTTTTTAAAAATACGATTAAAGGAAGTAAAGCCACTATAATTTCCCCTTCATTCATTCCGAAATCAAAGCTTAGAGAGGAACAAGAAATTATTCAGGCAGTGAGTAACGCGACATTTGAAACATCCTTTATAAAATTCAATTTTTCTAGAATAGGGGATTTTTGGTCTTATGCAGTAAAGCATAAATGTACCTTGTTGGTGACTTCAAAAAACTATCAGGCAGATTTAGCAAAAGTCCTTTTTCATTTCTACAAAGGCGGGATGTGGTACAACCGACTTTCATTTTATTTGTCATTTTGAAAGGATTCAAAATATGATGTTTCCTAGTTATTCACTATTTTAGAATCCCAGCATTATGACAAAGATTAAGAAAGTAGATACTTCCCTCCCAAGGGCTAGCTGTTTCCATTGTGGAGAATTCTGTATAGATGAAATCATTCAACTTGAAGATAAGGATTTCTGTTGTACAGGGTGTAAGCTAGTGTATGAGGTGTTGAATGAGAAAAATCTTTGTAACTACTATGACCTTGCTGATACTCCAGGGACAAATCAGAAAAATTCCAAATCCAAAGACAATAGATTCGATTATCTAGATGATGAAGATATCATCAAAAGGTTGATTGATTTCCAAAATCAGGAAGAAACACATATCACGTTCAATATTCCACTGATTCATTGTGCTTCTTGCATTTGGTTATTAGAAAATCTTCATCAGCTTCATAGTGGTATCATCTCTGGAAGAGTTGATTTTATCAAAAAGAAAGTTCAGGTTAAATATAAACATAGCCAAGTTAGCTTAAAGGATTTAGTTAAACTCCTGTCAAAAATAGGTTATGAACCAACACTCAATCTCGCAGATATTGAGCAAAAAAGTAATCAAGTAAAGGATCGGAATCTTATTTATAAACTTGCTTTAGCAGGTTTCTGCTTTGGAAATATGATGCTTTTTAGCCTTCCTGAATATTTTGCAGAAGCAGAATTACTTGGAGAAGGGTTTAAGAAGACTTTCAATTACCTGAATGTGATGCTTGCATTGCCTATCTTTTTTTATGCTGCTACAGATTATTACAAATCCGCATGGATTTCCATAAAAAATGGAGCCGTCAATATGGATGTTCCAATTGCTTTGGGCATCATCACCTTGTTTTTCTATAGTCTGTACGATATTTTTTTATTGGAAAATGAAGGCTACATGGATACCCTTGGAGGACTATTATTTTTCCTATTGATCGGGAAATTTTATCAACAAAAGACTTATGACACACTCTCGTTTGATCGAGATTATAAATCTTATTTTCCTGTTGCTGTAACCAAATTGATTAAAGAAGAAGAAGTTGTCATTCCATTAATCAAATTGCATGTTGGTGACATTATTAAAGTAAGGAATGAGGAACTAATCCCATCTGATAGCATACTTTTGGAAGGAGAAGCGCATATTGATTATAGTTTTGTTACAGGTGAAGAAGTTCCTGTAGCTAAGAAAAAAGGAGATCTTATTTATGCAGGAGGTAGGCAAAAGGGCAATGCCTTGATCCTTACTGTTCAAAAATCTCCATCTCAAGGGTATCTAACGGACCTATGGAATAATGATGTTTTTGAGAAAGAAAAAGCAGATAGTTTAGAATCTCTTGCTAATAAAATATCTGGAAAATTTACATTTACAGTACTTTTTATTGCATTTTCTGCTTTAGTATTTTGGGCCTATCAAGGGCAAGTAAGTATGGGGATTTTGACCTTTACCTCAGTTTTGATAATCACTTGTCCTTGTGCCTTGGCTATGTCTACACCATTTACTTTGGGAAATACACTTCGGGTTTTTGGACAGAGCAAATTCTATCTGAAGAATTCACATATTATAGAGAAAATGGCTAAAATTGATACCGTCATTTTTGATAAAACAGGTACATTGACAGCCCCACAAAATGCTTCTGTTGATTACATCGGTGAGAAACTTTCCTACGAATCTAAGGCAATAATCAAAGCTATGGTGACTCAATCAACTCATGCATTGAGCAACAGAATCAATGCATGGTTGGAAGGGATAAAAGCTGTGAAAATCGATGATATTAGGGAGGTTTCTGGTCAAGGTTTGACTTGTATTTATAAAAACCAACAAATAAAATTAGGGTCGGAAGCTTTCGTAGGAGCAAAAGAATCTATAAAATCTAATGGAGGAAATATTGTTTTTTATGCAGTAGAAGAGATTGTTCTTGGCTATTTCTTTATTCAAAGTGGCTTGAGAAAAGGGATAAAAGAAGTTGTTTCTAAGATCCAAGAAGAAAACAAAGTTCATTTTCTATCTGGTGATCAAGACCATGAAAGGGCTAACCTCAAAGAAGTTTTCGGAGATCAAGTAAGGATGAATTTCAATCAAAGCCCTAATGATAAGCTAGCATATATTCAATCACTTAACAGAAATAGTGCAAATACATTGATGATTGGCGATGGATTAAATGATGCAGGAGCACTTCAGGAAAGTCGAATAGGCATCGCTATCACAGATAAGGTTACTAATTTCTCTCCTGCTTCCGATGCTATCATGGATGCCTCGGTGTTAGACAGATTGCCAAAATTTCTAGCCTTTACAAAATCAAGTAGGAATATCATCAAAGCGAGTTTTGTGCTTAGCTTTACATATAATGCCGTCGGAGGATTCTTCGCGGTGCAAGGATTGGTAAGCCCGGTTTTTTGTGCAATTCTGATGCCGATAAGCAGTATCTCAGTAGTCTTATTTACAACATTTACGACCAACTATTTGGCATTCAAAAGAGGTCTAAAAGATAAAATCTGGTAAGTATGGAAGTAATATTCATTTTAATAGCAATCAGCCTTGTCTTAGCAGGATCATTTCTTTTTCTGTTTTTCAGGGCAGTAAAGGGTGGTCAGTTTGATGATAACCATACTCCAGCTATTAGAATTCTATTTGAAAATAAGACTGTAAATAAAGATAAAAAAGTACCATCAACTAAATCTAAGTAAGTATGTCAGGAACAACATTGGAACAGTTCAGTTACGACAATAAGATCGTAAAATACTTCGGCGTAGCCACTATTGCTTGGGGTATCGTCGGGATGTTGGTCGGTGTATTAGCAGCTACCCAGCTGTTTTTGCCCGAAGCCAATTTAGGGAATCCCTACACTACATTCGGAAGAATTAGACCGCTACACACCAATGCAGTTATTTTCGCATTTGTAGGAAATGCGATTTTTGCAGGGGTATATTATTCTATGCCAAGATTACTCAAAACCCCCATGTGGAGTAAGGCATTAAGCTGGTTTCATTTCTGGGGATGGCAGCTGATTATTCTTTTGGCAGCAATCACACTTCCTTTGGGATTGACAAGTTCTAAGGAATATGCAGAATTGGAATGGCCTATAGATATTTTGATCGCTGTAGTGTGGGTGGCTTTCGGCGCAAATATGATCGGTGCTTTGATCAAAAGAAGAGAGAAACACATGTATGTTGCGATTTGGTTTTATCTCGCATCCTTCGTGACGGTGGCTGTTCTTCATATTTTTAATTCATTGACCCTTCCTGTTTCCTTCTTCAAAAGCTATTCGGCATATGCGGGAGTTCAGGATGCTTTAGTGCAGTGGTGGTACGGACATAATGCAGTAGCATTTTTCTTAACTACTCCATTCCTTGGATTAATGTACTATTACTTGCCAAAAGCAGCGAATAGACCTGTTTATTCTTATAAACTCTCGATCATTCACTTTTGGTCATTAATTTTCTTATACATCTGGGCGGGACCTCACCATTTGCTTTACACGGCATTACCTGAGTGGGCGCAGATTCTTGGAGTTGTATTTTCGATCATGTTGATTGCTCCTTCTTGGGGAGGGATGGTCAATGGACTTTTGACTTTAAGAGGAGCTTGGGACAAAGTACGGGTAGATCCTGTATTGAAATTCATGGTTGTAGCGGTGACGGCTTATGGTATGGCAACTTTTGAAGGACCTTTGCTATCTCTCAAAAATGTAAATGCCATTGCTCACTATACAGATTGGATCGTTGCACACGTACATATTGGTGGATTAGGTTGGAATGGTTTTTTCACTTTCGCCATGTTATATTGGTTATGGCCTAAGATGTGGAAAACCAATCTTTTCTCAACCAAATTAGCAACTACGCACTTTTGGTTAGGTACAATTGGAATCTTATTTTACGCACTTCCAATGTACGTAGCAGCATTGACACAATCATTGATGTGGAATGAATTCTCTGAAGCAGGAAGGCTTGTCTATCCTAACTTTTTGGAAACAGTGGTTCAAATTGTGCCAATGTATATGCTTAGAGCTTTTGGTGGTTTATTGTATCTATCAGGGGTATTCTTGATGGTATATAATATGGTCAAAACAGCCAAACAAGGAACATTTGTTGCTGAAGAAGCAGATGAAGCACCTGCACTTTTGCCTCATACTGAGGAAAAAGGAGAGTTTTGGCACAGAGCCTGGGAGAGAAAACCTATTTTCTTTACCATTTTAGCCACAATCGCCATTTTAATAGGAGGAGCTATTGAGATAATACCAACTATTTTAGTCAAATCAAATGTGCCTACCATTTCCAGTGTAGAGCCATATACTCCATTAGAATTGCAAGGCAGAGATCTTTATATTTCTCATGGTTGTGTGGGTTGCCACTCTCAAATGATCAGACCTTTCCGCTCAGAAACAGAACGGTTTGGAGAATATTCTAAAGCAGGGGAGTTCGTTTACGACCGACCATTCCTTTGGGGATCAAAGCGAACAGGGCCTGATTTGCATAGAGTTGGAGGGAAATACCCAGATAGTTGGCATTACCATCACATGGTTGACCCGACGAGTATGTCCCCTGGTTCTCTAATGCCACCTTATCCTTGGCTTGCTACAAATTTAATGTCACATGAAGATATACCCGCAAAGATCAGAACACTTCAAAAACTAGGAGTTCCCTATCCTGAAGGATATGACCAACAAGCCAATGCAGACCTAATGCTCCAAGCTGAGCAAATTGTATCAAGTTTACAATCATCTGGTGTTGAAGTAATGCCACAATCTGAAATTGTAGCTTTGATAGCTTATCTACAAAGATTAGGGACAGATATCAAAAAGACAGCAGCTACTAATCCTTAATTCACAGAACTATGAAAAAAGATATTTTAAGTTCAATTGAGAACATAGAAATCTATCCAATTATCTCCTTGTTGATCTTTGTACTCTTCTTCGTGGGGATGTTTATCTGGGTAGTCAAAGCAGATAAAAATTATATCAATCATATGAAAGACTTGCCTTTCGATGATGAATCACAAAAGAACAGCGGCTATGAAAAAGTTTAAAATCTTACTTATAATGCTGATTAGTTTTTCATTTACTATGTCAGCTTTTGCACAGACTAGCGAAATTACTTGGGTAAGCAAAATACAAGAAATGGAAAGTAGTCAATTGACTCTTTTGGTGATTTTAGCTGTAGTATTAGGCGTTATCCTTCTGCTATTAGTTTTGATGATTTACCTAATGTCATTTATGGTGACGGTATTCAAAAAGGAAAACCCAGAGACAGCCAACGAGCCATCATGGTGGGATGAATTCAAATTGAAATACATCGTTGGAAGAATGAAGCCTGTTGGAGGGAAGGAAGAGAAAGAGATGATGCTTGATCATAGCTATGATGGTATTGTAGAATTAGACAATCACATGCCACCTTGGCTTGCAAATGTATTTTACCTTTCTATCGCTTTTGCAGTAGCCTATTTTACCTATTATTCTGTTTTAGGACTAGGAAAATCACAAATCGAAGAATATCAGGAAGAACTTCAAATTGCGGCCGTAGAAGCTGAAAAATATAAGCTCTTGGCCTTAAGTTCTATTGATGAAACCTCCGTAGTGTTTGATTCTTCTACTCCTGCGATTAATTCAGGAAAGACAATATATGATACCAATTGTGCAGCATGTCATGCAGCTGATGGAGGGGGAGGAATTGGCCCAAATATGACAGATGAATATTGGATTCATGGTGGTAGTATAGCGGATATTTTCAAAGTAGTCAAGTATGGTGTAGTTGAGAAAGGAATGGTTCCTTGGCAAGATCAGCTGAGTCCTGAAGAAATGCAAAATGTTTCTAGCTATATCCTGACACTTCAAGGCACTACTCCTGCAAATCCAAAAGAACCACAAGGTGAAAAGTATGAACCTGCCATTGAGGACCCTTTGGATGTGTTAAGTGATGAAGAATTGGAATTTGTCCAAGCAGGAGAAGTGGAAAATTAATATTAAATAAAAGAAAATGAGTAGCAATAGGGAGGTTTTCGATCCTAATAGTTTTAGAGATTCTTTAGGAACCGTAAAGGAGGATGGTAAGAGAAACTGGATTTATCCTAAAAAGGTATCTGGAAAATTTTACCGTTGGAGAACCTACTTTTCTTGGGTTTTGCTTGCAATTCTATTTGCTGGTCCATTTATCCAAGTGGGCGGACGGCCTTATATGCTATTCAATATTTTCGAGAGGAAATTCATTATCTTCGGAGCCGCTTTTTGGCCTCAGGATACGCATTTATTGATCTTTTTGCTACTCATTTTCTTTGTATTTATCATTTTGTTTACAGCAGTTTTTGGACGGGTCTTCTGCGGATGGGCCTGCCCTCAAACGTTGTTTATGGAAATGGTCTTTCGCAAAATCGAATATTGGATAGAAGGTGATGCTAATCAACAGCGAAAACTCAATGCTATGTCTTGGACTCCAGAGAAAATCTGGAAAAAGAGCTTGAAGTTGACTATTTTCACATTCATTTCTCTTTTGATTTCACATACTGTCATGGCTTATTTGATAGGTGTGGATCAAGTCATAGAAATTGTCAGTCAACCTCCTTCTGCGCATTTGTCAGGTTTTATCGGATTGATGGCCTTTACTGGTATTTTCTTATTCGTTTTCTCTTGGTTTAGAGAACAAGCCTGTATAGTAGTTTGTCCCTATGGAAGATTGCAAGGTGTATTGCTTGATGCGAATACGATCAATGTGACTTATGATCATGTCAGAGGAGAACCGAGAGGAATGATCAGAAAAAATAAAGTGGATGAAACTCCAAAGGGAGACTGTGTAGATTGTACGCTTTGTGTTCAAGTTTGTCCTACTGGTATTGATATCAGAAATGGAGTACAAATGGAATGTGTTAACTGTACTGCTTGCATAGATGCATGTGATGAAGTGATGGTCAAAGTAGATAGACCAACAGGCTTAATCCGATATGCATCGGACAATAGTGTGCTGAAACAAACGCAAAAACTATTAACTCCAAGGGTGAAAATTTACTCTTTGCTTTTAATTATTTTGATGGGAGCTTTTGTTGCTTTGATCGCTACAAGAGATGATCTCGGGGCAACGGTAACAAGATTCAGAGGAATGACCTACCAAGCTAGAGATACAGGAGAAATCAGCAACTTATATGAAGTTTCTTTTATCAATAAAACTTTTGAAGAGCAATTGGTGGAGTTAAAAACAGAAGATCCTTCCTATCAAATTGAAGTAGTTGGAGATCAGGATTGGACACTTGCTGGACAATCGAAGTTTGATGGTAGATTCTTTATTGTCAAAGATCAAAAAGAAGTTAAGACAAATCAAGATGATGTAGTGCTTTTACTCCTTCAAAATGGAGAAGTGATTGATAAAATTAAAACAAGTTTTGTAGCACCTTTATCAAAGGATTAAAGCATATTAAAAAGAAAAAATTATGGACTGGGGAAAAGGAATAGTTGTAGTGATTGCCGTTTTCGTTTTGTTTATGGCAGGATTGGTTGGCATTTGTGTAAAACAAGATGATATTCACTTGGTAACTCAAAATTACTACGAAGAGGAAATCAAGTACCAAGATCAAATTGATAAAATAATCAATGCTCATTCCTTGGATTATGAAGTTCTAACTTACAATATACAGCTCAAGAGCGTGGTTATGAATCTCCCCGTTGGAGCTAAAGGAACGCTGCATTTATTCAGACCATCAGACGCTAGATTAGATCAGAAAATTGACTTTCAGTTGCTAAATAAAGAAGAGAATACAGTTGATGTAACTCACCTGAAGGCTGGATATTGGAAAGTAAAGTTGACTTGGGAAGAAAATGGAGTATCCTATTATGAAGAGAAAAAAATCAATATTTAAATGATTTGGACTGCGTTTTTATTGGGTTTCTTGGGTTCATTCCATTGTCTTGGAATGTGCGGACCTATTGCTTTGGCTGTTTCAGCGAAAGACAATGCTCCATTTCTTCGCAATAAGATCATTTACAATCTAGGTCGAACACTTACCTATTCTATTCTAGGAGCCATCATAGGGATGATTGGTTTTTCCTTAGCTTTGGCCGGAATTCAGCAATGGATATCGATTGGTATGGGAGCATTGATTTTGCTGATGGCATTTTTCTACAAAAGAGCTGAAAGAGTAATCACTCAATCAGGATTATTTGGAGCAATTTATAAATTAAAATTTTCTTTAGGATATTTTTTGAAAAAAGGTGGAAGCACTGCTTTTTTTGCTTCAGGCCTCCTTAATGGTCTTCTTCCTTGTGGAATGGTTTACATCGCGCTGATCGCATCATTAGCTTTACAAAACCCATTGAATGGGGCTATTTACATGTTCTTTTTCGGCATAGGAACTATCCCCATGTTGATCGCAGTGATGGTGTCAGGAAAGATCTTATCCATTAAAATCCGAACGAAACTCACAAACGCTTTGCCTTATTTGGCGATGTTTATTGGTATTCTATTCATCGTCCGTGGTCTAGGCTTAGGAATCCATTATATTAGCCCCAAGCTTCATATTTTTGACTATGGAACTGAGCAGATAGAAATCACCATGTGCGAGTAAGGGATAGATTTGAGATACGAGATTGGAGATTTTAGACTCATGAGATTTGTGATGCTTGATTTTCAGAACCAAGAGAAAAGAACCAAGAAGCAAGATTTAGAAACGAGAAGCGAGAGTCTAGAGCTTAAATTAAAAACGAAATACGAGAGACGAGAATTTTAGAGTTGGAATCCTCAAAAAAATCAAGCGATTAAACTAATAAACTTCATAACCTAATAATCTTTTAATCACTTAAACTTTTGACCCACTCAACAAATCAACTTAATCAACGAATCTCGCCATCCCAAAAACCTCCCATCTTTCAAACCTTCAAACCTACCAATTTTTAAATCTTCCGATATTTTCTTCTCAAATTGCCTTACTAAAAACAAACTGCCTCTCTGTTTTTTCTTGCATTCTCAGGTCAAAGACTGTGCAGATATTTCTTACAAATGGAAGTCCTATTTCCGAAATTTGAATACCAGATTCATCAAACTGTACCAAGCCTTCTTTCTGAAATATCAATAGCTTTTCTAAATTGCTTTGGCTAATCTGATGATAAAATGTAGCGTCCCATTGAGCGACTTGATTGCAGATTAGACTCAAAATCAGATTTCTTGTAGCTATGTCTTCAGAACTCATCGTATGTCCTTTGGACAATGATAAATTTCCCAAAGAAATTTGTTCTTTATATAGATTGATATCTTTGTTGTTTTGACTGTAGGCATAATAGATATCCGATATCGAACTATTTCCAAGACCAATTAAAATTTTAGAAGGAGAAGTGGTGTAGCCCATAAAATTTCTATGAAGGGTTTTATTTTCTTTGGCTTGATAAAGTTGATCGTTTTCTAATGCAAAATGATCCATGCCTACTTCGAGATAGCCCATTTTAGAAAGGATTTCCTTGCCTTTTTCATACAGTGCTCTTTTTTCTTCTTCCTTCGGTAGAAATTGTTCAAAGCTCTTTTGAGCAGGAAAAGCAGAAGGAAGATGTGCATAACTGTAAAAAGCGATACGATCTGGCATCAAACTAGAAACTTTCTCAAATGTATCTTCAATAGTAGCAATGGTCTGATGCGGCAGGCCATAAATCAAATCAAAATTCACAGAATCATAACCAATATCTCTAGCTACATCTGTGGCCTCTTTTACCTTTTCTAAAGGCTGAATTCGATGAATGGCTTTTTGTACCTCCAAATTAAAATCTTGAATACCGTAACTTACACGTCGGAAACCAAGATCAAAAAGTGTTTTTAAATGGTCTCTTGTCGTATTGTTGGGATGCCCTTCAAAACTCAGTTCTGCCCCTTTCATAAGTTCGGAAGTGCCAAGTATAAAGCTCAACATAGTCTTAAGAGATGATGAGGAAAAGAAAGTAGGTGTTCCACCTCCAAGATGAATTCCAGCGAGTTTTGGTTTCGTCTCAAAGAGTGAAAGATATATTTCCCATTCTTTGATTACGCTTTCGATATAGGGCGTCTCGACTGCATGATTCTTTGTAATGCGCTTGTTGCAGCCACAGTAGGTGCACAAACTTTCACAATATGGAAGGTGAATATAAAGTGTAATGCCTTCAGAATCTCCAAAATCCTCGTAAGCGACTTTGACCAGTTTTTTCCATTTCTCCTCATTCATATCATCTGCCCAAAGTGGAACAGTAGGATAGGAGGTGTAGCGTGGTGCTGGGACATTGTATTTATGCAGAAGGGTTGGTTGGTTTTTCATCATAGTTCTAGATTACACCTCAAATTTCTTAAAATTAATTGCTATTTTAAGTGACTAAAGTTTGAGTGAAATCTGATAAAAATCATAAAATGAAAAAGTATTTTTCGATTGCTTTCTATCCTAGTTGTTTTTAATGATTGTGAAAATAGTTTTCAGGTTTATAGATGTATATCCAAAAACAAATCAAAACAAATTCTTAGTAAACTCGATTTTAATCTTGAGTTGAAACTCCTTGATGACTTTGAAAATCTCTACCAAAGTGACCATTTGAACTTTCGTAAGTTCCTTGATACTGACAAAATTCTCTGGAGTTTTATTTTCTTCTATGATCATCAGAGCTTGTTTTTCTAGTCGCAAAGCCATCAGGTAATAATATGCATGCTGAAGCTCTTGGGCTTCTTTTTCAGTAAAAATGCCTTTTTGCTGAAGTGCGAGAATTCTTTTACCTGTATTTGTCTCAAAAACACGATTTTTTAATGCAAAAATCCTTACCAAATCTACAATCGGAGTCATGGTTTTTTTGATATCAAAAAACTTTTCTCCCTCAATTTTGAAGGTTCTTATATTTTTCAGAAATGTCAGTGGTGGTTCATATTGCAGCGCATTGTTACCCATATTTAAGAAAAATCTTTCTGTTGGGTTTTGAAGTTGCTGATCCATAAAGTCCTTCAACTCTTCTAAAATTCCAAAATCTCCATAAATCGCTCGACAGTCAAAGAAAGTTGAATATTTCATCACAGTTTCTTGTGTAGATTCCTGAATCCAGCTTTCATAATTTCGTTTCCAATGTGATAGAGAATGTGTCCATTTGGGGTTTTTAGCCATAAAGCCTCCAAGACAGAAACTAAAACCAATATGATCCAAATCTGTGGAAACGCGATTGGAAAAATCTAAAAAATAGTCTCTGACCAATTCCCTTTGTTCATTGGCTTTATCTTCATAAATGATAGCATTATCTTGATCTGTTTTGAGCGTTTGCTCTCCGCGACCTTCACTTCCCATGACGAAAAACACAAACTTCGCCGGAGGTGTACCAAGATCAGAAATGACATTTTCTATTACACGCAGGGCAATCGTATCTGAGACAGTGGTGACGATCTGATTGATAATTTCAGATTTCAGACCATTTTCAATTAGCTGATGGATGATTTTCGGGACTTGCTGCCACTTAGCCTTGAGTTCATCTACATCCAAAGCTTGTTTTACAGATTGAATAAAAATAAATGGTCCTTGTGATTGTTCAGTTAGGATTTTAGTTCTACTGATCCATCCTATATAAGTATCCTTATATTTTACCAGAAGATACCTCGTTTTGGTCTGAAACATTAAAAGTAAGGCTTCATAAAGAAAGGCATTGTTAGAAATGGCCACAATGCCCCTGTCCATGATAGAGCTTATAGGAGCCGAAGTGTCCATCTGTTTAGCAATCACTTTGTCCCGAAGAGTGATGTCAGTGACAAAGCCAAGAATGTTTTGATTAGAATCTCCAATAAAAAGGCAAGAAATTTTCTCTTTTGCCATGATTTGTGCTGCTTCAAAAATAGGCTTGCTAACTTCACAAATTCTAAGATTTCGGTGATGAAGATCGCCAACTTTCTTAGAATAGAACTTGTCAGTATTGATTTCTGTGGATTGTATCATGTCGCAGGGATTCTCAATGGTGAAAATAATTAAAATTATTAACTTAGACTATTGTAGATTTGGTTAGATACAATTTCTTAACAAATGGCATTTCTTTAATAGTAATCACAAAATTTCAACCCATGCAATCATTCAAAATCAAATTTATCTTAATCGCTATTGTTTTTAGTTTCACTGTGCAAAGTTTTGCTCAAGATTATGTTTTCACGTCAGTGAATATTATAGATATGGCAAGTGAGCAAATTTTGAAAAATCATTATATACATGTCAAGTCTGGAAAAATTCATGCCATAAATCCGGAAATTAATGGTTTGCCAACTGACAAAGATGTAATTGTAATTGATGGAGATGGTGCTTTTGTTTTTCCAGGTTTAGCTGAAATGCATTCCCATATCCCTGTCACAAATTCAGACGATTTTTCTTACCTCCAAGATGTCATGTGGCTTTATCTGGCCAATGGAGTTTTGAACGTTCGAGGAATGATCGGTCATTCCTCTCATTTGGTTCTCAAGGATAAAATCAAAAATGGGGAGATTACTGGCCCTCGGATTTTTGCAGCAGGGCCTTCTTTGAACGGAGATTCTGTGGAGGATGCTGAGGCTGGAAATAGAATGGTGCGAGAACAAGCAGAAGCAGGCTACGATCACCTGAAACTCCATCCTGGATTGGATATGCCAAAGTTTATGGCGATTTCTACTACTGCCAAAGCGAAGGGGATTAAGTTTGGTGGACACGTTTCTTTAGATGTGGGTTTGGAAAATTCTATATTGAATGGTTACCGATCTATTGAGCACATGGATGGCTATATCGAATATTTGATTGATGACAAAAGCAAGTTGGATCCTCAGATAGCAGGGCCTTTCAGTATGTTGCTCGCCAAAGAAGCAAATATGGAAAGGCTACCAAAAATTATTGAGTTGACCTTGGCTCAGGGAGCATGGATAGCTCCAACACTTACTTTATTTGAAAGATTTTTTGGATATATTCCAGCTGATGAGTTCAGATTAGCATCAGAAATGAAATATATGCCTGGACTTCAAGTGCAGCAGTGGGTAAACCAAAAAAAGATGCTTGAAGGACAAGGACTTTTAAAAGAAGAAAATGTGAAACCATACCTCGAGTTTCGGAAAAAGCTCTTGATGGCATTGCATGAAAATGGAGTGCCTATCATCATGAGTTCGGATTCTCCACAGGTATTCAACGTGCCTGGTTTTTCTATTCATCATGAAATAGCGGCACTATCTGACGCGGGGATGAGTAATTATGAAATATTGAAATCAGGTTCGGTAAACGTGGCTAAGTACTTTGAAATGGAAGGTGAATTTGGTCAAATTATTCCTGGTGCTTCGGCTGATTTTGTAATGTTAGATGGAAATCCACTTGAGAATTTAGATGCCTTGAAAAAAATTCAATCGATCATGTTAAGAGGTGAATGGATTCAAAAAAATAAATTAGAAGCTGAATTGGAAAGACTTGAAATAAAAAACCTTAGGAAGTAAGAGGAAGCTTAGTGGGTAAAAAAAATAGCAATGATTATTCATCGCTATTTTTTTTTCTTCACCTAGTGCTGGATTTTTTATGCTTTTTTTACATTTATAGCATTCAGGCCTTGTTTGCCTTCTTTTACCTCAAAGGTTACTTTGTCATCTTGTGCAACTTTGTCAACTAGCCCTGTGGCATGGACAAATACATCATTTTGAGATTCGTCATCAACGATAAATCCAAATCCCTTCGCGTCATTGTAGAATTTTACTGTTCCGGTAAGCATAATAAATTATCAAATTATGTGGTTAAATGTTCAATAAATGTAAATAAATGAATAAAAAAAACAAAAATATATTTCGTTAAATTGGTATTATGAAAAAGTTAATCATCATTAGGCATGCAAAATCTTCATGGGACGATCCTTATTTAGAAGATCACCAAAGACCATTAGCTCAAAGGGGTTTGAGAGATTCTCCAAGAATGGGACAAAGGCTAAAAAGAAGAAATATCGTCCCTGACAAGATGATTTCTTCAGATGCAGCCCGAGCGAAAGCAACTGCTTTGATAATTGCAGAACAGCTTCATTTCCCTAAAGAAAATATTGAATTCACAAGAAAATTATATCATACTTCAGCTTATTTAATATTAGATTTGATCAAAAAAACAGGAGATGATATCGATGCACTTTTCATCTTCGGTCACATTCCAGGATTCAATGATTTGATCAATTTACTTGGTGGAAAAATCGATAATTTACCAACCTGTGGTCAATATGCTTTTACTTTTGATACCGATTCTTGGAGTCAAATAAGCAAGAAAAATGCAATAACATGGTTTCTCGACTATCCTAAAAAGGAAAATTAAAATTCTCGCACATCCTGTAAAACTCCCTCAAACTGATCTCTATTTTCAATCAAGAAAATAATTTTTTCCGCAGCTTCTTCAGGACTGCTTAATGCATTGTCAGCTTTGAGCCCTTTAAATTTTCCCAATAAGGAAAATCCATCTTCTGGTGCAGAGCGAATATCTTCCTGCATTTTTGTGTCAACTACTCCCGGTGATAAAGCAAAAAACTTGATTTTGGAATTTGATTTGTTAGCCTCCTCTTGCGCGGCCTCGGTCATCATGTTGAGAGCTGCTTTTGAAGAAGAATATCCTGACCATCCATCTATTCCTTTTTTGGCTGCCCCTGAACTGATATTGATTACCGTGCGTTCAGAGTTTTTAGTATCACGGTATTTACGGACAAATCCATTCATCAAAAGTGCTGGTGCAATAGTGTTGATATTGTGAATCTTTTGAATGCTCTTGGCATCTATTTTCCCGAAATAATCGATTTGACCTATCCACCCTGCATTATTGATCAAAACTATTCGCTCAAAATTACCTTCAGGGAAGATTTGTGAAAGGCTGTTGATTATAGCATCAAAATCCCCAAGATCAAGAGAAAGATGTTGAATATTTGATTTTTCTTCATAAATCGATGACCTAGAAATACCGATGATTTGATGCTCTGTATTTTCGCTAAGTTGATCTACTAATGCTCTGCCAATTCCCTTGCTTGCTCCAGTGATTATAAAAAGTGATTTCATTATCATTTTTCTGTTTTAATGTAAAAAAAGGCTATCAGAATTTCTGACAGCCTTTGGTATTATAATATGTACTGAGATAAATCTCGATTTTTGATCAACCCACTTAATCTTTCGCTGACCATTTCTTGCGTAATCATGATTTTCGAGTTCACCTCTATGGTATCAGGAACATCAAACAAGAAGTCATTTAATAAGTGACTCATTACAGTATGTAATCTTCTAGCCCCTATATTTTCAACTTCTTCATTAATTTGAAAAGCCAACTTTGCAATTTCCTTAATTGCATCGTCATTGAAGTCCAAATAAACTTCCTCTGCTTCAAATAAGGCTTGATATTGTTTTGTCAATGCATTTTTAGGATCCTTCAAGATTCTGTAGAAATCATCTTCGGTAAGACTGCTCAATTCTACTCTAATTGGGAATCTACCCTGAAGTTCAGGAATCAAATCGGATGGCTTGGCCACATGAAATGCTCCCGCAGCAATAAATAAAACATGGTCTGTGTTAATGATGCCATATTTAGTGTTTACTGCGGAGCCTTCTACGATTGGTAATAGATCCCGCTGAACTCCTTCTCTCGACACATCGGGACCACTTCCTCCTTTACCACTTTTTGAAGCAATTTTATCGATTTCATCTATAAAGATAATTCCATTGTTCTCAGCAAGTTTTATCGCTTCTTCTTTTACATCATCGAAGTCAATTAATTTACTCGCTTCTTCTTCCAAAAGCACTTTTCTTGCTTCACCGATTGTCAATTTCCTTTTTTTGGTTTTTTTCGGCATCATTCCACTCAGCATGTCTTGAATTCCAGCCATACTGGCATCGTCCATCATTCCATTGCCAATCATACCAATGCCTACTGGAGGACTTTGCTTGACATTGATTTCAATTTTCCTGTCTTCAAGTTCTCCATTTCTGAGCTTGTCTCTGAATCTATCTCTAGTTCTTTCATTGAGTTCTTCATCTGAAGAACTTTCTGGATTAAAATCTGTGTTGCTAACACCAATATTCCTAGTAAATCCTGCAGATTTCACTGGAGGGATAAGAATATCCAAAATAATTTCCTCTACCGCAGCTGCAGCTTTTTCTTTAACCTCTTCGTT
Organism: Belliella baltica DSM 15883; assembly: GCF_000265405.1. Classification (NCBI taxonomy): domain Bacteria; kingdom Pseudomonadati; phylum Bacteroidota; class Cytophagia; order Cytophagales; family Cyclobacteriaceae; genus Belliella; species Belliella baltica. The sequence goes on along the minus strand of NC_018010.1, from coordinate 4,047,708 downwards.
TTTTTGTGCTTGAACAAGGTGAACAGATTGTTCTACCAAATCCCTAACCATACTTTCGACATCACGACCTACGTAGCCTACTTCTGTAAACTTCGAAGCTTCAACTTTTGTAAAAGGCGCATTGGCAATCTTAGCTAGCCTTCTAGCTATTTCAGTTTTACCTACACCCGTAGAACCAATCATCAAAATATTGTTTGGAACAATGTCTTTTTGAATTTCACTTTTTACCATCAATCTCCTAATTCTATTTCGGAGTGCAATGGCTACATTTCTCTTAGCATCATGCTGACCAATAATGTATTTATCCAATTCAGCTACGATCTGTCTTGGTGTTAAATCTTTAAAATCACTTCTCATATTTTCTGACGTTAAAACGTTCTTTTTTTATTAATTGCTGTAGAAATTCCAAATATGTTAGAACCTCCAGGAATATTATAAAACATCCTTGCGTAGGACAATTCAAATTGCTTTACTTTGAAAGCAAAGCCTCCTGTAAAACCTCCTGCTCCTGCGCCATTAGTAGTCTCAAATTCTTTTCGGATTAAATGGTTGTAGCCTAATCTAAGGTGAAATTGTTCAGACGGTAAAATCTCAACACCTAGCACTGCTCTTCTAAACAACTTATCAACTCCTCCTATTTCATCATTGTTTCTGAAAGGATCAGATATAAAGAAATCTTGTTCTTTTCCTTGAAGATTTCTAAGGGCAATATGAAATCTAAAAGGAGCAAATTCCGGCTTGTAACTAGCTCCAATGCGTATATCAGACGGGATTTGTAAGTTTTGACCTTCTATATAATTACTCAGATTGAAACCGATATTTCTAGCATTGATGGCTAAGATCAAATCTTTTTCGGGATGGTGATAATTGATTCCAAAGTCAAATGCAAAAGCGTAAGCCTGATATCCCTCCAAAACTGATCCCAAAATTTTAAAATTTGTACCATATTGAAAAACACCTTGCCTTTTTGAATACCCTACAGTTAATGCAAATTCATTAGCTGAGAAGCTTCCTGTAGCCATTCCAATCTGATCATAGCCTTCAAATTCCCCATAATTGAAATACTGAAGTCCTATTCCAATGATTCCATTTCGAATTCCTTCGAAATTGTAGCCTAATGTGGCAACATTAATACCTCCAGGGAAATTAAGATAATGAAAGGCTGGGGTTTGGATTCTGCTGCTATCCAATAATGCTGGATTTGACAAAAACATTAGCGGATCATTTCCTGCGGTAAGGTTTACGCCTCCGAGAGCAGCAAGTTTCGCATGTGAGGGATTGTCAATAAAATTAAAAGCAGCTGTAGAAGTTTGTCCCAAAGTCTCTTGCAGGGATATCAAAAGACAGCCCAGCAAGAACAATTGGGTATATACAAACTTTATTTTCAATTGGAATTGTTTTCACTTGAGAAAGTGAATTTCATAGGGTCCTCAACTTTTGCTTTCAATAAAGCTATTTCTAAGACATCTTCAACTTTATCTACAAAATGGAAGGTAATTCCTTTGATGTATTGCTCGTCGATTTCTTCTATGTCCCTTTTGTTTTTCTGACAAAGAATAATTTCCTTCAAGCCGGCTCTTCGTGCAGCAAGGATTTTTTCTTTGATCCCACCTACAGGCATTACCTTACCTCTCAAAGTAATTTCACCAGTCATAGCGATCTTATTTTTCACCTTTCTTTGAGTGAAAAGTGAAGCCATAGCGGTCAGCATGGTGATTCCTGCAGAAGGGCCATCTTTTGGAACTGCACCTGCAGGGACATGTACATGTAGATCATATTGATCAAACACACGATAATCAATCCCTAATTTTTCAGCTTTTGATTTTAAGTAGGATAGAGCTGTCATAGCAGACTCTTTCATCACATCACCAAGTTGGCCAGAAAGCGTAAGTTTACCCTTTCCTCTACTTAAGGCAGTTTCGATAAATAATATTTCGCCACCAACTGAAGTCCAAGCTAAACCAGTAACTACACCAGCAACGCTATTGTCTTGATATGATTCTTTGTCGAAAATCTCTCCTCCTAAAATCTTTCTAACAGCATCAGTAGTTACTTTTTTCTGATACTCCTCTTCCATGGCGATAGATTTCGTGATATTTCTTACTACTTTTCCAATAGCTCTTTCCAAGTTTCTTACACCTGATTCTCGAGTATAGTCTTCGATGATTTTTATAATTGCATTTTTATCGAAGCTGATATCGCTAGCTTTGAGTCCATGCTCTTTTCTTTGTTTAGGAATCAAATGCTTTTTGGCAATTTCAAGTTTTTCCTCCATGGTATAGCCAGTCACTTCTATGATTTCCATCCTATCTCTTAAGGCAGGCTGAATAGAATCTAGTGAGTTTGCAGTAGCGATGAATAAAACCTTCGAAAGGTCATATTCCACTTCCAGATAGTTATCTGTGAAAGTGCTATTTTGTTCTGGGTCTAAAACCTCCAAAAAGGCAGAAGATGGATCACCTCTAAAGTCTGAACTTAATTTATCTATTTCATCCAAGACATAAACAGGATTGCTTGTCTTGACTTTTTTCATGTTTTGAATAATCTTGCCAGGCATTGCTCCGACATAGGTTTTTCTATGTCCTCGAATTTCTGCTTCATCATGAACACCACCCAAAGACATCCTGATATATTTTCTTCCCAAAGCTTTTCCTATGGATTTTCCAAGCGAAGTTTTCCCAACTCCTGGAGGGCCATAAAGGCAAAGAATCGGGCCTTTTAGATCATTTTTAAGCTTTAAGACAGCAAGGTATTCAATGACCCTTTCTTTGACTTTTTCTAAGCCATGATGATCCTTGTCTAAGATGTTTTTGGCTCTCTTGAGATCAAAGTTATCATCTGTGAATTCATTCCATGGTAATTCAACCAAGGTCTCTGCATAATTGAGAGCGATAGGGTATTCAGCTGCTGATGGATTGATTCTTAGGATTTTATCAAGTTCTTTTTCAAAATGTTGAGCAACAGTTTTTGGCCATTTTTTCAAGGCTCCTTTTATTCTTAGCTCTTCAACCTCTTTTTCAGGACCTTCTTCACCAAGTTCAGTTTGAAGGACTTTCATTTGTTGACGAAGGAAATAATCCCGCTGCTGCTGATCAATATCTGTATGTACTTTTTTCTGAATTTCACTTTTCAGTTCCAGCATTTGGATATCCTTCATCATGAATTCCAAAAGTAAAGTAGCTCTTTCAACTCCATCATTAATTTCCAGAAGCTTTTGTTTGGCTTCTACAGGGGCATTGATGTTGGAAGATAAGAAATGGGTAAGAAAAGGAGTGTTGTCAATATTGTCAAGTGCTACTTGAGCTTCCCTTGGAATTTCAGGGTTGAGGTGGAGAATTTTAGCTGCCGCATCTTTCAAGGACTCCTCTAGCGCCTCAATTTTCTTATTATTTTTTGGAAAATTTTCCTCTAAATAGTCAGCCTTCGCAGTGAAATATGGATCCTCAGTAAGGGTTTCTGAAATTTTAAAACGCTTTTTACCTTGAATAATGATCGTTGTATTTCCATCAGGAAGCACAATCATTTTGATAATTTTAGCCAATGTTCCTACGTGATAGATATCATCCCAAGATGGATCATCATTGTTTGGATTAACTTGGGCACAGACACCGATCAACTTATCTCCTCGCTGAGCTTTTTTTACTAGTTTGATAGATCGCTGTCTGCCAACTGTAATTGGGATGACTACCCCTGGGAATAAAACAGTGTTTCTAACTGAAAGAATTGGGATGACAGATGAGTAGCTATCTTGTTGTGTGGCATCATCACCTTCATCGTCTGTTATCAATTGAATGAGGTCACCCTCACCAGCATAATCTCCTACCATTAATGATTGATATAATTGATTTTCAAAATTGTTCATATAGACAATATGACAGTCAAACTGTCATGTTATTATTAAAATAAGAAAGAACCCTCAATTTAAGAAGGTTCTTCCAATTAATTCAAGCCTTATGCCAAGGTTATTTTATCGGCATTTTGTCATGATACCTAATTTTGTATTTTCGTTTTAATATTTGGCCAAAAGAATAAAAATATTTTCTGTTAAATAAGTTTCAGATTGATTTTAGTGTTATTAAGGCTTTCTAAATGAATAACCTATCAAGAAAGTTTGGGAAGTATGATTCAGCATGCTTGTATGAGGTATGATTGTTTGTCCTGCATTTGATGCAAAGTTAAAACTCGCTTCAACTGTAATCCGACTTTTTGAAGATTTAACAAGTATTGCTCCAAGTTTTAAACCTATACCAATGTTTGTTTTTGGCATATCGAAAAATTGGTTTTCGAAGTATTCTGTAGCGTTATTAGTAGTTCTTCTTTGTTCCCAAGTAGATACTGTACTTTCAAAGAAATTGAATTTGCTCTTTGGCCCAACTCCACCGTAAAAGTCAATTTTTTCACTTTTGTAAAAGGTGTAATTTACATACCATTGAAATTCTATTGAATTCAAATTATAATTATTTGCACCAGTGTAAGCGTATACATTGTTTTCATAGAAAGTACGGACAATGTTTTTTTGTGTGCTAAAAGCTAACATTAAGTCCATAGATAATCTTGGGTATTTTCTAAAGCTATCTAGCCTTATTCCTCCAGAGAATACAGGAACTATAGGTTTTTCTATCTCAAAAGATATGGGAAATATACCGAATTGTTCAATGTGAAAATTGTTATAACTCATTCCTACCTGACCATAGAAATTAAGTAAAAAATTTGGCCTATTATCTGTAAAGCTTTGGCTATTTGTTTCTTTACACAGATGGTATTTTGTTAAAAATTCCACCAAATTATCATCTTTGAGTTGGATTTTCTGCAAATCTTTTTGCAAAGCATTTCGACACTCATCGCTCAATAACACTGAAATAATTCCAATATATTTTTTGTTTTTAACGTTACTCTTATTTGTTAAAGAAGTATTGGCAATGTCAGTTTGGCTTAGTTCTAAGATTTGACCATCTTGCTTTTCAAGGTAAAATATCCCATCTGATTTTAACAAATCAAATTCCCCCTTAAATAATAGTTGTACAAAGTTTAATTCTTGAGAGATGGTCGTATTGCTAAGATATTTACTAATATACTTCTCGTTATTTTCTAATAGAAAGCTATCAACTTCTACAGATGAATACTTTGTCATTACTCGATCTTCACTTAGAAGCAGAATTTCATCAAACTTTTCTTTATTTTTAAAAATGATGTTTCCAATTTTTTGAGTCCCATCTTTCAAATAAAGAATGTCTTTTGATGGAATCTCTTTTTGTCCTTGGGCTACATTACAAATAAGTAATCCTAACAAAAATAATAAGCTAAAAAGCGCGTAGTTTTTTATCATAAATCGGAAATAAATTCACCAATTCTAACTAAAAAATAATTAAAAAAAATAGGTCAAAGAAAATTTTCTTTGACCTATCCATATTTATTTAAAATTTTATTTAACCACCTGTAAATAACTTCAAAATATCATTTCCTATTGCAAATACCATTAATGCCAAAAGCATGACCATACCGACTTTTTGAGCGTTTTCAAGGAATTTGTCTGATGGAGATTTTCCTGAAATCATTTCATAGAGTAAGAATACTACATGACCTCCATCCAATGCTGGAATAGGCAATAAATTCATAAATGCTAAGATCATGGAGATCAATCCCGTGATACTCCAGAATTTTGTCCAATCCCATTTGTTGCCATAAATCTTCGCCATCCCAATAGGTCCAGATACATTCTTCGCAGAAACTTCTCCAGTAAACATTCTTCCCAACGCTTTGGCATTGATGATTACAACGCCAAATGCTCTTTCTGTCCCCTTCGTTACAGACTCAGCAAACCCGAATTTTTTAGTAACGGGCTCCAGTAATGGATTGATTTGAATTCCAATTGTCCCTTCTTCTGATACGTTTGCAGCTTTTTCTATTTGCTGACCGTTTCTATCTACTGTGAGTTTGGCAGATGTATTGGATGCATCAGCCAAAGCCAATTGAAGTTCATCAAAATATTTGACCGGCTTATCATTTACAGCAAGAATCTTATCTCCTTTTTGCAATCCTACTCGCTCAGCTTCTTCTCCTTTGGTGATTTCCAATATCTCGAATGGCATTCTGATATTGATGAAATTAGACATGCTTTCTTCATTGGAGAAGGAATTGATAAATCCTCTTGGGATTTCTACTTTCAGGATTTCTCCATTGCGCTCCACAGTATAATAACCATCTGTACTTAATAATGCTTCGCCTCCGCTTAGTTCTGATAAGCTTTTATATGGTTCACCGTTAATGTCAAGAATCTTGTCCCCATCCTGAAAACCTATTTGCTTTCCAATGTCATAAGCTACGATACCATGTTCTACAATCTGCTCTTGAGAGTAATAAGTTTCACCTTTTTGATAAACCAAAACGACGAAAATCAATACTCCCGTAATGACATTGACGATAATACCACCAAGCATGACTATCAATCTTTGCCAAGCTGGCTTAGACCTGAATTCCCAAGGTTGTGGTTCTGCACTCATTTGTTCCGAATCCATAGATTCATCTACCATTCCTGAGATTTTTACAAAACCACCTAAAGGAATAGCCCCTATAGAATACTCTGTTTCTCCCCATTGAAAACCTATGATTTTTGGTGGGAAACCGATGGAGAATTTTTCTACTCTCATGCCAAACATTTTGGCTGTAAGTAAGTGACCTAATTCATGAAGGCCAACTAAAATTGATAAACCCAGTAACAACTGAGCTACCATAATTAATGTATCCATTGTTTAAATTTTACTCTTGATTAATTCTTTTGAGATAATTCTTGTCAATCTGTCTGTCTCTACAAAATCTTGTAAACTTGGACTTTTTATGAAATCTATTTTTTCCAAAGATGTTGCAATTAGGTCTGACATTTCGAGAAAACCAATTTCTTCCCTCAAAAATGCAGCCACTGCGATTTCATTGGCAGCATTTAAGACACATGGAGCATTCCCTCCTCTAGCCAATGACTCGTAAGCCAAACGGAGATTTTGGAAGGTTTCCATGTCGGGCTGCTCAAAGGTCAAATTCGGATATTGCGCGAAACTGAACCTAGGTAAATCTGATTTCAATCTTTCAGGGAAACTTAATGCAAATTGAATAGGAATACGCATATCAGGGAGCCCAAGTTGTGCTTTGATCGATCCATCTTCAAATTGTACCAAGCTATGTACGATAGATTGTGGATGTACGATGACTTCAATTTGTTCTGTCTGAATGCCAAACAGCCATTTTGCCTCTATAACTTCAAGTCCCTTGTTCATCAATGAAGCTGAGTCAATGGTGATTTTAGCACCCATGTCCCAATTAGGATGTTTGAGTGCTTCTGCTTTGGTGACCGTTTCTAAATAACGCCTGTCTTTCCCTCTAAATGGCCCTCCTGAGGCTGTTAAAATAATTTTTTCAATTGGATTGTGAAATTCTCCTACCAAACACTGAAAAATTGCTGAGTGCTCTGAATCTACTGGATAAATGTTTACCCCCTTTTCTCGTGCAAATCTTGTGACTAATTCACCTGCAACTACTAGCGTTTCTTTGTTTGCTAAGGCGATCTGTTTTCCACTTTCTATAGCTTTGATGGTTGGAATCAGGCCTGAATAACCGACCAATGCAGTCAAAACCACATCTATGGTATCCATTTCTACTACTTGTGCCAAAGCTTTTTCTCCAGCATAGACTTTGATATCTAAGGGAACTAAAACCTCTCTAACTTTATCGTAGAGTGTCTCATTGACAATGACTACACAATTAGGCTTGAATTCTATGGCTTGTTGGATCAACAAATCTGCATTATTTTGAGCAGTAAGTACTTCTACTTCAAATTTATCTTGATGCGATTTGATTACGTCCAAGGTTTGGGTTCCTATACTCCCGGTAGAGCCTAAGATGGCAACTCGTTTTTTTTCTGACATGAATAGAATTTAATTTTTGGCAATTTGGGTTTGTATTCAATTTCCCTTCAAGCTTAAGACTGACAAAATTACAAGGTTCATAGACTTTTCCTTGTGATTTTTCAGTCTTTTTGACCTTTCATGCGCTTGGCATGGAAATAGGTGAATTTTTTAACTTATTTTAATATTTCTTTTTAACCGAAAAATCGGAGAAACGTTAAAAATTACATGATGAAAAATTTCAAGATAATTGCTTTAGCATTTATATCCGGCCTAGCAGGAGCCTGGGTATTTCAAGAGTTTTTGGCAAATTCAGCTCAGGAGATTTCTCAATTTCCAGCCCAAGAATATTTTCAAAAGCAACAAGTCAATTATGAAGCTGATGTCAATTTGGCATCGACATTTTCCACTGCTGTAGATTTTACAGAAGCTTCAGAAGTGAGCACTCCCTCTGTTGTTTTCATAAAGAATTTTTCAGGTACAGATTATAAAAGATATAGTATTTTTGACTATTTTTTTGGAACAGGACCAAATCAGCGGGTGAGTACAGGTTCAGGAGTTATCATAAGTGGAGATGGCTACATCATCACCAATAATCATGTGATTGAAAGAGCAGAGACTCTGGAAGTGGTTCATCAAAAGAGAACATATCAAGCCAAGCTTATCGGAACAGATAAAAACACCGATATTGCAGTATTAAAAATTGAAGCTTCCAATCTTCCAGCTATCAAAAAAGGAAGTAGTAGGAATTTGAAAATAGGAGAGTGGGTCATAGCAGTTGGAAATCCATTTAACTTAACTTCGACAGTCACAGCAGGGATCGTGTCTGCCAAAGAGAGACAAATCAATATTTTAGGAGGAGATTTTCCATTAGAATCATTCATTCAAACCGACGCTCCTATCAACCCTGGGAATTCAGGTGGCGCTTTGGTCAACACTGAGGGGGAATTGGTAGGGATCAATACAGCGATTTTGTCAAGGACAGGTTCTTATACAGGTTATGGATTTGCTGTTCCTGTTGATATTGCCATGAAGATTGCTAATGACTTAATCAAATTTGGTGAAGTACAAAAGGCAATTCCAGGTGTGGATGTTGTAGAAATTACTCCTGAGTTGGCAGAAGAAATGAAGCTCAATACTTTAGACGGAGTGATTGTGACCAATGTATTAAGAGGAGGAGCGGCCGAAAAAGCTGGGATTCAAAAGAATGATGTAATTACCAGAATTGAAGGATTTAATGTCACAGGAAAAGGGAGTTTTGAAGAAGTATTATCCTACTATTATCCTGGCGACAAGCTTAATTTTACCCTTCAAAGAAACTCGAACATAAAAACAACATCACTTACCCTTCAAAATTTAGATGGAGGCACGGGAATTTTGAAAAGGGAATTTTATACTTCTACACTTTTGGGTGCTAGACTTGAGGCAATCAATGCCATTGAAAGAGACCGCTTAGGTGTTAGTGGAGGAGTCAAGATTGTAGGGCTGACGAGAGGATATTTGAGAGATCTAGGATTGAATAATGGCTTTGTGCTAACTCAAATCAATGGAGATCCAGTTTCAAAACCTGAAAAAGTTGGAGAATTTCTCGAAAAATTTAGCGGACGATTGCTTTTAGAAGGCTTTGTGCCAAATGGTCAGCCTTTTATGCAAAGTTATAGCGTGAGGTAGGGTTGGAGGCTAGTTTAGATACGTGAGATATAAGATAGTCCGAAATATCGGTTGAAATAGAAGAGAAAAGAGGTAAGAATGAAGAGCCAAGAATCTGAGGATATGCTTGTTCAATTCACATTTACTCTCCGTTCTATAAAGCTCCTTTGAGGTGAAAACACTATCTAGGAAGCCTAAATCTAGAATTAAAGTGATTTTTTTCGAGGAGAAGGAGAAAAAGAGTATATTCAATAAAACTTATGAACTATGAAAACTTTGCCGTTGACTTGCGAAAAATGTTTTGCTGATTTTCAAGAAGCCTTAGAAGAACTGAAATATGTTATCAGCAATGCCAAAGTAAAAGGATTTAATGCCAAATCTGAAGCTCAAATTGTCAGAGCTTTTGAATTGACTCATGAATTAACACTAAAGACAATTACAGAGTTTTTCAGAAACCAAGGACATGGAGGTTTCACAGGTTCTAGAGATCTTACGGTGGAAGCATTTCATGAAGATTTGATTGATGATGGGCAAGGTTGGCTAGACATGATTATCTTAAGGATCAAATACAATCCAATTTATCCCGAAAACACTCAAAATGAACTAGTAAATAGGATAATTAAACAATTTGTCAATTTATTTGAAAACTTTGAAAGGAATATGGTTAAAAGATTGAGCTAGTGCCCCTTAAGATTCGAATCTAAGATTGTTTTATTTCAACTTTAAACTAGTTTTTTCTTACCTTTTGAATCCATGAGTACTGAGCCGTTGATTACAGTAACTTTTTTCTTAAATTAATTGTAGCGTTTTTAGAATCTTCCACGTCAAGGGAAAGTAAGTTGATTAAATTTTGTAATTAGTTCCTTTTTCAAAATTCCATATGATATGAAAACTACTCTCCAACACACTTCAAAATTATCATTTCTGGTAATTGCAATGCTGATTATCATCGGAATGCCAGCTTGTCAAGATCAAACAACCTCTACCTACATCTACAGAACTCAATATCCGGTTTACTTGCAAATGAATAATTTCCGAACTACTCAGGCAATCATAGAACCTGGGAAAGAGCTCGAAAATCCTGGTAAAATTTATATTTACAATGATTTTTTATTGATCAATGAACCACAAAAGGGGATTCATGTTTTAGACAATTCAAATCCTTCGAATCCTGTCAGCATCAATTTTATCAAAATTCCAGGAAATGTTGATTTGGCTGTCAATAGCAATATGCTTTATGCTGATAATTACTTGGACTTGCTAGTTTTTGATATTAGTGATCCAAGAAATATCCAACAAGTAAAGCGGGTAGAGGATGTTTTTGAGAGTATGTACACAGATCGATCAACAGGAACTTTCATGACTTTGAAAGATACAGTTTTAACTATGGACTCTGAAGTCAATCGAGGCTGGGGTTGGGGCTGGGGTACGATATTCTGGAATAGAGGAGGAATGTTTGCCATGAGTTCTGATGCCTCAGGTGGTGGAGGAGAAAGTTATGGTCAAGGTGGCTCTATGGCTCGATTTACTTTAATGAATGCACATTTATATGCAGTTGACGAGTATTCACTTCGTGTATTCAATGTAGAAAATAAAGAGCATCCAGAATATTTAAAAAATATAAGTTTAGGCTGGGGAATTGAAACGATTTTTCCTTTTCAAAACAAACTTTTTATAGGTTCTAACACAGGTATGCATATTTATGATGCAAGTAATCCTTCTGAGCCAATACAAATGTCAGTTTATCAACATGTGACTGCCTGCGATCCTGTTGTAGTCAATGAAACTTATGCATTTGTGACTTTGAGAACTGGTGTAAACTGTAGATTTGGAGTAGATGAACTTCAAATTCTAAATATTGAAGATCCTTATTCGCCTAAGTTATTAAAATCATATCCTATGGAGAATCCGCACGGACTAGGGCTAGCTGGAGATTATTTATACCTAGCAGAAGGAAAGCATGGTCTGAAAAGTTTCAATGTAGCAGATGTTATGAATATTGATAAAAATCAATTAGAATATTTGAAGTCAATGAAATCTGTAGATATCATTCCTGGTCCAAAATCACTGATAGTCATAGGTCCTGATGGAGTTTGTCAATTTGATTATTCTACTCCAAACAAGTTGGTTCAGTTAAGTTGTATCAATGTCAAAAATCCAATCATTGTCTAAGTGAAGAGATTTGTTCCAATTATCATTTTTCTATTTACCAGTCAAATTTCCTTTGCACAGAAGGAAATTGGCGCTTATATGCATCATGCAGAGATCGGAACTTTGGTAGGTACTAATGATCAAGGTACAGAAAGAATTAATTTTTCAATCCAATCTTTTCATGGCTTTCAAATAGACCCACATAATCAAATCGGATTTTTTGTTGGAGTGGATACCTATCCTGAGTTTGTAACTACTCAGGTACATTATTTACTGACCGATATTCAAGTATTTGGAGTCTTGTTGCCCTCTGTGGTGTATTGATGCGTATTTGTATGTGAATGTACGAAAATCAGCTTTAAAGTTGGTTTATCCACATTTTTTTGTGGGGAAAAACAGCGTGGATTATTGGTATTCATGGGATTATGTGCTGATATTCAGGAAACATTTCTATAGTATATTGGACCACAGGGATACGCTTATTCAGGAACTGATCAAGATGAACCTCCAGCTTATGGAGCAGGTCAAGTCTTTAAAATCTAGGGTATCCGATTTGGAAAATGAGCTTGCCCGTTACCGTAATCCCAAAAACAGCCGCAACAGCTCGGTTCCCCCTTCAAAAGACGAGAACCGCCCCAAAAAAAATCAGAGTCTCCGTCAGGATACAGGGCGCAAAACCGGCGGTCAGCCTGGACACAAAGGCCATACCCTTGAAATGACATCCTCCCCGGACATAATGAAAACCACATCCCTTTATTCTGTACCTGCTGTGGTGGTGATCTGTCGGCGGTTCCAGCAGAACTGTCCTCCAAAAGACAGGTCCTGGATCTTCCTGTGATTAAAGTGGTATGTACCGAGCATAGAATCTTTTCCAAAAACTGTTCCTGTGGAGAAAAGATCAGTGGGTCATTCCCTGACAATATCAATGCCCCCATACAGTACGGGAGCGGTGTTGAAACCATTGTCGGTTATCTGCATGCCAGACAGTATGTTCCCTATAGAAGGATGAAAGAACTTCTCAGGGACTGCTTCGGTATTAATCTCAGCGAGGGGAGTATCGATAACATTATCGGTAGGTTTGCCCGCAAGTCTGCACCAATATATGCAAAGATAAAGACGGCAGTCTCTAAAAGTCCTGTGATAGGAGCTGACGAGACTGGGGCTAAAGTGGATGGAAACAAACAGTGGGTCTGGACTTATCAGACCGAGGAACTCACCCTGTTAGCTATATCTGAATCACGTGGACTTAAGGCGATGAATACACATTTTCCCGATGGGTTCGGAAAGGCAGTATTGTGCCACGATGCATGGAGGGCATACTTCAACTATTCGGAAAACCTGCACCAGCTCTGTTGTGCACATCTGCTTAGGGAGCTCAACTACATTGTTGAACGCTATAAATCTAAATGGGCTGACAGCCTTAGGGCCCTGTTCAGGGAAGCTATCTCACTGAAGAGAAAACTCAAAAAACTACCAGATCCAGAGAATAGCAGGAGTATTGCTTCCATTGAAGAGAAGATGGATAACCTACTCGCCCAACCTGTAGAGTCAAAACATAAAGAAGCAGTATCCCTACAAAAAAGACTCCTGAAATACAGAAAGTCACTTTTTACTTTTCTCTATCACCAAAAAGTACCACCGGATAACAATGCCTCTGAAAGAGCCATACGCAACATCAAGGTGAAACAAAAAATATCAGGACAGTTCAAATCCAACAATGGAGCTGAAAACTTCAGTGTTATAAGATCCGTCGTGGATACCCTGATCAAACGTTCGGGAAATATCTTAGAAAATCTAAATCATATAGCTAATTTACAACCTGAGTAGTTACCTGAGTTTAATCTTATGCCAATGGGTTTTGGCTGGAGAAACATTTTATTTCCTGAGAAAAAATACTCTTTCTATACTAGTCTTGATCTAGGCTATGGTTCAGCATGGTTTCAGAAGAAAGAAAGAGATAATAATGTAGAAACTTGGGATGAAGGAGGTTGGATGATTAGTCCAGCAATAGGATTGAGAAAAAGCTCCAAAAAAGGAAATCTTGCTTTTACGTGGACACTTGGATTTAAAAAGCAATTTGCAGATTCCTTTGTGGGTTTACCTATCACGGGAACTGTCATACCCGTGGAAGGTATTCGTCCCGGTTATCAATCACTTTTTGAAGAAAATATTATTTTCAATAGCCTATTTATTCGTTGGGGAATAATTTTTTAGCATATATTGTAGGCTAATTCTTAGTTTGAATTTATATTCTTAGAAAAATGCTAGAAGTAATTGGTTTGGTTAAAAAATATGGAAAAGATAATGCCGTAAATGACATTTCCTTTTCTCTTCAAGGTGGAGAAGTTGTTGGTTTGCTTGGACCAAATGGAGCAGGTAAAAGTACGACTATGAAATGCATCGTGGGTCTGCTAAGGAAGACTGCGGGGGAAATTTATATCGGAGGGCATGATCATCTAAGTGTGGAAGCGAAGCGATTTTTTTCTTATATTCCTGAAACTCCCAGTGTGTATGATTTGCTTACTGTGATGGAACATATGCAGTTTATAGCTCAAGCTTATCATGTGGACAATTGGAAGGAAAAGGCTGAAAAATTGATTGAGATCTACGACCTTGGTGATAAAAAAGACAAGCTTGGTAGAGACCTTTCTAAAGGAATGCGCCAGAAAGTTTCGATTTGTTGTGCCTTGCTACCAGATCCTCAATTGTTATTTTTTGATGAGCCAATGATTGGCTTGGATCCGAAGGCGATTAGAAATACCAAAAAACTTTTCAAAGAGCTTAAAGAACAGGGGAAAACTATTTTAGTCAGCACTCACTTGATAGATTCTGTAGAAAGTATTGCAGATAGAATCATGATAATGAAAACTGGAAATATTGTTGGCAATGACACAATAGAAAACTTGAAGACGCAGATGATTGGAGATGATTCAAGTTTGGAAGATTTATTTTTAGAATTGACAAAAGATGAATGAGATAAAATTACTCTTCCGAAAAGACCTTCTAATCCTAATCAACAATATCAAGCTTATTCTCAAAAATCCATTGAGACTCTTGACTTATGTATTTGTTTTGGGTTATTTCAGTTTCTTTTATTTCCGAAGGACGAAGAAGTCTTCTGAATCTCTTCAGGAAGTAGATTTAGAGCAATTGCAAGAAGTGACCAATGCTATAGATGTCATCCCTGATGCAAAAATCTATGCAAAGCTGGCGGTGATTGGTGGGTTGACATTGATTGCGTTGGGTATTCTAATTTTCCAACTTTATAGAGCTACCAAGAAAAACATCAGCTTCTTTTCAATGGCTGATGTCAACATGCTTTTTACAGCGCCAGTCTCTCCATCTAGTATTTTGATTTATTACCTTGTAAGGTCAATTCTTCCGATTTTGGGAGGGAGTATTTTATTTACACTTTATGCCAGCGCTCAAGTAGTAGATCAGTTAGATTTGGAAGTTAGTCAATTGATTGTTATGGGCTTTGGTCTGGCGCTTTTTGTATTTATTCTGTTTCCTATAAAGTTTTTAATCTATACCCTACATACCAAATACGGGATTATGGGTTATATACAGAAGGGTGTTTTTGCATTTGGGATCATATTGCTTCTGATGATGGTGATTCCGGGATTGATGGCAGATAAGTTTTGGCATGGGATGTTTGCTTGGTTGGCATCTCCATGGTTTGACTTCTTTCCATTAGTAGGTTGGAGTAGGGCGATTATTCTCTATCCATCCCATGAAAACCTGTGGTTGGTAGGTGGATTTTCTTTTGTTTATGTACTCACTTTTTTCATGATCTTACAAGCCGTCTTGAAGCATGCAGGTTATTATTACGAAGATGTTTTGGAGTCAACCAAATCAAAGGAAGAGGCTAAAGAAAAAGTAAAGGGGAAAAAAGAGGCCTCAGAATCCGCCATGAGTCTCAATGCCAAAAAGAAACTAGATATCCCCAACTTTGGATTTGGGGCTAAGGCTTTGTATTGGAGGAATTATGTGCACAGTTCTAGACAGGATTTTCATCCATTCTTTGGCTTGTATGGATTGGGTTTTGCGGGATTGGGAATTTTGTTTGCTGGCCTGTCTAGGTTTGATTGGTTTGCACACCAAGTCATTTATTTCTACCTTTTGATCCTAATTTTTATTTATTGGATAGCCGGAATGGGAAGGAATAATGTAGGAGATTTGAAGAAGCCCTACTTTATTCTGATACCAGCATCGTGGGGAGCGAAATTTTGGAATCTAATCCGCTTGGATTTGATGCAGACCTTGATTTTCTCGGCGATTTTGATTGTCCCAACAGTATTGATAGCCAAACTGAGTCTATTGCTGATTCCTGCATTTATCTTCGCGATGCTGATGTTTTTTTTGTCGGGATTTGCGATGACTACGGTGACGAATGTAGGTTTTGAAGAAGGCTGGGACAGGAAATTGATCAAACCGGTGATGACAATAGGCGTATTGCTGTTTGGTTTTTTACCAGCTGTAGGAAGCGGTCTTTTTGTATATATCATCAGTAAGCAATTTGCCTATGGAATGATTGGGATTTGTGTAGGAATGCTGCTAGTTACTGGCGTAATGCTCCATGTAGCCATGGATTTGATTAGCAAGATTGAGTTTAAGGAGCAGGAAGGGTAGTTATGCCTGAGGCTAGCCTGAAAATTTCGAGTTTAGAAATTTTCAAGAGCACACAAATCTAGCTAGCTCATTGAATAAGCTTGCACCTGCTTAAAAAGAAAATACTTGTTGAATGGGGTAATTTTCAAAATTTGCAGAATCTATTCTCTAAATGGCGTTTTTCAGCATGGTCCTAAATAACAGAGAGCATTCGAACGCAAACAAATCATTTGGTTTTTCTCCTTTGATAAACGAGTGGCAAATGCAAAAAAGCTGCTGGAACAAGGAAAACAATAGCAATAGTGGATGGATGGAAAACTTCAGAATGCAGAAGGATTATTGAAACCAGTACCAATACCAAAATAAGTATAGCGTATAAACTCTTCTTTTCCATATTAAAACCTATTTAATTTTTATCTCAGTTATTGATTGTATCCAAACATTACTAAGAATCTAATACCTGTTGATAAATAACTAATAATAGAAATTTGGTAATGATCGGTTCATAATCAATCGAACAATTTAATTCCAAGGTTTGAATTCTAAAGTATCAATCTAAAAGAGAATATCTATAAGAAATTTCACCCTTGCTTCTTTTGTCTTTTTTCCATGATTAACTCAACCAAGCTCATGGCTATAAGTGCTGGAAAAATAAAATATAAGGCTAAAGTTCTGTCGTAGAGGAAAAGAACTAGACCTATTGAGCTTACGATTAATCTAGGAATGAATTTAATATAGCTGTTTTTATACATGATTGTATGGATGAAATAAATAAAGTCAAAATTCAACTATATTTAAGATGGAAAATACTGGGTCAATAACCTTCAACTTATTTTCGACAACCATCAAGTGTTTTAAATCTTCTGTGTATAAAACATCATATACACCCTCCAAAGCTGAAACTACTATAAATGCATCAAACATTTGAAAATTATATTTACGAATTTATTTGCAAAATAAATGGAGGAGTTTAAGACCTAATAATTTCAATCCTCAGATTTCTGCCTGCTATTATGAAATTGAATAGCTAAGAAAATATAGGAAAGTAAGGGGATAATTACCAAGAGAAAAACGTGCCTGTCATATTCAAACTCTATAATGTCTAACCATAGAATCATCTGAAACATGAAAAAAACTAAACCAATCATTCTTAAAGGCTTAGCTATTTTAACAGTTTTCTCGAATTGATTAAATGGATTCATAACTTTTGATTATTTTTTTTTCAGAAGGAAAAAGGCTTAAACAAATTATCGAAACTTGCATTATTAGCAATTTTCGATAATTATTCATTTCAACTATAACCCCTTCATAAACAACTAAGGCCAAATCAAGACCCTAGAATAGAAAAAGCCTTTAGAGCATGGTGCTATTCCATTAATTGGGTTAGTACATTTAACCAGTTCTAATCACAAATATTAAAAACTCATTATTCTAAAGACTCAGATTTCTTCTGCATAATAATGCCTATTGACATTATGAGAACTAAAATGAACAAAATAACAGCAGAAGAATAGGAATCATATTTAAATTGCAAAAAATCACAATAGATTGCCAATTGAATCGAAAATAATATCACGCCGATCGCTCTCAGTATTATTTTCAATTTCTTATTATTATCTGATTTGGGTATTCTATTCATTTTTTTCTCTTGATAATAAATGGCAAATGAAAAAAAGCTGCTGGAACAAGAAAAACAACAGCTACAGTAGATGGATGGAAAACTTCATAATGCATAAGGAAAATTGAAATCACTACCAAAAACAAACTAATAATACTGTATATTTTTTGATTTTCCATTTTATACATATTCTTCATTTGATACAACTAAGACTAAATGAAAAATAAGCATAAATTATCATCTATGCTTATTTTAAATAATTTGAATACTTACCTTTAACTTACTCTTAATTAGTTATTTGATTTTTTCAAATTCAGAGTTGAATATATGGTAATTGATAATGCTACAAAAGCACTTGCAATAATCCATTTGTTTAATCCAACCGAAGTGAATACATGTAAACAAAATATACTTAAACTATAAATCGCTAGCAAACAAATTAAACTTCTCATCACGTAATTGCATAAACAGCACAACCCAAACCTATAATTGATCCAGCTACCAACGCAGCTTGACCAGGTGGGTTCCACCAATTAGCTAAAGCCCCTACACCATATGTTGCAGCAACTATACCAAAACCGCTACAAAAACTATCTACAGCACCTCCAGCTGAAACAGTTACTAATACTTCAGAATTTAACACTTTCATTTTAAATTACTTTAATTTTTAAATACTTTTTAAACTTCAACAGGATGACAAGTAGTCAACCAATACGCATATGCCGCATACCCAGAAACTAAGCCGCCCCATCCAAAAAATATTGCACCTGCAACACCTGCCCCAGCCACAAATGCCGCACCACCTTCAAGGGAACAATCAAGTGCCCCTCCACTCACCATTTCCATTCTTTCAACATTTAACTCTCTCTTAACAAATTTAATTTATTTGGTTGATAATTTATTTAACTATATCACAATTTTAATCTCAACCCACTGCAATTTCCTTGCAGTCATTCATTTTTTTCAGTAAAAACATAACTTTTTTTCTCTTTACTGTAGCAAATTTCACAATTCATAGCCAACCGTAAATCATCCAATATATTGTACACCATTCTTTCTTTGAGGCCGAGGCTTTTTGCCAGCTCCTTTGGCCCACCCGTCTTTTTTTTCTCGATCAACTCTATCAGGAGCTTAGTCCGTTCGTAATACTTCAATCCTGCCATCTTATCTCCAGTTTGGTTCCAACATATTTTGATAGGCCCTGCTTAGCAGATTCTCCCTTTGCAATAATTCACCCGCTTTGCCATGGGCAGAGATTTGACCCTGTTCCAAGATCAGTACCCGATCCATACCTGCTGCCAAGGTTGGCTGATGGGTGATCAGTAAAAGTGATGCACCTGTGTTGCTCACATACTCCCGCACCAGTGCCTGAACCTTCCTCTCTGTCCCGTAATCCATCGCCGTTGTGGCTTCGTCGAGGATCAGAATCTTTGGTTTTCTGACCATGGCTCTAGCCAGACCCACAAGTTGCGCTGCCCGCCAGAGAGATTCCTGCCGTCTTCTCCACAGAGCGTCAATACTCCCTGTGGCAATCCTGCAAACAAATCCCACCAACCCAATTCTTGGAGCAGTCTTGCTGAAGTTTCCAACTCTTCTTGGGTATTGCTCAAAGCTATATTATCCAAAACAGAACTGTTGAATATCTTCTGCAATCAGGAATTTGAACCAATCCATTTTGGAGTTGGATTGGATTTTTTGGGTTTGGAACTTTTCGGTAGGATTTACTTGTAGCAAAATATTAGATTTCCAAATATCCATCAGCTCTGCTTCATTCAAAGAAACAATTCCCACTCCGGGATCATTCAGCCAGAACCTTTCTCCATCAAAGCCAAAGCAAACTATATAATGCTCTCTTACCTTGTCCATGACCACATGCAGAATCACTGGAGCTTCCTGTTCTTTCAGGTGTTTGACTTCAGCTTCAAAGCCTTTTGCCTCCAATCCAATCTCAGCGGCTGCCTGGATTAAACCAAGGAGTGTGGTTCCAGACATGGTTGTCCCGCTTACATCACGTAGCTTTTCCTGGGTTACTTCTCCACCATAATATTTGGAGATGGTACTCAGGCAAGCCAAGCCACAGGCATATTCTCCCAATTGGGTTACATGAAACTTCTTTAGTTTGGATATCGCTACTTTCATTTTTCTCCCTCCTTTCTCTCCAAAAGCTTATCCAAAAGAATGTCCAATTTTACCGGACCTTGGTAGTTGGCAATTAATTCCCCTTTGGAATCATAGCAAAAAACACTTGGCACAGATTTGACCCCGAGATAGGCCGAAAGCTTCATTTCCTCATCCAATGCCACTTTTATATTTGACTCGGAGACAAATGGATATTCATCCATAAACCCTTCCAACTCTTCTATTTCTTGAAAGCTTGCCAAAAGTATATTGATTTGCCCAAATTCAGTAAATCGCTCATTGAGTGAATTGAGTTCTATCTTGCATATTTCACAGGTAGAGTTGAAATAAATGATAAGCAATGGACTTCCAGCTGCAAAATCACTGATTAAGAATGGCTCTTCATCGAAAGATTTTAGCCGAATATTAGGAACAATTTGAATCTGCTCTTTTATCTGTGCTATATTTTCTGATTTCCTCTGATACTTCCAAGCAAAAAGACCCAACATGCCCAGCATCCCAACAACTATAAACAACAAAACTATTTTCCTTACCATGGCTTATGTAAAGTTTAGGGTTAAAAACAAGATCAAAATCAACCAAAAGCTCATAGAAAAAAGATATGAGCCCAATACAACTTTGGAACTTTCAGCTTTCTTGATTTCAATTTCTTGACTAAAGAAATAAATCAATAAAAAGATGTAAATGATTTCAAATACATTCAGCAACTGTAATGGATAGTACCACAATGGCTGAATTGCCTCTGGGTCTAGAAAACTCAAAACCGACAAAGGATAAAAAAGTGAAAATTCCGTATAAGTAAAATCGTAAAATGGCCCAAATGCAACTTTTACCATCCCTGCCAATACAATGATACTTTCTGCATACACCGCTACCTTGAACAAACTCCCCAACTTAACACCTTGGTGCCTATTGGCAAAGAAAAGTCCTGCATACAGCACTAAAGCCATCAGAAAACACTTAATCGTCAAAAGCGCCAAAGTGAGTAAGGCTGAAAATTTACTCCAGTACCTCATTTCCTCCAGCATATCCAAAAGGACGTTTTCTGGGATCTCAATATCAATTTGACTGGCCAATTCTGCGGTCAGCATGGACTCTGTATCCAATAGCAAGTAACCCATCACAAAAAGCCCTACCGCATAAAAAACCAACAATCCAAAATCCTTCATAATTCACCAATTAAAATATCAATATACCTTTGATCAAAAACTAAATCCTAAAAACAAGGAATTGTCAATTATAGAACACAATAAATAAATTTCAAAATTTTGCTTACAATCACTAGCTAAAAATATCGTTGAATTGTACTTTTATTAGTTTAAATTTTAGAATATAATTCTAAACGAAAATTACCCCTCCCCCTAAAAGAAATATAATTTTTAAATATAACAGAAATCAGTATTTTATACTTAATTCAGTAATTTCATTTTTTTTATGAGTACAATTTTCATAAGAAACTAAAATAACAAAATAATCATGGTGATAATCATACAAGATAACATCTTTCATAGGGGATTTTAGTTTGAAAAATTAAGGTGATTTTTAAGACGGCATCCTTCTTTCATAAAAACCAATAGTTAAGAAGTACAGCTATATTTTTCATGATGGATGCATTTCAAATCAAATTAGTTTATTAGGTAGAATCGAAGTTTGAAAAATTCAGAAATTGGTACAAAGTCCCTATCCAAATGAAATAGAGTGGCATTGGAAGTCATGGCATACCAAGCGATCAAACAATCATAACTCTTTCTTATTGTAACACCTTTTGACCTTAATACAGAATATATCTGAGCTGCACCTTCAGCAGCCTCAAAAGGATCGGCGTGGATTTGTCTCAATGCATTTAACTTATCCTTCATGTCTAAAAACTCTTTGGGATACTTGATTCCCTGTAAAATCTCTTGGTAGACAGGAGGACAGATTATCACTTGATCCTTATGCAATAATTCCTGAACAGCACTGATAATCTTCTGATCTTTTCCTCCAAAAAAATTAATCCATATACTTGTATCTATCAATACATTGTCCATTTCAGTCAGTCCTCATGGAATCTAAATCTCCAGACCAATTGACTTTACCAGCCAATTCAGACAGTTCTTTCAACTTGATCATTCGGAGAAATTCTTTCAATGCTAAATCAACTGCCTCACGCTTTGTTTTGATATTAGTTTTTTCTAAAATTTCATCAATGACTTTTTGATCTATTTCTATATTGGTTCTCATAGCTTCACTTGTTTATACACAAAAATACGAAAAAATATACACATGTTTGATCTAGTGTCTATCAAGAAGCTAAATATAAAATTAGAATGTACCATAGCGCTTTTTCATTCGAATGTAGGCTTTAAAATTTCCATTCAAAGAATAATCAAGATCACCTATGCAAGTTACACAAGACACATTGATGAACACAACAACGGAAGTTGAATTGATTGCTACAGATCTTGGAACTTCGCTGAACTCTGATTTGTAGCGCGTTAAGGAATCAGGAAGAGTAAGGACAGTATTTGCCAAACTCTCCTCATTCCTTAGTACATTTTCTGTATTGTTTTTAGTATTACAAAACGAGAATGCTAAAACTATAATGATGAAAGGGGTGATTTTCAAACTAGTTTTCATAAATCGATATAAATCAATTCTCCGGTATCGATATCGAAGCTGTAGATTCTACTATCATCTGATGTTACAGAAATAGACATAATGCCACGATCTAAGTTAATTTGTTTGATAGGGTTTCCCTCCCAATCATAAATATGAATTGTTTTACAAAAACCCGAATTAGGTGTGTCATCTTCTAACCCTGAAAATATGGCAAAAATAAAATTATCTGTTACAAAGATATCATTGTAGCATTTTTTTGTTGTACCGCTTCTGTCAAAAATTAGCTTACCATCATATTCAATGATATCATTTTCATTTTGCACTCTATCTGGACTATATATTATTTTTGAACTGAAGTCACGGAGGTCAGTGATTTCAATTGCATTGTGCCAGCGATATGCCGTCGCGACTAATTCCTTATCAGGTTTAACCATCGATTTTCGCTGAAAATAACTTTGTAGGGTAGACTGCTCTAGGTTATCAGGATACTTGTAGAATTCTCCAAATTCTTTGGTGATGATATTTTGTTCTAAATCAATAAATTGAAATTTAAACGCTGACTCATTCATCAAAGATCCCAAGATTTTGCTCTCAGTCAAGAAGTTAACTCCAATAGATTATAGTTTCTTGAAACGAAACTGTTAAATAAAGTTAAGCTCATGCATGTGAATACTACTTCCCAAATAATCTTCTGAAAAATCAATTTTTCCAACAAAGTCCTTTAAAATTATTTGTAACTTGCCGTCAAATTAGCAATTACCATTTTATGATTTATAATTCAATAATTGAAACGATAGGAAATACACCATTGGTCCGCCTGAATAAGGTTAATCAGGGTATCAAGGGTGAGATTTTGGTGAAAGTAGAATACTTCAATCCAGGCAACTCCATGAAAGATAGGATGGCTATCAAAATGGTGGAGGATGCTGAAGCTGCAGGTATCCTCAAGCCAGGAGGCACGATCATCGAAGGGACAAGTGGAAATACAGGAATGGGCCTAGCATTGGCTGCGATTGCTAAAGGATACAAATGTATTTTTACCATGGCTGACAAGCAGTCCAAAGAGAAAATCGATATCCTCAAAGCGGTGGGCGCAGAGGTGATCGTCTGCCCCACGAATGTTTCTCCAGAAGATCCAAGGTCTTATTATTCTGTTGCGAGAAAATTAAATAAAGATATCCCCAATTCTTTTTATCCAAATCAGTATGACAACCTCTCCAATGCGCTTGCGCATTATGAGACGACTGGTCCGGAGATTTGGAAGGATACAGCAGGCAAAATCACCCACTATGCAGCTGGTGTAGGTACTGGTGGTTCCATGTGTGGGACAGCCAAATACCTCAAGGAGCAAAATCCAGCAATCGTCACAGTAGGAATTGATACCTATGGTTCGGTCTTCAAGAAGTATAAGGAAACTGGCATTTTTGATGAAAATGAAGTCTATCCCTACCTGACAGAAGGCATAGGAGAGGATATCTTGCCAAAGAATGTTGATTTTGACATGATCGATCACTTCGTAAAAGTAACAGACAAGGATGCAGCAGTGATGACTAGGAGGCTTTCTCGTGAGGAGGGCTTATTTGTAGGCTGGTCATGTGGCTCGGCAGTGCATGGTGCTTTGGAATATGCCAAAGAAAACCTCAAGGAGGGCGACCGCATGGTCATCATCCTGCCTGATCATGGTACGCGCTACTTAGGGAAGATTTACAATGATGACTGGATGCGCAATCATGGCTTCTTGGAAGACAAGACTTTTGGTACAGCCAGAGATATCATCGCCGCGCGCAATGGTGACTATCAACTTTTGGTCACACAGCAAACTGATACAGTCAAAGCTGCCATTGCACTGATGAATAAGACCAGCGTATCTCAAATCCCTGTCATGGATGGAGACCATGTGGTGGGTTGCCTGACGGACAACAAGCTCTTGAGTAAAATCATTGATAACCCAAATCTCAAAGATTCTCCGGTGTCTGAAGTGATGGAAGACTCCATGAAGTTTGTTGCTTTGGACAGTACACTAGACGTACTTTCTTCCATGGTGGACAAGGAGAAGGCAGTCTTAGTTCGGGATGATAAGCATCAAATTCATATCATTACCAAGCATGATATCTTGGAAGCGATTACAAAATAATCGTACTCGGTCCATAGTCGACCGTCAACAGTTGATTGTAATAAACTTCTTAGAATCTTATCATTAGCTACCTTAAGCAAAGGGAGTAGTATTCTAGTACAATAATAAATAAATTCTCAAATTTAATAAAGGCAAGAAAGCGGATTTCTTGCCTTTGTTTTATCCATTACAAAAAATATTACACCTACAAAATGATCAAAGAACGTTTAGAGGCATTGAGAATGAAAGGATACGATTTTGATATTCAAGATATCATGATTCGTTCTTGGCAAATGTTCAAAAAGCAAGCGCTTCTAAGTATTGCTTTTACAATGTTGATCTTTTCTATTCAGCTTCTGCTTACGATTTACATCCCAGATTATGCTTTGCTTCATGCTTTGTTTTTAGCACCACCCCTTTATTCTGGGTTTTATTTGGTTGCAAATAAAATAAGTCAAAATGAAACCGTGGTCTATCCAGATTTTTTCAAAGGATTTAATTTTTATATCCTTGTCTTTTCGATTTGGTTGATTGGGCAGGTATTAACAGCCTTTGGATTGATTTTATTGATTGTTCCTGGAATTTATCTAGCAGTCAGCTATAGTTTTTCGGTTTTAATGGGGATGTTTGGTGGATTTGACTTTTGGAATGCACTAGAAGAAAGTAGAAAGCTCATCACCATAAGATGGTGGAAGTTCTTTGTTTTTAGTCTTATACTGATATCGATCAATCTTCTTGGTTTTTTAACGTTTGGTCTTTCTCTCTTGGTTAGCATTCCAATGACCTTTTACGCTACGTATATCTTGTTCGAAGATTTGACGAAGGAGATATTTCTTGAGGAAGAAAAGACTAATTTAATCCAATAGGAAATTATTGAAGAATGTACTTTTGAGAGCTAACCAGGCAAAAAAGAAAAGTAAAGCCCAGAAAAGATAGACTCTATAATAATCCATAGTTTCTTTATATCTAGACTCAATAATCTCAGCTTTTTCTAAAGTATCGATCTCTTCAAATATTCTCTCTAAAGCGTTGTCATCTGATGCTCTGTAAAATTGTCCACCACCGATTTTTGCTATTTCTCTAAGGGTAGTTTCATCAAGATAACTCTCAATCATCTGCGGTCTTCCGAAGAAATCCACTCCATAAGGAACCATTCCATCTTTTCCGACTGCGATCGTATAAATTTTGATATCAAATGCAGCTGCTAACTCCGCCGCAAAGATCGGATCAACATTCCCTGCATTGTTCTCCCCATCACTGAGCAAGATCATGACTTTTGACTTGGATTCTGCTTCACGCATTCTATTCGTGCCTGAAGAAATGGCACTCCCAATCGCAGTCCCTTTTGCATCCATCATGTTAAAGGATATATCTTTGATAAGATCGGTTAAAAGTTTGTAGTCTGTCGTCAAAGGAGCCAAAGAATAGGCTTCCCCAGAGAAAATCACCATCCCAATTCTATCACCAAATCTACCATTGATAAATTCTACCGCAGTTTCCTTTGCTGCTTCTAGCCTGTTGGGTTGAAAGTCCTGAAGGTCCATAGATTCTGAAATATCCATTACTAACATGATGTCAATACCTTCAGTATATTGTTCCACACGTTCGTTGGTCTTCTGTGGCCTTGCCAAAGCTACAATAATCATCCATAGTGCCAACATAAAGAACAAAGTAGGAATCAACCTTAAATAAGTCCAAGGATTACTTTGTGAGACGCTATTAGGAAGGGAAATTTCTAGAACAGGGTTTTTTAGAAATTTGATAAATTTCCTCAAAAGCATCAACAAAGGAGCTACCCAAAGTAGGTGTAGTACCCATAAATTTTCCCACTCAAAGCCACGAAATGTGTCCGGTAAAAACCAATACAAAGAGAAAAAATCGGTTATACTATTTGCGTTCATCTTTTTGGGTGATTTTTTGTTGATAGGTTTCAGCACAAATTCCCTTGAGATTTTGGCATGCCTGACCGATGTCTTTGCCTTCCTTACCTGCATAGATAATCATCTCGATTTCTCTAAAATCTTTGATAATCTCTTTGTTTTCAAGGAAATTCGATATCTCAACAGTAGTCCATTCTCTAAATGGTTTTGACTTCAGATGCTCCATGTAAGCTTTCCAAAGCCCAAGCAATTCATCCGCATTGTCTGTGTCAGGATTATTGGAAAATGAAGCTTCGGCCTTTTCCCAACGCAATAAGAATCTCTTGTATTTTCGTTTTTCCAACCACAGTCGCCATCGTTTTTGTAGAGGTTTGCCGAAGAAAAAGAGAAGTACTCCAGCTAAGATTACAACTGCGACTAAGATGCCAATCAGAAGGGGGTAATTGAAATCGGTATCAATGGGTTGATATACATTGTTGTCTTGAAAATTAAGTTGCTCAGGAAGTGGGTTGATCATTAGCTTTAAAGCTAAATCAGCTTCATCAGCATAATAAGTGATACTATCATATTTTAGAATCTCGTAAACTGGCAAAGAAAATTTCAGAACAGGATCCAGAGAGAAATTTGCAACGTAATATACTGCACTATCAAGTGTCAAGCCCTCTTTGGTGGAGGAAATGAATGTTTGTTTTTCATGAAAAACAAAGGGGCTGAAATCATAAGTAGAGTCAGGGAAAATAATGTTATAACCTTTCCCATAAGTAGCTTTTAAAACATAAGGGACTTTTTCGCCAAGCTTTGCCGAGTCCTGTAAGAAATATCCTTCCACCTTTAGCTCTTGCGCAAAACTAAAAGCAGAAATCATAAGAAATGTAAAACCGAGGAGAGTTAAGCGAGTCTTAGCCACGTTTCATGGTTTTATTACGGGTTTTGAATAATTCTATCAAAGGTAATACGATATCTTGTCTTGTATCGATGCCTAAATAATTGATTTGATTTTTTTTGCAGATATTTTTCAAATGATCTCTTTCTGTAGTGAATGTATCAGTGATTTTTTTCGAAAAAGAACCAAACGCAGTATTTACCCAAGTGGTAGTTCCTTGCTCTTTGTCAAACACAGGAATGATTCCCAATGAAGGCAACATCGATTCCCTAGGATCAGTAAGTTGGATAGCAACCAAATCATGTTTTTCTGCTAATGCTTTGAATGGTCTTTCATAACCATCATCGATAAAATCAGAAATTACAATGATAATACTACGCTTTTTGATCAAGTTGAGGGAAAAAGTAAACATATCTGAAAGATTGGTCTTCAGAGATTTATTTTCATGATTGAAAATCCCTTTGATGATTTTGACTCCTTGTTTTGGACCTTTTCCCGGAAGAATGATTTTTTCTTTTTCATCTGAATAAGAAATCAGCCCCACTTGACTACCTTCAAAAATCGCAGCGAGTGTAAGTACACCTGCAATTTCTTTTCCCAAATCAATTTTCTTTCTGCCTACCTCACCAATATCCTGAGAGCCACTGATATCCAAAAGAAAATATACGCATTGGTCTTTGTCTTCCTTGAAAGTTTTGACGAATGTTCCGTGACCTTTGGCAGAAACTTTCCACTCGATCGTCCGAACGTCATCACCATACTGATAAGGTCTCAAATCATCAAATTCTAGTCCTGCACCTTTGAAAATAGACTGATAATCACCTTGAAGATGGTTATTTACCACTTTTCGGATCATGATTTCATATTTTCGAAGTTTTTTGAGAAGTTGGTTCATAGATGTCTTATTCGGATGACTAATTTAAGGCAGTCTTTTGAATAATAAAATTTATATGTTGATCTCTGTTAATTGTGTTAATTTTGAAACGTGAAAAAGCTAAAACTCATTATACCGATAGTCATATTCCTCGTGTCATGTGGAAAAAATAAATTACCTGAGGGGATTTTGGATGAAGATAAAATGGTCAGTGTTTTGATAGATATTCATATTGCCGAAGGACTTGTCAGTACGCTTCCGATCAACTATGATTCTTCTCGAACGATGTATCCTATGTTTGAAAATGAAGTTTTCCGTAAACACAATGTGGCAGATTCAGTTTTTCATAGGAGTTTGGAATATTACCTTGCGAACCCCAGGATTATAGATAGGATTTACGCAAGGACAATAGATTCACTTAATGTCATAGAAAAATCAGGAAATACGAAAGAAACGGATGATTTACCCCAATAGTGTAGAAGAGAAAATAAATTTTGATAAAATCAAAGAATTGATCAAAGCCGAGTGCAGCAGTTCTCTCGGAGTCAATTTTGTTGATAAATTGAATTTTTCCAAAGACTTAAGACTCATTACAAGACTCCTTGATCAGACTGAGGAATTTAGACAAATACTGGTTTCTGGAGAATCTTTTCCAGCATCTAATTTCACTAATATTTATCCATACTTAGAAAAGGCTAAAATCGAAGGGACTTTTCTCTATGAGGATGATTTTCACGAAATCAAGCTTTCCTTGATGACTTTGAGTGGATGTGTGGCATTTTTCAAAAAATTCGCAGAAGAATATCCTAATCTCCATGAATTACTCGGACTTGTCAGCTTAGATCAGACTTTGCTCAAAGCGATCGAAAAAGTGATTGATGAAAAGGGTAAAATCAGAAACAATGCCTCTAAAGACCTATCTTTAATCCGCTCTCAGATTATTTATGAAGAGAGTAGGTTGAGAAAGGTTTTAGATAGAATTTTCAGAGAAGCTAAAGCCAAAGGTCTTACTCCAGATGACGCATCTGTGACTATTAGAGGGGGAAGAATGGTTATTCCTGTATTAGCTGAAAACAAGCGTAAAATTAAGGGCTTCATTCATGATGAATCAGCCACTGGGCAGACCGTATTCTTGGAGCCAGCTGAGGTTTTGGACATCAATAATGAGTTGAAGGATTTAGAGTATATGGAGAGAAGGGAGATCCAAAAAATCCTTACCCAACTTACAGATTTGTTGCGAGGCTATATCCCCGAATTAAGAAAAGCATATCAGTTTTTAGGATTAGTAGATTTCATCCGAGCAAAAGCAAAATTTGCGATCAAAACGAACGCTTCGAGACCAATTCTTGAAAAACAAAAACAAATCGAATGGTATAATGCTACTCATCCTTTACTTCAATTTGCACTAAAGCAGCAAGGCAAATCGGTAGTGCCACTTAATATCCATTTGGATCATAATAGAAGGTTATTGGTTATCTCTGGACCAAATGCTGGAGGTAAATCCGTAACACTAAAAACTGTAGCAATGATACAGTACATGCTTCAATGCGGTTTGCTTGTGCCAATTGATTCGCATTCGAAGTGCAGCATTTTCGATCACTTTTTCATAGATATT
Organism: Belliella baltica DSM 15883; assembly: GCF_000265405.1. NCBI lineage: Bacteria > Pseudomonadati > Bacteroidota > Cytophagia > Cytophagales > Cyclobacteriaceae > Belliella > Belliella baltica. The sequence goes on along the minus strand of NC_018010.1, from coordinate 4,017,678 downwards.
GGAGATGAACAAAATATAGAAAATGACCTGAGTACATACAGCTCCCACTTGATGAGCATGAAATATTTCACGCAGTTTGCAGACAAAAAAACCATCCTTTTTATAGATGAATTTGGAACAGGGACAGAGCCACAATTTGGGGCAGCTATTGCTGAGGGGATTTTACTTTCCTTAAATAAGCTTGGTGCTTATGGGGTAATCACAACTCACTATGGGAATTTGAAAGAAATCGCTTCCAAGAATCAAGGTCTTGTCAATGGAGCTATGAGATATGATGTTGACAAACTGGAACCTTTATATCAATTAGAAATAGGTAAACCAGGTAGTTCGTTTGCATTGGAAATTGCATCTAAAATTGGGATTTCAAAAGAAATCATTGATTATGCAAAGGAAAATATCGGCGAAGATCGGGTGCGTTATGATAAGATGCTCAATAAGTTGGAGAATGAAAAAGTGCGATACGAGCAGTTGATCAATGAAAATGCGAAAAAGGAGCGTCAACTTGATATTCGAATTAGAGAATACAATTCATTAAAAGAAACTATTGACAAAGGCAAAAAGCAATATATTGAAGAAGCGAAGAAGGAAGCTAAGCTGCTGTTAGATGATGTCAATAAAAAAATAGAAACTACCATCCGGGCGATTAAAGAAAACAAGGCAGATAAAGAAGCTACTAAAACGCTGAGAGCTGACTTGGAGACTTTCAAAGCGAAAATCAAGCCCGAAAAAGTAGTAGAAAAGGCGCCTGAAATCAAAGTAATAGAAGGAGAAATTGAAGTTGGTGATTTTGTACGCTTGAAAGACAATGGAGCGGTAGCAGAAGTACTTGCTATCAAAAATAAAGATGTAGAAATCAGCATGGGAGATTTGAAATCCAATGTGAAAATGAAGCGACTAGAACGGATTTCAAGTACGGAAATGAAAAAAGAGAAAAAGTCTTTTGCCAGAAGAACAGGATTCGATGCCAATGCCAAGATGATGGACTTTTCTTCAAACTTGGATATCCGTGGTAAGAGAGGTGAAGAAATCCTTCCATTGGTTCAGAATTTTATTGATGATGGATATATGCTTGGCATGAAGGACTTGAGGATTGTTCATGGTAAAGGAGATGGGATATTGAAGGAAATCACAAGAAATATTCTAAAAAATATGCATCAAGTAGCAAAAGTTAAAGATGAGCATGCCGATCGAGGAGGGTCAGGTGTCTCTATAGTAGAGCTAAAGGGATAAGATTTTTCAAGAAATGCATTATTTACCAAAAGAAAAGGCTTAGATCTCTGCAGAAATCCAAGCCTTTTCTTTTGTGTTGTATTTTTTTATTGTTTACGCTTTAGGCTAAATTTATAATTTCCAGCTAGTGCTGCTCCTGGAATATTGATGTCAGCTCCTGGTGCAACTATGCTAAATGTCAAAATTAGGTCATTTGTACTTCTGGTATAAGAAATTTCAGGTCCTGAAGCTGGTCTAGTACCTGCAAGTGTAAATTTAGAAAGATCACCAGTTACAAAATTCCAGTTGCCTGAGCTATCAAAAATCTCACCACCACTGATAGTATTGTATGTTTTGCTATTCGCATTAGCGGAGAAAGTAATTTCAAAATTTTGATAAACATTTGTTTCAGAGTTCCCATCTCTTGTGACAGAGCCTCCATTTGCTACAGTCCATGTTAGTGAAGATTCTCCTGCAAGATTCTCAATTGCGAGTTCTTCAGGAGTTTTAGAAGGAGCTGGATCGTCTTTTTTCTTACATCCAAAAAGAACTAGTCCAAATGCTGAAATCAAGAAAAGATTAAGAAATAATTTATTCATAATAGGGTTTCGTTATTTGCGAATTGTAAATTTAATGATATGCACGAACAATCAAACACTTTGTTTGAGCTTATAGTTTTCAATGTTAATAGATTGCTCACAAAAATCATATTCTCTTTTGTCATTCGAGCAAATCAAGATAGTTTTATTATTGCCATATTTCGCTACAAGTTCTAGATACCAAGAGATTCCTTTTTCATCTAAATTGGAAGCAGGTTCATCCAAAAGAATTAGAGAAACGTCTGAAAAAAAGCAAAGTCCGAGTTTCAGTCTTTGCTTCATTCCACTGGAAAATTGACTGATAGGTTTATTCTGATGATTTTCGAGATACATGATCTCCATCATTTGTTCAAATGACGAGTTAGCAACTGGTTTTTTGAACTTGAAGTGAAATTGGAGTAATTCTAAAAGAGTAAACTCTTCAGGCAGTTCCAAGTATGGCGCTGAAATCGTTAAATGTTTATAAATATCTTCTCCTGATATCTCTTTTTGTTCCAAAAAATATTTTATGCTTCCTTCTGTCAAAGGATTTAGTGATGCAATTGCTTTTAAAAAAGTTGATTTTCCGGAACCATTACTTCCTGTGATAGCTAGATTTGAATTCGCTGGGATTTCCAAGGTGAGATTTCTGAATATCCATTCATATTGAAATCTTTTTGCGGCATTTTCCAGCTGAATTCTTATCATGAATTAATTAATGTATCCTTTCATTACTCCTCTTTCTGAAGAGCGAATGAAGTTGATAATTTCATCCCTTTCTTTGGTAGCTGGAAGATTTACTTCAATTTCTTCAAGAGCTCGACTATTATTCAAACTATTGAGAAATAAAAACCTATAGACATCTTGAATATGACTGATAGTTTCACTAGAAAATCCTCTTCTTCTTAATCCTAGACTATTGACACCTGCATAACTCAAAGGCTCTCTTGCTGCTTTGGTAAATGGTGGGACATCTTTTCTCACCAAGGAACCACCAGAAATCATAGAATGCATGCCAACTTTAACAAATTGGTGAATGGCACTGCTTCCCCCGACTATCGCCCAATCATCGATGATGACATGACCTGCAACTTGAACTGAGTTGGCAATAATTACATTGTTGCCCACGATACAATCGTGTGCTATATGGACATAAGCCATGAGGAGGCAGTTGCTGCCTACTCGTGTGGTTTTTTTATCTGCTGTCCCTCGACTGATCGTGACACACTCTCTTATGGTAGTATTATCGCCAATTTCTACCAAAGTTTTTTCACCTTGGAATTTTAAGTCTTGAGGTATTGCTGAAATTACAGCTCCAGGAAAAATTTTACAGTTTTTACCAATTCTGGCACCGGGGAAGATCGTGACATTCGAACCAACCCAAGTTCCTTCACCAATTACTACATCTTCATGTATCATGGTGAAAGGGTCGATTTGAACTCCCTCTTTCAAAATGGCTCCTTCGTGTACTTGTGCTAATTTGCTGATCATGATTCTTTTCTAACAATACTTGCTGTCATAACGGCCTCACATACCAAGGTGTTGCCTACATAAGCTTCACCTTTCATCTTTGCAATTCCTCTTCTGATAGGAGCAAGTAATTCACATTTGAAAACTAAGGTATCACCTGGGACTACCATTTTTCTAAATTTACAGTTTTCTATACCCAAGAAATAAGTCCAATAATTTTCTGGATCATCAACTGTGCTTAATACCAAGATCCCTCCAGTTTGAGCCATAGCTTCTACCTGCAAAACACCAGGCATTACTGGGTTTGCTGGAAAATGTCCCATGAAGAAAGGTTCATTGATGGTTACATTTTTTATCCCCGCTACTACTGTGTCATCAAGATAAATAATTTTATCAAGTAATTGGAAAGGATACCTGTGAGGTAAAATATTGCTGATTTGTGCGATATCCATCACAGGAGGAAGCTTAGGGTCGTAATGTGGAATGTGGCTTGGACCTGCTTTTTCCATTGCCCTTTTGATTTTTTTAGCAAAAGCTACATTGGCAGCATGTCCCGGCCTAGCTGCCATAATTTGGGCTTTTATAGGACGGCCAACTAAGGCCAAATCTCCTACTACATCTAGAAGTTTATGTCTGGCAGGCTCATTTTTGTACCGAAGTTCAACATTATTTAGTATTCCCTCTTTTCTTACTTCTACCTTTTCTTTATTGAACATTTTTGCCAAATGTTCCAATTCTTTTTCTTCAACAACTCTATCAACAACAACAATTGCATTGTTTAAGTCACCTCCTTTGATAAGGTTTTGGTTGTAAAGCATTTCTAATTCATGAAGAAAACAGAAAGTTCTACAGGACGCTATCTCATTTCTAAACTGACTGATATCAGTGATCGAAGCATGCTGAGAGCCTAGTACAGGGGAATTGTAGTCAACCATTACAGTCACTCTATAATTGTCCAAAGGCAAAGCTGCCATTTCTACTTCTCTTGATGCATCCCGAAAGGTGATACTTTCTGGAACTTCAAAGAACCTTCGTAACGCATTCTGTTCTTCAAGACCAGCATTATCTAATATTTCGATGAATTGGATAGAGGACCCATCCATAATTGGAGGCTCTGGCCCATCTAATTGAATCAATACATTGTCAATTTCTAATCCTACTAAAGCAGCCAAAACGTGTTCTACAGTGAAAACTCTTGCTCCACTTTGCTCTAATGTGGTACCTCGTGAGACATCTACTACATTGTCAACATCAGCATCAATGATCGGCATCCCTTCAATGTCAACTCTTTGGAATTTGTAGCCATGATTTGGCGGAGCTGGTAAAAAAGTCATGTTTGAAATCACTCCTGTGTGGAGTCCTACACCAGACACGGTGACTTGTTTTTTTATGGTATGTTGTTTTACCCTCATAGGTATTTTACTCTTGCTTTTAAATTTGAGACCGTAAATTTATTGTTTTTTTTCCAGTTCTCTCAATCTGTCCTGAAGTATAGGCAGATTTCTAAAAATGGCATAAGACTTTAAGAACGATTTCATTTCAAATCCCATATAGCCAAATAAAGTCTGTCCAGGTTCTAAAATTGACTTGCTGACTCCTGTATTTGCTCCTACAGTAGTATTATCCGCGATTTTGATGTGCCCTACAATCCCCGCTTTTCCTGCGATTACACAGTTTTTGCCAATTTCTGTAGATCCAGAGATGCCTGCTTGCGCTGCAATGACTGTGTTTTCGCCAATGATAACATTATGAGCGATTTGTACGAGATTATCTAATTTCACTCCTTTTTTAATAATAGTAGATCCCATTGTCGCCCGGTCAATCGTGGTATTCGCACCGATGCTTACATGATCTTCTATGATGACATTCCCGATTTGTGGGATTGTTTTATATGTGCCATCTTCTTGAGGTGCAAATCCAAATCCATCCGATCCGATCACGACTCCTGCATGAAATTCACAGTGTGATCCAATCACACAATCATGACCGATTTTCACTCCAGGTTGGAAAATACAATTGTCTCCTATTTTTACATTATCTCCTATGCTGACGTTTGGGTAGATTTTTACATTGTTCCCGATGCTACAGTTTTTTCCGATATATGAAAAAGCTCCTCTATAATGATCAGAACCTATTGTGCTACTTTCATGAATAAATGCAGGTTCTTCACTACCTGACTTACTGGTTTTAGTGAATTGAGCATATGCTTCTAAAATTTGTGTGAATCCAATGTAAGCATCTTTCACTCTGATCAGATTTGTAGATATTGATTTTTTAGCTCTAAAATCTTCAGAAACAATTACTGCTGAGGCCTTTGTTTCGTAAATGTAGGGTTCGTATTTCTCGTTGGCCAAAAAACTTACACCTCCAGGTTTACCTTCTTGGATTTTGTCAAGCCTTGTAAGTTTCTCAGATCCATTACCTTCTACCTTGCCATTGAGAAGTAATGCAACCTGTTCTATGGTAAATTCCATAATGAATTCTATTTATTATCTACAAAATTAAATTTTTAGCCCGACAAGCATAATGTTTTTTTACAATTTTACTCATTGCTTTGATATTTGGTAGGTCAGCTGCTTGAGCAACATCTATAATCTCTCCTTTTTTAGTCAAAATATGGATTCTTTCTTTTGCAACGTAGGCATTGTTACTTATCGATCCATGTGAGAAGAAATATTTCAGGTCTTCCTTAGGAATTTGAAGTCTTTTTTGGGTTTTATCGATCAAAGAGTTCAATTCCTCTGATGTAAAGGCTTCGTTGCTCAAAGTAATTTTAAATAGATTTCGAGAAAGAAACATTTGAGAAATATTTTTCAAAATGTAATCAGGCTCTTTTTTCCAAAGTTTGATAGCTCCCCAAATATCATAATCATCAAGCTCTAAGAAAGTTTGGATTAAAGTATCTGACTTTTTGAAGTCTTCCAAGGAAATATCGTTTTGAAGAAAATAAAGAAATTCTTCCGTTGCAAATAGATTTCTTCCACCTTGTTGAACATCTTTTGCTCTTGAAATCAGGTTGATCAACATTTTTTCTGCACTTACGGTTGTCTTGTGCAGATATACTTGCCAATACATCAATCTTCTGGCACTCAGGAAATTTTCGATGCTATAAAGCCCTTTTTCTTCAACCACGAGCTGATCATCTTTAATTGCCATCATTTTGATAATTCTATCCGCACCGATAGTTCCCTCCGAAACTCCTGTGAAAAAACAATCCCTTTGCAAGTAATCTAGTCTATCGATGTCCAATTGGCTAGAGACCAATTGATGAAAGAACTTTCTTTCATATTGATTCTTAAAAATTCTTAAAGCAAGATCTAATTGGCCGTTTAATTGTTTATTTAACAAATCTATCACCAAAAGTGAAAGGGATTCGTGTGGTATGTTTTTGAGTAAACTAAACTCTAGAGCATGGGAAAATGGGCCATGACCAATATCATGAAGTAAAATAGCAATAAGTGAGGCTTCGTATTCTTCATCGCTAATTTCATTACCTTTATTACGAAGATTGTCTAAGGTGATACTCATCAAGTGCATGGCTCCTAAAGCATGATGAAATCTAGTATGAAGGGCTCCAGGATAGACAAAATCTGTCAAACCTAGTTGCTTGATACGCCGTAACCTTTGAAAGTAAGGGTGATCAATAATCGTAAAAATCAATTCACTGGGAATTGTGATGAATCCATAAACAGGATCATTTAATATTTTGTGGCTTTTCAATGTCTCTGACATTTGATTGGTTCCAAAAGTAATTATAATTTTAAAAGAAATAAACCAAATTTTATGCAAAAATTTAAAATCCTTTGGGCTGATGACGAAATAGATCTATTAAAACCTCATATACTTTTTTTGGAACAAAAGGGTTATGATATCAAGACTGTCAATAGTGGAATAGATGCTGTCGAGCAAGTTGAAAACGAAAATTATGATGTGATTTTTCTTGATGAAATGATGCCGGGAATGACAGGGCTTGAAACTCTCCAACAAATTAAAATGATCAAGCCTCAGATTCCTGTGGTCATGATCACTAAAAGTGAGGAAGAGCATATCATGGATGATGCAATAGGTGGAAAAATTGCAGATTACCTTATCAAACCGATCAACCCAAATCAAATTTTACTATCCGTTAAAAAGATTCTTCAAAATAAACAACTGATCTCTGAGAAAACGAACCTTTCTTACAGACAGGATTTTATGAATATCAGTACAGCATGCAGCGAAGCCTCTACACATCAGGAGTGGACGGAAATATATAAGAAGCTGACTTATTGGGAGCTTGAGATCGACAAGACCGAAAACAAAAGCATGCAGGAAATTTTAGAATCTCAAAAAGTGGAGGCAAATACAGCTTTTGGTAAATTTATTAAAAATAATTATTTGGATTGGATAAATGATTCTAAAGCAGATAAGCCAATTTTATCTCCAAATTTGATGAAAGAAAAGGTTTTTCCCCATTTAAAAGAAGGAAAGCCTTTATTCTTTATTGTTATTGATAATTTGAGATTGGACCAATGGGAAGTTTTAGAACCTTTGGTCAATGAATATTTTAATGCCAAGGAAGACAATACCTATTATAGTATACTGCCTACTACAACTGCATTTGCTAGAAATGCACTTTTTAGCGGTTTGATGCCATCTGATATGGCTAGGTTTCACCCAGATCTATGGGAAGGAGAGGATACAGATGAGGGGAAAAACAACAAAGAGGAAGAGTTTTTAGCTGAGAATCTTCACAAGAACAGACTGAATATTCGCTATAGTTACAATAAAATCTTACAAGCCTATCAAGGAAGAAGCTTGGTGGATCAATTTCATAATTTATTGACGAATGATTTGAATGTGATTGTCTTTAATTTTGTGGATATGATGTCTCATGCACGAACAGACATGAAAATGATTAGGGAATTAGCGCCTGATGAATCTGCTTACAGGTCACTGACCAAGAGTTGGTTCGAACATTCCTCATTATTTGAACTATTCAAACGGATAAGTGCTGCGGGCGCTGAGGTGATTGTGACTACGGATCATGGTACAAAACGAGTCAATAAACCTTATAAAATTATAGGAGATAAAAATGTCACGACAAACCTAAGGTACAAACAAGGTAAAAATCTAAACTTTGAAAGCGGTAAAGTTTTTGAAATTAGCAAACCTGAGGATGGTAAGCTTCCTAGATTTAATGTGTCAACAAGTTATGTTTTTGCCGTGGAAGATTATTTCTTTGCATATCCTAACAACTACAATTATTACGTGAATTATTATAAAGATACATTCCAGCATGGAGGGGTGTCATTGGAGGAGATAATAATTCCAATAGTCCATCTAATACCAAAGAATAATTAATATATTGAAAAAAATCTATTGTAATCATCTCAGTGATATTCCCAAGATCGCTAAAGAGATTTTAGCAGTCTGTTTAGCTGAAAAAATCTGGGTGTTTAAGGGAAGAATGGGTGCAGGGAAGACCACTTTGATAAAGTCAATCGCTAAGGAATTTGGGGTTATTGATCTTGTGTCAAGTCCCACCTTTTCAATAGTCAATGAATATGTCAATCCTTCAAACGATAAATTTTATCACTTTGACTTCTACAGAATAGAAGATTCAGAGGAAGTTTTAGACATAGGTATAGACGAATATTTCTATAGTGGGTCGTATTGTTGGATCGAATGGGCTGAAAAAATTCCAGAGTATATTCCTGATACATTTATGCTAATTGAGATAAAAGTAGATAATGAAGGGAAAAGAGAAATGATTATTTCCAAAATTGTAAAAGGCGAACAGCATGGTTGATACCACCGAAACTGTCGAGATTCTTCCAAAAGAGGCATCCTTAAAAGTCAAAAAATCCAAAGGTGATTTTGTAATTGGAATTCCAAAAGAACTCGATGAACAAGAGAAGCGTGTACTTCTTACTCCAGAAGCTGTGAGACTTTTGACCAATAATGGTCTTAAAGTTGTCGTAGAAACAGAGGCTGGAAAGCAATCAAAGTTTACAGATAAGGAATATTCAGATGCTGGAGCCAAAGTAGTCTATTCTTCCAAGGAGGCTTTTGAAACAGAAGTGGTTTTGAAAGTTGAGCCACCTACAGTTGAGGAAATTAATCAAATGTTGCCTGGAGCTTGTTTGATTTCAGCTCTTCAAGTTGGGAAACAAAATGCAGAATACATTCATGCGCTAAATTCAAAGAAAATCACAGCGGTATCTTTTGAGAATTTAGAAGACAAGGTGGGAGGTATGCCTGTCGTAAGGGCAATGAGCGAAATTGCCGGAAGCACGGTGATGTTGATTGCTTCAGAATTTTTGAGTAGCGTAAATGATGGTAAAGGATTGATTTTAGGTGGAATCACTGGTGTGCCACCTACTCAAGTTGTGATAATTGGAGCAGGAACTGTTGCTGAATATGCAGCAAGAACTGCATTGGGACTTGGTGCCAATATTAAGATTTTTGACAATCATATTTACAAGTTAAGAAGAATCAAGCAGTTACTTGGTCAACAAGTTTTTACCTCTACGATAGATAATATTACTTTAGCTCAAGCATTAAAAGAAGCTGATGTCGTGATTGGAGCCTTGCGAGCTGAAAAAGGCAAGAATAAAGTGGTTGTTACCAATGAAATGGTCGCAGCGATGATGCCTGGAAGTATAATTATTGATGTAAGTATCGATCAAGGAGGATGCATAGAAACTGCTGAGATGACTTCTCATGCTACACCAACTTATTTGAAACATGATATCATTCACTATTGCGTTCCTAATATAGCTTCAAGAGTTTCGAGGACAGCCTCAGTTGCTTTGAGTAATATTTTCACACCTATTCTGCTTCAAATGTCAGATTTGAAAGGGGCTGAAGAGATGATTTTCAACTACAAATGGTTTATGAAAGGTGTCTATACTTATCGAGGAAGTTTGACAAATGCGCATTTGGCTAGGAAATTCTTAATGACGCATAAAGAACTTCAATTGCTCTTAGCTGCGAGGTATTAAGAAAGTAGGTTCTGTCTTAATAAAAATTCTAATTGATCATTTGATTTGATCAGGTCTTCTGTAAGTTTCTTATTCTCTTTTCTTAAAGAATAAATTTCGAATGCATTTTTAATCACAGTTCTCAAATAATCCTCTTCCCAAGGTTTGGTAAGGTAGTGGTAAACTTGTCCTTTATTAATAGCATCAATAACAGCTTGTATATCAGTATATCCCGTAAGAAGAATTCGGATTGGATCTGGATAAAGAGGAATAATTGAGGCTAAGAAATCGACTCCAGTTTCTTCTGGCATTCTTTGGTCAGTGATGATAATATCTACTTCTTGAGTTTTCAAAAACTCTCTAGCTTCTTGTGCCGATATGGCTATAAAAACTTTATAGTCTCTACGGAATGATGCTTTGAATGCTTGAAGATTGTTTTCTTCATCATCCACGTATAGAATTTTGATTTTTTCCTCTTTAATTTCAGACATTGATTTCTAATTCTTGTGGGAACTCCTGCAATTTAGATGGTTGGAAACTGAATTGCAACTTTTGAGTTTTTTGACTTTATTGAGGTAGAGATTATTTGTTAAAATTCACTTTCTACCAAATATCTAAATAAAATTCATTTCTGTGAATATTTTTACCTTTTTTTATATGATTCTTGATACAAAAATATAACTTTACCCTTATCTATCACCTGCATTAATATTACATGATCACCCAAAAAGCACTTGATTTGAAAAGTCAAAAAGAAGCAGTGATTTTGAGACCTAAAGAATCTAGCGATTTGCATTTGATTCGACAGCTCCAAGAAAATCAACAAACACAAATTTTAGATGAAATAAAAAGTCAAGTTGCAGAACTGATCAAACTTCAAAACCCGAGTATAAGTTGGACTTCTGAATCGCTTTTTGAAGCTGTGGAAGATTTTTTCAGAAAACATGATCAATTTACCTATGGAGTTTGGGTTTTTTACCCATGGAAAAACACGCTTGTTCATTTATTGCCTGAAGAAGAATTTGTAGCTGTTAGAACAGTGAGGAATAAGTTCAAAATTACACAAGAAGAGCAAGATCTCCTTTCAAATAAAAAAATTGGAATAATAGGTCTATCTGTTGGTCAAAGTGTAGCCATTAGTTTGGCTATGGAAAGATCATTTGGAGAATTGAGAATAGCAGATTTTGACACACTAGAACTTGGGAATATGAACAGGTTACGATCTAGTGTAGTTAATCTAGGGATCCCCAAAACTACTTTGGTGAAAAGAGAAATTGCGGAAATTGATCCTTTTATGAAAGTGATAATTTATGATGAAGGTATTACTCCTGAAAATATGCATGATTTTTTCACCAAATCAGGACAGCTTGACCTTCTTATTGAAGAGTGTGACAGTTTGGAAGTAAAAGTACAAGCTAGAATCAAAGCTAGAAGCCTTGGAATTCCTGTGTTAATGGATACAAGTGATAGAGGAATGGTTGATATAGAACGTTTCGATTTAGAAAAAGATAGGCCTTTATTTCATGGGCTATTATCCAAACTCGGAACAGAAGAGGAGGTTCTTGAACTTTTAAATCAAAGAAAGAGTGAAGTTCTACTAACACTTGTCGATTATGAAAAAGTCTCAACTAGAGGAAAATCAAGCTTCTTTGAAATAGGAAAAACGATAACAAGTTGGCCACAACTTGGTTCTTCTGTAATTATGGGAGGAGCGATGTGTGCACATTTTGCAAGAAAAATATTAATTGGAGATATAGTTACCTCGGGTAGGTCTTATATTGATTTGGATGAATTCTTTAACAAAAGAAATGAAAGTTAAAATTAAAGTTGTTAAGGCTACCGATTCTCCTGAAGAAACCGAAAAGTATATCAGAGGGCATCTAAAAGTACTTGAATCATATGGAGTAACTAAGGTGACCTCAGCAGATCGATCTTGGGTAAATAATCCACATGTTTACTTGGTGTTGGTTGAGTCGGAAGACGGAGAAAATGTATTGGGTGGAGGAAGAGTTCAACTTAGAAGTAAAAACTTCCCTTTACCTCTTGAAGGAGCCATTTTTGAAAAAGACGAGAGGATAGTAGATTATATGACTCGATATAGAGAATTAAAGGTGGCAGAGTTCTGTGGCCTTTGGAATTCTAAAGAAGTATCAGGCTATGGAATTGGGAGTATTTACCTTATTCGAATTGGAGTAGCAATTACAGCATTGTTAGGTCTTGAATGTATCATGGCATTTTGTTCCCCTTATACGGTAGCGAATTCTCAAGCCGTTGGCTTAAGAATAATAGAAGAAATTGGTGAAAATGGAACTTTTTTATATCCAAAAGAAGGCTTGGTAGCAACAATTATGGAATTAGAAGATGTTTATGAAATGAAACGAGCCAAACCTGAAGAAAGAGAGTTTGTGTTTAGCCTCATTAAAAACCCTGATCAAACCGTTCATGTACCTAGTAAAATGGGAGATTTAGAAATTGAATTTAATTTAAGTTCATACAATTTATGCTTGTAATGAAATCAAATAAGCAACCACTTTACATTGGATTGGCCTTTGTACTTTTTGTTTTTATTCCAGCTTTTGGGTACTTTTTTTTGTTGGACGAAGAAAATGTTTTTGAGGTAAAAGAATATTTTCTTTATGAAGACGAATCATTTTCTCAAATCAAAGATCAATATCAAATCGAAAATGAGCTTCTTAATTTAGGGTTTGTAAAGGAAGCATTTTTAGGCTTTGATGTTTCAGAAGGTTTTAGTGAAAATGATAAATTGATTTTAGAAATAGAAAATCCAACATTTAAAGAAGTCTTACTTTATCAAAAAAATAAGAATAATAAAATTGAAAATATTGGGAAGTCAGGGACTTACCATACAAGAGATAATTTAATTTCTAATCCATTTCCTACTTTTCAGCTGCAAAATGGCTTGCATGAAAGTACATTGTTTCTTCATATTAGAAGTGAAGAGCCTATTAATTTGAGAATTAAATTAATTCCGGAAGCTGACTTTTACTCAGGATACAGTCAAAGAACATTAATTATCAATGTTTATATGGGGATTATGTTTGCATTGTTTCTATATAACTTCATTCTCTTTTTCCTTATTCGTGATTCTACATATTTTTTCTATTCGGTTTATATTTTATTTATTTCATTGACCCAGCTTTCTTTATTAGGAAACTCCTTTTTTTACATATTAGATGAAAACCCATATTTATATGGATTGAGCATAATTGGCTTCTCTTCAATTTCAGGAATGGCAGGTTTGCTTTTTATGCGTAAATTTCTTAAAACTAAAGAGTTTACTCCAGTACTTGATAAGTTTATATTAGCCACAATATTTATTTATCTTTTAGCATTCGTAGTAAGGATTTCTGGATTAATTCAAATTAGTTATTCATTGACTGATTTTTCAGGGTTATTAGTAATTATTTTATTTCTACTTACTTCATTTAAAATAGCTCGTTTAGGTTATCGACCTGCGATTTATTTTATTTTTGGTTGGGTGTTTTTTATTTCTGGATTGCTTTTGTTTATTCTAATGACCAATGGCTTAGTTAAATTGAATATCATAGCCAACTTCCCAATGCTTGTGGGAACAGCGATGGAGGCGATTTTACTTTCCTTGGCATTGGCGGATAAGATCAATATCTTGAAAAAAGAAAAAGAAGACGAGCAGGCAGAAAAATTGAGGATTCTCAAAGAAAATGAAAGTTTGATTTTAGAACAAAACGAAATCCTTGAATCTAAAGTAAAAGTGAGAACCGAGGAGTTGGAAGAGACGCTTAGAAACCTCCAAAATACCCAAACTCAATTGGTCAACCAAGAGAAAATGGCGTCTTTAGGGCAACTTACCGCAGGTATTGCTCATGAAATCAATAATCCAATTAATTTTGTAAGTTCAAATATTTCTCCACTCAAGCGAGACATCAAAGATTTGATGGAAATCGTAGATGTCTATCGGGAAAAAGGAGAAGAGCAATTCAATGAAGACACCAAAAAGGAACTGAAAGAGCTTGAGGAAGATCTGGAATTAGAATATATCTTGACAGAAATAGATCAACTTCTTCGAGGAATGGATGATGGAGCCAAACGAACTGTTGAAATTGTAAAAGGTCTCCGTTTGTTCTCTAGAGTGGATGAACAAGATGTCAAAAAAGTAGATATTCATGATGGAATAAACAGCACTCTCGTACTTCTAAATAGCTCCATGTCGGGTAGAATAAAAATAGAAAAGGATTTTGCAGAAATTCCGATGATAGAGTGTCTTGCTGGTAAAATCAATCAAGTATTTATGAATATCATTACCAATGCAATTCATGCCTTGACAGATCATTTGGCAGATAATCCAAACCCTTTAATCAAAATAAAAACTTCACAAGTTGGTGAGTTTATCAAAATCGAAATAGGAGATAATGGACCTGGGATGCCTGATTCAGTGAAAGAAAGAATCTTTGAACCATTTTTTACTACTAAAGCTGTAGGAAAAGGAACTGGTCTTGGATTGTCAATAGTTTACACTATTATTGAGAATCATAAAGGAACTTTAGAAGTAGATACTAGTCTAGGGAAGGGTACGAATTTTATTATAACACTTCCAATTTATCAAAATACGCCGCAAAATGACTAATAAAATACGTGTTTTATATATTGACGATGAAGATAATAACTTAAACTCTTTCAAGGCGAGTCTAAGGAAGGATTTTCATATCATCACTGCCATAGATGCTGAAGATGGACTAAGGATAGCAGAAAAAGAAGAGCTTCATGTAGTGATAGCCGATCAAAGAATGCCTGGTTTGACAGGAGTTGAGTTTTTTGAAAAATTGATGCGTATTAATCCTGATCCAATAAGGATTCTTTTAACGGGATATTCTGATATTGCCAGTGTGATAGATGCGATCAACAAGGGAGAAGTTTATAGGTTTATAGATAAGCCTTGGAACTTGGAACAGATCAAAAATGCGATCAAAAATGCTTCTGAAATCTATTTCACCAAGAAGGAACTCAAAGACAAAAACGAAAGGTTGAAGAAAGTGCATTCAGAAATGAATCAGTTTGTCTATAGCCTTTCGCATGAACTGAGAGGTCCGCTAATGAGTATTTCTGGAGTGTCTAAGTTGGCAAAAATGGAAGCAAAGGATCCGAATATTTTGGAATATTTTGATATGATCGACTCTGCGACATTAAGGCTAGATGACTTTATCTACAAAATGCTTGATTTTTATAGATCTACTAAAATAGATAATAAAGTCTCCGAAATCTCTTTTGATGAAATCGTAAATCAACAGTTGGAGGCATATAAGGAAAAGTGGGGCTTGGAAGATATTAATATCGATATCAACATCGATCAAAGTAAGAAATTCTTCTCCGATGATGCAAAACTGAGAGTAATCCTCAATAACCTTTTTAGTAATGCATATAAGTTTCAAAAGATCGAAGGTGACAGTAAATTTATCAAACTCACCATTAAAGTAGATGATAAAGAGGCTTTGATACAAATAGAAGATAACGGAATAGGAATTGATGAAAAGTACCATACAGAAGTATTTAACCTATTTCACCGTGCAACCCAAAGAAATGTAGGATCGGGTCTAGGACTATATATGGTCAAAGAATCAGTAATTCAAATGGGTGGCAAAATCAAGCTAGAATCTAAATTAGATCATGGTACAATTTTCACGATTTCTCTACCATCATTGAAGCAATAGAAATTAAAATTGTCTTTTGAACTTAGTTGTATTTCTACTCATTTTTTGATCGGTTTGTTAAAATAGAATCAGTTTACTTTGAATAAAATGAGAATAGGAGGTAAATTGCGCCCCATTTATAAATTGAAAATTTAAAGTTTTTAGATATGATCAATCCATGGCACGATGTGCAAATTGGCAAAGAAGCTCCTGAATATGTAATGGGAGTGATTGAAATTCCCAAAGGAAGTAAAGGGAAATATGAATTGGATAAGAAAACGGGGATGTTAATCCTTGATAGGGTTCTTTTTTCAGCAGTTCATTATCCTGCAAACTATGGCTTTATTCCACAGACTTTCTGTGAGGATCATGATCCATTAGATATCCTTATTATTTCTCAAATTGATATTCCTTCGATGACATTAGTGAAAGCAAAAGTAATCGGTGTCATGAGGATGATTGATGGTGGCGAAGCAGATGATAAAATTATTGCTGTGGCAGCTGATGATCAGTCTGTCAATTACATCAATGATATCGATGAATTGCCTCCACATTTGATGAAGGAAGTCCATAGGTTTTTTGAGGACTATAAGAAATTAGAAAGTAAGGAAGTGAAAGTGGAAGATTTCTTAGGTAGAGATGAAGCATATAGAATTATCCAAGAGAGCATAGAGCTTTATGATAAAAATTTTAGAACACAGCGATAAGAGAAAGCCTGAATTTTACGAGTTCAGGCTTTTTATTTAAATTTATT
Source organism: Belliella baltica DSM 15883 (assembly GCF_000265405.1). Classification (NCBI taxonomy): domain Bacteria; kingdom Pseudomonadati; phylum Bacteroidota; class Cytophagia; order Cytophagales; family Cyclobacteriaceae; genus Belliella; species Belliella baltica. The sequence goes on along the minus strand of NC_018010.1, from coordinate 4,001,018 downwards.
TTTTATGAAAAGTCGCCTTACTTTCTTATTTACATTTTGGTCTTATTTTCTTGCGGCACAAGAAAATAAAGAAGTCAGAAATGATATATTTTCTTTTTCTGGTTATTTAGAAACTTATTTTTCTTACGATTTTAATCAGCCAGAAGATCATCTGAAACCAGACTTTCTCTATAATTTCAAAAGACATAATGAGTTTAATGTCAATTTGGCATTGCTTCAAGCTGCTTATAAAAACGAAGATATTAGAGGAAATACTGCGATGACTGTTTCTTTTTTAACAAGATTTTAACGACTCTTTACCCGTTTTTTTCCTGCTTTTTTTATAAGATATTGTACAAAATCTTCATAATTCAAGTGTTCATGATTACTCATGGTAAAAGACATTTTGTCAGCAAAAGCTACAGTAAGTTGTTTGAATTCTTTCTTATTCGCCATTACTTTTTCTTCATCCCAAGCTAAAATTTCGCTCAAATCATAAGTTTTGGTTTGACCTCTGAGGGGTAGTCTTGTGATGATTTTTTCTTTTCCAGCTGAGATGAATTTGTAACCCGCCATCATCTTTACCAAGAGCATTAATATTACTACTGTGATAAGAGAAGCGCTAATCAAATAAAAAATCAAACCAAAACTTCTAGTGTTAGCAAAATCATTCAAAATATAGATCAAGCCACTGATCAAGATCAAAAGTACAAGACTGAGTGAAAAGTAAGTGTTTTTTTTTGGCCTGCAATGAATCATATCTCCGATTTCAATACTTGGTATCTGTTTTTTGAAAATTTCACCAAATCTTCAAAGAAATCTCCAAAATGCAAACGTAAAAACTCATGATTTTCTTCTAAAAATATATGGGCAACCTCCATTTTGGAATCAAATCGGGTTCTTTTGGATAATCCTGTAAGTGCTCTTCTAATTCCATCCATTTCAGAATATGAATAAAGCCAATTGTAATGTTTCATGTATTGAAAGGCTTTCATGAAATTTTCAGGAAGGATTTTTTGATGTTTTTCTATCAAAGAGTAGGTGTTTTGAGCAAAATCTTCCAGCGGCAAAGGATGGTAATTATTCCAGTATTTACCTAAAAAATAATCAAAGTACATATCCGTGATCACACTTCCATAGCGCCCAAATTGAGGTTTTAGCATCTTTTGAGCATCTTTTACCACTGGATGATGATCCGTGAATTGATCAATATTTCGATGCAATACTATTCCAACGACGATATCTTTTTCATAAACTTCGTCAATTGGACCTCTTACAAAATCTCCTATAAAATTACCGATGAGCACCTTTGGGTCATCGAAAGAAAGATATGCGTGTGCTAAGAAATTCACAGAATTAAATTAAATTTATTTGTAAGTAAACCACATCGATATTCTTTTGGTTCTAGATCTAAAATTAAAGATTCATGCCCAATATACAGGAAGAATTAAAAACTTCATTGAAACTTTTGCAACTTGAGTGGAAGGAAGATTTAGAGCAATACAAGAAAAAGTTTTTATATACCTCAATATCAGATAAAAAGGAGCAAGGTGTTTGTTGGTACCCCCTTCAAATAAAAAAATCAAAAATTGGACTTGGTGATCGCTTGATTCTAGAGTTAGAACGATTTGATTCCAATCAATCTCATGTTTTTCAGTCAGGAAAGTCAGTTTCCTTGTTTTCAAATGCTGATGGATTTCAAGGTCATGAGTTTAGAATGAACGGTGTCATCAATTTTGTAAAGAAAGATGTCATGACACTTACTTTACAAAGTAATGATTTTCCCGATTGGCTTTACTCAGGCAAAATTGGTGTTGATCTGCTTTTCGATGAAGCTAGCTACAGAGAAATGGAATCGACCATGAAGGCGGTCATAAAGGCTGACAAAGGACGGCTTGGAGAATTGAAAAGCATTCTTTTGGGTGAAACATTACCTAGTTTCTCGCAAAAAGTATATCATGATCTTCAAGAGCTAAATCCTGCTCAAAACCAAGCTCTCAGATTAATCAATCAAAGTGATGATGTGGCTATTATTCATGGACCTCCAGGAACTGGAAAGACTACTACTTTAATTGCTGCTATTCAAAATATTTTAAAGACAAACAGACAAGTTTTAGTATGCGCACCTAGCAATGCTGCTGTTGATTTATTGGTTGAAAAACTTGTAGATAAAGGGGTTCCTACCTTGCGTATTGGTCATCCTGCGAGGGTAGATGATAAGATTTTAGCTCAAACGCTAGATGCCAAAATCGCTTCACATGAAAGCTATAAGGACCTCAAAAAACTCAGAAAATCTGTAGATGAATACAGGAAATTAGGAAGAAAGTATAAACGGAATTTTGGTCACGAAGAAAGAGTTCAAAGAAAACGCTTGCTTGATGAAGCTGGCAGAATGAAGGAAGATGCTGATATTCTTGAGAATTATATCATGTACGATGTTTTTCAGATGACTCAGGTTTTTGCAAGTACCTTAGTAGGATCATCTAATCAAGCTTTAAAAGGGATTGATTTTCCTTATGTTTTTATAGATGAAGCTGGCCAAGGCTTAGAGGCAGCGACTTGGATTCCAATAATGAAAGCTGAAAAAGTGGTGATGACAGGTGACCACTTACAACTACCACCAACAATCAAGTCTTATGAGGCAGCAAAAGCAGGATTGAGTGAAACACTATTTGAAAAAGTTATAAAAAGACAACCTGAAGCTTCGAAAATGCTCACTGTTCAATACCGTATGCCAGAGAAAATCATGGGTTTTTCTAGCAAATTATTCTATAAAAATAATCTTGAGGCAGCAGTTAATACACATATACATTTTTTAACAGAAGAGGAATCTGTGCTTGAATTTATTGATACAGCTGGTTCAGGCTTTAGTGAACATCAAGAAAAAGAATCCTTGAGTACATTAAATGCTGAAGAAGCTAAATTCACGCTGAAATATTTGGAAAACTTACTCAAAAGAGTCGGTATAGGGAAAATCAAAACTGAAGGTTGGAATATAGGATTGATTTCACCCTACAGAGCGCAGGTGCGTAAATTTCAAGAGTTGATTTTTGAAAGCTATGAGTATCCAAATTTGAGATCATTTTCCGAATTATTGACAATAGACTCGATAGATGGGTTTCAAGGTCAAGAAAGAGATATTATTTTTATTAGCCTGGTTCGCTCAAATGCGAATGGTGAAATTGGATTTCTTTCAGACACAAGAAGAATGAACGTTGCCCTCACGAGAGCAAAAAGGAAATTGGTGGTAATCGGAGACAGTTCTACACTAAGCAGTAATGACTTTTATAATGCTTTTCTCAATTACGTGGAGGAAAAAGGAGAATACAAGAGTATTTATGAGTTTTTGGAATATTGAGAAATTAAGTTGATTCAAAATCATTCCTGATTTGCGTGAGCAAAGCTGAGGTAACTCAATACATTTCCAAAGGCTTCAGTAGCTTCTGTATAACCTTTTGGAATCTCACGACCTTTGAGTTTGGCGAGTAAAAGTCCATAAATGCTATTGAGACAAACTTGGATTTCATGTCCCACTGACTTGTCTCCAGCTTCCAAAATCATATCAATCACAAATGGCTTGGCAGTATTGTACGTTTCAAAATAAGCTTTGTCTGTTTTAAGTAAATCCCAGTGCATTTTCGCCAGATTATCGACGATCATTTGGATGTCAGCAAGGTGACCTTCCTTCTGTATTTCTTGCTCAATCATTTGGTTTTTTAGCTCTTCAAACCATTTGGCTGTTTCTTCTTTTTCAGTGTCAGAAATGGGATAATGTGAAATAACAAATTGTCTTATTTCATCCAAATTAAAGTCATAAGCTCGAATTAAATCCTCCATTTGATACATGTAAATGATGTATTCAGCGATGTTTTGACTCTTCTTTTTTTCTGCAATTGCTTTCATGATTTCCCTAATTGATCTACAAAGAAAGGAATAAAGGAGTATTTTAAACAAAGATCTTCAACAAGGATTTTCTATTTAATATATAATTTGGAGCATTAAATAAATTTAGCAAAAGGTCAATTAGAAAGCAATAGCTTGTATTTCTAGTGGATAGTCGGAAAATATACTGTTAATCCACCTAAAATTTCCTATTTTTGCGCCCTGAATGAATATGAAAAATATAAGAAATTTCTGTATCATCGCCCATATTGATCATGGGAAGAGTACATTGGCGGATAGATTATTGCAAGAGACCCATACTGTCGCAGATAGGGATATGCAGAATCAATTGTTGGATAATATGGATTTGGAAAGAGAACGTGGTATTACCATCAAGTCTCATGCAATCCAAATGAAATATATTCATGAGGGTGAAGAGTTTATACTCAACCTTATCGATACTCCAGGTCATGTTGATTTTTCCTATGAAGTGTCTAGATCTATAGCTGCTTGCGAAGGAGCTCTATTAATTGTTGATGCTTCTCAAGGGATTGAAGCTCAGACGATCTCAAATCTGTATCTTGCCTTGGGGCACGATCTAGAGATTATTCCAGTTTTAAATAAAATAGACCTTCCTGGAGCAGATCCAGATTCTGTAGCCGATGAAGTGATCGATTTGATCGGTTGTGATAAGGAAGAAATTATCTTGGCTTCAGGAAAAACTGGAATCGGAATTGACGATATCCTAAAGGCTGTAGTAACCCGTATCCCTGCTCCTAAGGGAGATATTGAAGCTCCACTTCAAGCAATGATTTTTGATTCTGTTTACAATCCTTTCAGAGGAGTTGAAGTTATTTTCAGGATTTTTAATGGAACTATTAGCAAAGGGGATAAAATCAAATTTGTCAATACTGGTCGGGAATACGAAGCAGATGAAATTGGTATTTTAGGACTTAATCAAATCCCGCAGCAAACTATGTATGCTGGAAATGTTGGGTACCTGATCTCGGGAGTGAAAGTTGCCAAAGAGATCAAAGTTGGAGATACAATTACCCATATCAAGCGTCCATGTGAAAAAGCCATTCAAGGTTTTGAAAATGTAAAGCCGATGGTTTTTGCGGGGATATATCCAGTAGATACAACCGAGTATGAGGAACTTAGGGCTTCTATGGAGAAGTTGCAGCTTAATGATGCTTCTCTTGTTTGGGAACCTGAGACTTCTGTAGCTTTGGGATTTGGTTTTCGTTGTGGATTCCTTGGAATGCTACACATGGAAATCATTCAAGAAAGACTGGAACGAGAGTTTGATATGACAGTGATCACCACTGTTCCTTCAGTGCAATTCAGAGCATTGATGACCAATGATAACTATGAAGTGATCAATGCTCCTTCGGATATGCCAGATCCTACAAGATTTAAGCACATAGAAGAACCTTTTGTCAAGGCTTCGATCATCACTGCATCAGAGTATGTAGGTCCTGTTATTCAGCTTTGTATGGATAAGCGTGGGCAAATCAAAAATCAAGTTTACTTGACAGCAGAAAGAGTGGAATTGCAATTTGATATGCCATTGGCAGAGATTGTATTTGACTTCTTTGATAAGCTGAAGACAATTTCTCGTGGCTACGCTTCCTTAGATTATGAATTAAAGGGTTATCAACCTTCTCACATGGTTCGTTTAGATGTGATGCTCAATGGAGAACCTGTGGATGCACTTTCTGCCATTGTTCACAGAGATAAAGCATACGAATGGGGTAAGCGACTCTGTGAGAAATTAAAAGAATTGGTACCGAGACAAATGTTTGAGATTGCTATCCAAGCAGCTATTGGAACAAAAATTATTGCAAGAGAGACAGTAAAAGCCTTACGTAAAAACGTCTTGGCTAAATGTTATGGAGGTGATATATCTCGTAAACGTAAACTATTAGAGAAGCAGAAAAAAGGTAAAAAGAGAATGCGTCAAGTAGGTAACGTAGAAGTGCCACAAGAAGCATTTATGGCTGTGTTGAAATTAGATTAATAATTAGACGCAAGACTTAAGATACAAGATATAAGACTGGAGTAGCAAGTTCATGTTAAGTGAATGACAGATATATGCTTCGCTATATAAATAGAAATAAGCTTACAGCGATATATTTGATCTTTGGAATTTATTTTCCGACTTTAATCAAATTGTTATTTTAGACACTTAAAAAAAGATGTCATTTTATATTAGCTAATCATAAAAGTTTGGAGGAGTATCTCCAAACTTTTTAACTTTACAATCCGCCACGGTGGACAATCTCTTCAAACCTTACAAATAAATCTAAAATTAAAATGCGCTTAATCGACGGTAAGAAAACTTCGGAAGAAATCAAATCAGAAATTGCTGCTAGGGTAGCTGAAATCAAAGTTGAAGGTGGAAAGATACCACATTTAGCAGCTGTTTTGGTAGGAAGTGATGGTGCAAGCCAAACCTATGTAGGAGCAAAAGTAAAGTCTTGCGAGCAAGTTGGCTTTCAATCTACTTTGGTGAGGTTAGAAGAGTCTGTGTCTGAAGAAGAACTTTTGAAAGTTGTAGAGGAAATCAATGAAAATCCTGAAATAGATGGATTGATCGTTCAGTTGCCTTTGCCAAAGCATATTTCTGTGGAAAAGGTGACCAACAAAATCAAAGCAGAAAAAGATGTTGACGGATTTACGCCTACTAATGTGGGAAGAATGACCTTGGGTTGGCCATCGTATGTAGCTGCGACTCCTTATGGCATTGTAGAATTGCTGAAAAGATACAAAGTTGAAACCTCAGGAAAGCATTGTGTGGTAATCGGAAGAAGTCATATTGTAGGTTCGCCTATGAGTATTCTGATGGCTAGAAATGAATATCCTGGAAACTGTACCGTAACATTAACCCATAGCAGAACACAAAACCTTTCTGAAATCACAAAAACAGCGGATATCTTAATCGTTGCGATAGGGAAGCCTGAGTTTGTTACGGCAGATATGGTGAAAGAAGGTGCTACTATCATTGATGTAGGAATTCACAGAATCGAAGATGCGAGTAAGAAGTCAGGTTTCAGATTGATTGGAGATGTGAAGTTTGATGAAGTAGCGGCAAAGGCCTCTGCTATTACCCCTGTACCAGGTGGAGTTGGTCCGATGACGATAGCTTCCTTGCTATACAATACACTTTTGGCGGCAGAAGGGAAAGTTTATACAAAATAAGAGCTTGATAGTGAGCTTAAACCCAGTTTTGCTCCTAAATATCTAAAAATTGATTTGCAAGGAAGGTCATTCCTTTCTACTTTTGCAGACCATCACGCGCACGTGGTGAAATTGGTAGACACGCCATCTTGAGGGGGTGGTGCCCTACGGGTGTGGAAGTTCGAATCTTCTCGTGCGCACAAAAAGCCCTCTGCTATATGCAGGGGCACATTTTTTAATTCTGAAACAGATTTTGAAACAAATCTGGGTCTAATTGGTCTCACGACCACCGAAAATGTGCAGCAAAAACTTTTAAACTCTCATTAGATTTAAGTTCATATTTTAATTGCAATTAAAAGATCAATTTTCCTATATAACTTAAGAAAAAGGAATAATTAGCTATTTTATACCGCTTTTTGTTTGATGAGTAAGATTTTTTTTCATAAATTTCCTTCAATATCATAACAATGGAAAACAATTTCTATGCTTTTATTAAGTGTTAACTAGTTTAGGTTTGAGTTTCTTTTATAAATTTTTCTTGTAGAATTAACGAATTAGAGAGAAATAGTTATTAGAAAATAATTGGTTTATCGTTTTGACAAGTATGAATTTAAATGAAATGGAAACACAATATTATCATGCAGTTTCAAAAAAAATTAAAGAGTTGAGGGCTTTAAAAGGATATACTCAAGAATTTGTTGCAACTGTATTAGAAAAAAAAAGCTATTCAAATTATCAGAAAATAGAATCTGGGAAAACAAACCTAAGTATTCTTGATGCAAAAAAACTGGCTGAACTTTACGATATTGATGTGATAGAGATCATAAATCCTGAACAAAGTAAAGGAGATAAAATATTTATGAATAAGAATTGCAATAACTATGAGTCAAAAGTGAAATTAAACATTAGTATTGAGTTGGATGGTTCTATTGAGAATTTGGAAAAAAGTATGGAGATCTTAAAGAAGATCAATGGGTTACTTTAAAATTTGAGAAATTGACAATAGTTTAAAGACTCTTAAGTTGAAATGAAGACTAAAGAAATAAAGACATATTTTTTGTCTGAAATGAAAAATAAGATATCGGAATGATTGGAACGCCTAATAGTGATAAAAATGAATATGAACTCAGAATGTATGTTCTAGGGAAAATGATATAGTACAGCAAGACAATAGTGTAATTTGACACAATAACCACTTGGAAAGATTGTTGGAGTTCAAAAGGCACAAATTTCAAAACTTTAAAATAGTGTTAACAGTGCATGGATTGATAAAATTATCAAAGTTTTTATACCATTAAAGGCTGAGATTAGCTCAATTTTTTTTAGCAAATAATAACCTAATACTTCTAAATTTCAATTCACAATACAACCCTCAAATCCAACCTCCAAATGAACAAACTCTCCCTAATCACCATCTTCCTTTCTTTTGCTTTTTCAAGTTTTTCTTTTGGCCAAACCGCTCAATTTCCAATAGTCAAAGGATATGGAGGGATTTATCAAATTCCGGAGGCAACTGAAAGACCTGACCCTGATGGAGAATATAAGATTATTATTGATTTGGTTTCTGCTTCAGATGATCCTAAGCAAATCAATAGAATGGTAGATAACATCGCCCGAATGATCAATCTTCATGGTTTAGCGGGAGTGCCAAATGAAAATATGAAAGTTAAAGTTGCCATTCACGGTGGTGCAGTGTTTACCATTTTGAATGATGCATACTATGAAAAACTTTATGGGGTCAATAATCCAAACTTGCCCGTTTTTAAAGCACTGAAGGATTCAGGAGTTGATTTGTACGTTTGTGGTCAGTCTCTCATCGCTCGAGGAATGAAACCAACAGATGTCTCAGACCAAGCGGAACTTGCCTTGTCTATGTTAACGACCTTGACCAAATTTGTACCTCAAGGATACATGCTTCTACGATTTTAAAAATTCAATTTTATTTGTTCTGGAAGGTGCTTAAAAGACTTTCTATGAATTGGCGTCAGCCCTAATTTTCTGATTCCCTCTCGGTGAGCTAGGGTAGGGTAACCTGCATTTCTTTCCCAAGCATAACCAGGATATTTTTCTGAATATGCACACATCAGATCATCTCTATACACTTTTGCCAAGATAGATGCTGCTGCGATGCTGGCGTATTTCCCATCTCCTTTGATGATGCAGCTATGTGGGGTACTATTTTTTGTTTTGAAGCGATTCCCATCTATCAAAAGATGTTCAGGTGTGACACTCAAAGCCTCAACTGCGCGATTCATAGCCAAAAAGGAAGCGTTGAGGATATTGATCTCGTCAATTTCTTCAACGCTCGCTTCTGCCACGGCCCAAGCAATAGCATTTGTTTTTATTTCGATTACTAAAGACTCTCTATTTGATTTACTTAGTTTCTTGGAGTCGTTGATCAGCTCATGTGCATAGTCAGTAGGTAAGATCACCGCTGCAGCAACCACGGGTCCACAAAGGCAACCTCGACCTACTTCATCACAACCCGCTTCAAGTCTATTAGATTCTAAATAGGGGAGTAGCATGACTTTCCTTTTCTTCTATTTTATGGAATTTATAGATCATTTCTGCCACAAGACCAGTCCATCCAGTCTGATGGGAAGCGCCTAATCCTCTGCCATTGTCTCCATGGAAGTATTCATAAAACAGAATATGATCTTTGAAATGTGGATCTTCCTGAATTTTCTTATTGTCTCCATTGAAAGGTCGGTGTCCATTTTCATCTTTCATAAAGATTTTCATGCAGCGATAAGAAAGTTCCTTGGCAATCAAATCCATCGTTAAGAAATTTCCTGAACCTGTAGGGTATTCGATAGAAAATTCTCCACCATAGTAGAAATCATATCTTTTTAGAGATTCTATAATCAGGTAGTTGATTGGAAACCAAATTGGTCCTCTCCAATTGGAATTTCCTCCAAACATCAAAGAGTCAGATTCTCCTGGAATATAAGAAATGGTAGATACATCGCCATTTATTCTCATGGAGTAAGGATTTTTTTCATGGAATTTGGAAAGCGATCTTATACCAAATTCACTGAGGAACTCGTCAGAGTCTAGCATTTTTTCTAGAATGCTCTTCATTCTATGGCCTCTTAATAAGGCAAATAGCCTTCGTTTATCTTGCCCAGGTTGTGTCCAACTAGTTACTAGTGAAGCTAATTTTGGTTTTTCTTTTAAGAAAAACTCCATTCGCTTTTTGAACTCAGGAAGATTTTCAAACATTTCTTCTCGGATCGGTTCAACTGCAAAAAACGGGATAATCCCAACTATTGATTTTACCTTCATTACTTTAGGCTCTTTTCCAGGCATATGGAAAATATCAAAAAAGAAATTATCCTCATCATCCCAAAGACTAATATTTTCTCCTGAAATATTGTTCATCGCACCTGCAATGTAAAGAAAATGCTCAAGGAATTTGGTTGCTGTATATTGATAGGTTTTGTTGTATTCACAGAGGTCAAGGGAGATTCTAAGCATGTTTAGCGAAAACATGGCCATCCAAGAGGTGGCATCGGCTTGTTCTAGCTTCCCTTTATAAAGAGCAGCATGACTTCTATCGATCAAAGAGATGTTATCCAAGCCCAAAAACCCACCTTCGAAGATGTTTTTACCATCATTGTCTTTTCTATTTACCCACCAAGTGAAGTTCAGCATGAGTTTGTGAAGTGCTCTCTCTAAAAACTCCTGATCTCCAACTCCACCATTCATTTTCTTGTCTATTTGATATACTCTTTCTACCGCATAAGCGTGGACTGGAGGATTTACATCACTGAAATTCCATTCATATGCTGGCATTTGACCATTAGGGTGCATATACCACTCGTTGAGAAGAAGTATAAGTTGATCTTTTGCAAAATCAGGATCAATTCTAGCTATCGGAATGCAATGAAAAGCCAAATCCCAAGCTGCATACCAAGGATACTCCCACTTGTCGGGCATGGAGATAATATCATAATTCTGAAGATGCCTCCATTGATGATTCCTTCCTTTTTTTCTTTCTGCAGGTGGAATATACCTGCCAGCATCTCCATTAAGCCACCTTTCTACATTGTAGTAATAAAACTGCTTTCCCCACATCATGCCTCCAAAAGCTTGACGCTGAATTCTCCTCATGTCTTCATCGTCAATGGTTTTTTGAATTTCCTGGTAAAATTCATCTGCATCTTTTCTTCTTTCTTGAAGAATTTCCTCACAAAGTTGAATAGCACCTTCTGCACTTTGATGCATCATGCGAAATTTTACTTCTACACTACCTTTAGCTGGAACAGTGAGTTTATATATCGCTGCTGCTTTTGTTCCGAAATTTTCAGGATTGAGGTGACTGTCATCACCTTCTACGACATAATCATTAATGCCATCTTTGAGGAATTTTTTTTCATTAGGGATATGGTAAAGTCGCTCTCTATTGGTTTCGTTATCACAAAACTTTAATTCAGGCTCTCCATCAAAAGTGAAAAAGTAATTGCCGCTTTTTGGAGTGAAAGCTTTGATTCTCTTGTCATCGATTTTGCTGAGTTTGGGTATAAATGGTTCATGACCTGTAAACCAAGTTTTTCTAAACCAAATAGTTGGCATAACCCAGATTTCAGCATCTTCATTACCTCGATTGTGAATTGTTGCTTTTCCTACAATGTCTTCTACATCTTTTTTAGCATACTCAATGAATATGTCAAAATAAGCATCATCATCAAAGACACCGGTATCAATTAATTCGTATTCTCTATCTTTTTTACCTCTTTTTCGATTTTCAAATACCAAGTCAGCATAAGGGAATTCTTGCTGAGGGTATTTGTAGAGCATTTTCATATAACTATGAGTTGGCGTGCTGTCGAGGTAATAATAAAGCTCTTTTACATCTTCACCATGATTGCCTTGATTACCAGTTAAGCCAAAAAGTCTTTCTTTGATAAGAGGATCTTTCCCATTCCAAAAAGCCCAACTCACACACATTTTTTGCTTATGGTCGCTGATGCCACCTATTCCTTCCTCACCCCATCTATAGGCTTTGCTTCGTGCATCCTCATGGGTCACATTGTCCCAAGCAGAACCATCTTTGCTATAATCTTCCCTAACCGTTCCCCACTGTCTTTCTGTCAAATATGGGCCCCACTTCTTCCAGCGTTTAATTCTCTCTTTGTCCTCTTGGAGCCTTTGTTTTTCTATATTCATGAACTTGATTGCGGATGACCAAGTCGAAATTTACCATTTTTTAAGAGATAATTTTTAATCTAATCGATATGAAAGTTCAAAAAATGTAAAAAAAGATTCCGCAATCGTTTTAATCGCAAGTAAATGCATTTTGGAATAGATGATAAATTTTAATATTTTTTTTATGATTAGTGAATCGTATAACATTGAAAATTAATAATTCTTGATGCAAGTCAATTTGGAACTAAAACAAAATATTTAGCCCCATTCACTTCCTAAATTAATTTTCCATCTTGGAGAAAATGTTGATCCTCTGTGTTTTGATTTCGCTTCTAAAGCGTGAATCTCTTCTTTGATAGATTGGGGAAGTGAATTGACCCAAGTATGCATCTCGTTCTCTTCAAATTCATGCGTTGATAGGTAATGATCAAAAATTCTGAAATCAAATTCATGATGACTTATTCCTGCTCCAGCTGCCACAGCATCTATGGCGTTACAAGCTTGTTCGTATTGACCGGCTACAGGAATCATCATGACGGGTTTGCCGATATACATGGCCTCGCATATCGATTCAAATCCTGCTGTACAAATGAGCCCTTTACAGCTTGCCATTTTTTGTAAGAAAAGTTTGTCATCGACTTGGTGAAATGTCAAATTTGGTGATGGCTGATAAATTTTCTCTACACCATTTTTATCCCAAAAAGCCTCAATCATGATTTTCGGGTTTTCTTCAGCAAAGCGAATTACTTCTTCTCCATAGCCTGGATTGACCATATAAGTGAGAATAAAATCACCTTCCTGAATTTCCAATTCAAAGATAGCTTTTCGAAGAAGTGGTGGAATTACCTTGAATTTTGAATTAGGAACATTTTCTAATACAATAAATGACAATCCGAAAACCCTATCGGCTCCCATAGCAGTGAGTGCTGTGTTCAGCTTGAAAAGTTGCTTTTCAAGCCCTTTGGCCTTCGCAAACTGAAACTCTGAATGATGAATCATGTATTGATGACCGATAACCCAAAATTGAGCTTTTGGACGAAAAATCAAATTGTATATCCCACCAAGAAGGTCATAAAAATTGACAATTACGTCAGGTTCTAACTCCTTAACCAAAGCATCAATTTTTCCTAGACTTTTTTGGAAGCTGGAAATTTTAAGAAAGTTTGTAAGGATCGTTTTTCCCAACAAGATCTTCTTTTGGTTTGCATCAGTCTCGAAATTTGGACTTTCGAAAAGATGAATGGGAGAGTTTAGATTTTCGTAAACAAACGATGGAATTACTCTTCTCTTGCTTTTACCGATGCAAGTGGCAACGATTTGATGCCCAGCATTTTCGAGGAAATCAGCCAAAGCAATGGCTTGTGTCATGTGCCCTCTTCCTTCTCCCTGAACGATAAACAAAAACTTCATCTTCTTATCTGAATGGTGGTAATATATCATCGTTAGGCTTATTGAAAGCTACTGTTCGATAATCCTGATTGTTGCATGGTGCTACGATCTGATAATTCGGAGTAGGTACTTCTTCTGTTTTTTTGCTAAAGTCTAGTTCATTGTAATAAATCAATTGCCAGTTTCCATCATGATCTTCAGCCAATGCACTCATCGTCTCAACCCAATCTCCAGAATTCAAATATTCAATACCATCAATCATTCGGTTTTCTGCCTTATGAATATGACCGCAGATAATGCCATCACATTTTTTTGCTTTGGCCATCTTAGCAAGCTCTTCTTCATACTGATCGATGTAAGAAACAGCCGATTTTACTTTTCCTTTGACATATTGGCTTAGAGAAAAATAGGCTAAACCTCTTTTTCTACGATGATAATTCACCAATCTATTCAACCATAATAAAAAAGTGTAACCGATATCACCTAAATAGGCAATCCATCTAAAATTTGACGTGACACTATCAAAAATATCTCCGTGCGTGATAAAATATTTTTTTCCATTTGATTCATAAATCATATCTGAAAGAATTGACAGATTTCCTATCTGAAGCGGAAGGATTTGATCTAAAAAGTCATCATGATTTCCACGTAAATAAAAAACTTTCGTGTTTTCCTGCTCAATCATTTTGAGCATTCTATTAAAGAATCGAGTGTGTTTTCTTTTCCAAGAACCTGATTTCTTCAATTGCCAACCATCAATGATGTCACCATTGAGGATAAGATTTTCACAGCTGTATTGCTTCAAAAATCTTGAAGCTTCTTTTGCCTTAGAACCTTTGGTGCCAAGGTGGACATCTGAGATTACGATTGTTTTGAAATTTGTTTTCAAAGTCTATCAGTTTTGCTTGCAATTTAAAGCGCTGATATGAATTGGTGATGTCTCCTATGTTATGGTTATGAGATGTTTAGATCTTTTTTTAGTTTTAAAATGAAGGGGAGGTTAACTCAATATTAAAATCGCTTTTTTATAAAATAGATTCATTTAAACTTTGAAGCTTCTGACTTCGTAATTAAATTACATTTTCTAATTTAAAATTTATGAAAATAAAATTTTCTCTCCTTTTGATTTTTGTAGCGACTCTCTTTGCATGTAATCAAGATGAAAAAGATCCCTATTTCAATATTTTAGGATATTGGGAAATAGCTGCTGTTACAAATAGCTGGACCGGAGAAGTTACCTCTGGAGATCAATTAAATTTCAGTGAACGCTATATTTTTAATGATGATAGTACATTCATCAAGTTTTCAAATAAAAACCATAAATATGGACAGCTTTACGAGGAACCTGCTCAAGCGCTTGGTACTTATGAAATGAAATTAATAGAAGATAGTAGTAATGTTTTTGAATTAAAATTAACTTTTGAAACGAATATGGGAATGGCTGTGAGTTGTGGAGGAGACACAGAATACCTTGTTCTTACAAAAGAAAATAAATTGATGAATACAGGTTGGGCAGCCTGTGATGGTCCATCTTTTACCTATCAAAAATAATTTAGTTATTGGGGATTAGTTATCGGCGCTTAGTTGTTAGTAAGCCCTTAATATTCGAGATTCTTTTTACTACCTTTTATCTTAATCATTTCACCAGAGAAAATTAAGAACACTAATAACTAATCAACAAATAACTTGTAACTAATTATTTTAGGCGTTGAATATCAATTTGAAGGTAGTTCCTTCTCCAAGTTTTGAGCGAACCTGAATATTCCCCTTGTGTCTTCTCATGATTTGTTTAGAAAGGCTAAGTCCGATTCCAGAGCCTTTACTTTTTGTAGTGAAGAAAGGAATGAAGATTTTAGATAGCGCTTCTTCTTCTATTCCTTTTCCAGTATCTGAAACTTCTATAATTATCTTTCCGGATTCATCAATAAACGCATCAATGGAAAGCACTTTCGACACAGCGTCCTGCATGGCATGAATTCCATTATGAATTAAGTTGATAAGAACTTGCTCTATTAGATTTTGATCTCCAAACAAGATCAAATCATTGGGCTCCACAGTACATTTGGTTAGAATCTGATTGGCTTCAAATTGATTTTGCATCAAGGTCTCTAATTGCATAAAGAGCTTCTTGATATTGATGGTTTGGAATTTTGGAGTTGGAATGTGAGCCAAACTTCTAAAATCACTAACAAAATTAATCAATCCTTCACTTCGCTTCTCGATCGTACTGATTCCCATCAAATAATCTTCCAAATCGGAAGACTCTACATTGGCTTCATCATCCATTTTTTGCTCAATATCTCCTTTGATGGTTGAGGCCAAGGAAGAAATTGGAGCGATGGAATTCATGATTTCGTGAGTCAGGATTTTGACAAGGTTTTGCCAAGCTTCCATCTCTTTTTCTTCCAGTTCACTTTGGATATTTTGCAGGGATACCAGCTTTATTTTTACATCTCGCATCAGTAATTCAATCACATAAACGGATAGCTGCATGATTCCGTCAGGGTGCGCAATTTTGATCAACTCACTTCCACCTGTTCGAAGATTGTGAATTGCTTGATCCAGCTCCTGATTAACTGCTTTTATTTCCGAGATCTCATTGAGTTGGGTAATATTCAGCATTCTCTTGGCGGCAGTGTTGAGAATTTGAATTTTACCACTTTCCTCAAAAGTGATCAACCCAATACTTAAATGCTGGAAAACAGATCTGAAATATTGATAATTGGCTTCTTTTTCGGCTTGATCTTCTTTTAGCTTTGCTAGAATAGCATTGAACTCTATATGTAGGTCATCAGTCTCTGTTCCATCAAATTTTACAGGAAAAAGAGAGGTAAAATCGTCTTGCTTGATGTTGTCAAGAAACATACGGACTTTTTTGAAGGAACTTTCCGCATAGCTTAGCAAGAAGATTGTCTGAGCCAAAATCAGGATGATAAATAAAGAAATGGCAAAAACACCTGCACCATTCAGAATGAAGTAGGAAAGAAAAAATAACGATATAGCAAGTAGGATAATTCTACCAACTAAGCCAATTTTATAATCCATATTTTTCTAATCTTCTATAAAGAGATGCTCTCGTTAATCCCAATTCTTTCGCTGCTTTGGAAATATTCCCCCCATTTTTATCAATCGCTTTTTGAATTACATTTTTCTCTACTTCGTCGAGATTGTATGAAGCTGGAGTAGCAATTTTGTCATTAGTGGGTTTGGAAGAAAGGAAGAAGAAGTCTCTACTATCAAGTTCATCCCCCTCGGCCATTATGATTGCTCTTTCAATGGCATGTTGAAGTTCTCTGATATTTCCCGGCCAGTTATATTGCTGCAAAAGCTGCATGGCTGTTGCCTTAAAGCCTTTGAAATCCTTTCGGTATTTCTGTGCATAAACCTTGAGAAAGTGATCTGCCAAAAGCGGAATATCATCCAAACGCTCTCTCAAAGGAGGGAGGAATATTTCCACTGTATTGATTCTATACAGTAAATCTTGACGGAAAGTATTTTCCATGACCATTTCATGTACATGCATATTCGTCGCACAGATCAACCTGATATCTACAGGAATGGCTTTATTTGTACCTATTCTTGTCACTTCTCTTCTTTGTAAGACTGTCAGTAACTTCGATTGTAATGGCATACTTAAATTCCCAATTTCGTCCAAGAATAGAGTACCATTATCAGCAATTTCAAAACGGCCAGCTCTGTCATCTTTGGCGTCTGTAAATGCTCCACGCTTATGTCCGAATAACTCACTTTCAAATAGTGTTTCGGTTATAGAACCCATATCCACTCCAACAAAAATATCATCTTTTCTCAAAGACCTATCATGTATAGCTCTTGCGATGAGTTCTTTTCCTGTTCCATTTTCTCCTAAAATCAAAACGTTGGCATCAGTTTGTGCTACTTTATCGATTATTGAAAAAATGTTTTTCATAGAAGCACTTGTGCCAATGATGTCTGAATAAGGCTTTTTCAAATCGGATTGTAGTTGCTTTTGTTTTTTGGAGAGTTTGTCTACTTGATCATAGCTTTCTTTCAATCTGCTCGCTGAAGTTAAAGTGGCAAGCAGTTTCTCGTTTTGCCATGGTTTGAGGACAAAATCAGAAGCGCCCTCTTTCAGGGCTTTTACAGCCATTTCTACATCGCCAAATGCGGTAATCAGAATGACAACTGCTTTAGGATCTATTTCTTTGATTTGCTGAAGCCAATGAAAACCCTCTTTTCCAGAAGTAGTATCTTCAGTGAAATTCATGTCCAATAAGATCACATCGTAACTGTTGTTATTGACTAAAAAAGGAATTCTCCTTGGATCTTTTTCAATGGTAACTTCTTTTGCAAACTTTTTTAAGTGCATCTTTGCTGCAAACAATAAGTCTTCGTTATCGTCGATGATGAGGATTTTTCCTAATTGCTGATTATCCATGATATTGTTTTTTTACCTAATATATTCAAAATGATGCCACAAGGAATATCCCTTGAATATGAACAGATTGAGTGAATTTATAAAAAATAATGTTCATAAACGAACGTTTTTTGATCGGTTGTGGACACTCTGTAACTTCATTAGACTTTGGTTTTAATCCCTATCAAAAATCCTTAACTTTGATACTTTACAAAACAGAATAAAATAAATATTATGTCATTAGCAAGTAAAGGAAATTCGGTAAAAGTACACTACACAGGGAAATTGAAAAGTGGAGTAGTCTTCGATTCTTCAGAAAATAGAGAACCGCTTCAGTTTGTCTTAGGTGATGGAAATATGATTAAAGGTTTTGATACTGCGGTTCATGGAATGAAAGTAGGAGAAGCTAAAAGTGTTACAATCCCAACAGATGAGGCTTATGGTGTTAAGAGAGATGATATGTTGGTGGACATACCTAGAGCAGAAGTGCCAGAAAATATTTCTCCTGAAATAGGAATGGATTTGACACTTCAAGGGCCTCAAGGTCAGCCAATGCCAGTAAAGGTTGTTCATGTAGATGAAGAAAAAATCACATTAGATGCAAATCATCCCCTAGCTGGTGAGGATTTGATTTTTGATATTACTCTAGTAGAGATCGATTAAATAAAAATATATCATGAAAAAAGCCTGCAAATTTTGCAGGCTTTTTTATTTTTTAATCCTTTTTGTTAATCATTCACTTGAGCATCAATGCCTCTTTTTTTTCCTGGAGGAATAGCATAAATACTTTTAGTTATGTTGTACTTTGAGTTTCCTACCTCTACCACAAACAGTTGACTTTGTAGATGACTTAAATCGTAAGATTTGATATTTCCATCTTCAGGCATAATCTTATCCTCAAATAAAAGGTTACCAAGAGTATCAAAAATCTTTACTTTAGTAATGACTTTTGATTTTTTTTCAAGTACGATAGAGAACTTTTTAATACCGTCAGGCTGTAAATCAAAAGAAACGCGCTCACGGTTGAGATCAGCAGGAAATGAAATTTCAGTTTCTACTTTCGTTTTTTTCTTGAAAATTTGAGCGTTAGTAACAAACGGGAAAACCAGCATGATTGCCAAGATGAGCAAAATCGTTATGCGTAAAAATTGGTTTAGGTTTATAGGTTTGTTCATGTTTTGCAAAAATGCAAAAATCAAACCATTTTTACAGCTTTTTATAGCACGAATTAACAATTTTTTATAAAATTGATCGTTTCAGATCGCTTTTAAAGGAGATAACGTTTTATTATAAATTTTAACTGACTCATTGTTATAAAAAATCACAGCTTCATTTGAAATAATTACTTGATGTTTCTCCAATTCTTGTGGGATTTCATAAAAATTCTTTTCACTTGTCAAGTAGTCGGTCATGACTAGATTATTCTTGGATAGAGAGATGATGTTTTTTTTCCAAAAGCTAAGTCTTTGACCATTCTCAAGTGGAATACTTTTAATGAAATTTGCTTGATTGTCTAAAATAGAAACTCCTTCGTCAGTGATTTTTATAAAAACCAGGTTTTGGTATTCTTTGATTTCTTGAATAGCTAAGGTGGAATTTGTCAAAATTAAATTGAGTGGTTGCTGCTGCAAAATTTGATTTCTTCTATGATCAAATTGATTTAATCTAAAATCAGATTCATCATAAATCCAGATGATATTATTGTTGCCGAGGGTTGCCGCTCTTGCAAGATTGATTCCTTTTTGTTGTATCCGGTTTTCTGCGATTGGATTTAGAAATCGATCCAGAATTCGATATTCTTGAAGGTCAATGGAAAAAGTGAAGATATTTACTGTCCAAGCGGCCTCTAATTGATTGACTTTACCTTGACGTGTGGGAGAAAAATTGTTTATAAACTCTCCCAGATGATTATATTGAAGTATATCTCCTTCTTGATTTACGACGAATAAATATCCCTGATTATCTACTGATACTTGAGTGATGTTATCGATTTTGATTTCAATAGGATTTTCCCAGACTAGATGCTGTGCGATACAATAATGTCCTACTAAGGAAATTAATAAAAAAGAAAACCAAAATTTTATCATTTTTCAAATGTCTTAAGTAACATTTTTTCGCCATCAAATTCACCAAAAGTATTTTGACTTACCCATTCTCCTAAGTTGATATATGTGGAAGTGCTACCCACCTCTAATTCTAATGGCAAATGTCTATGTCCGAATATGTAGTAATCAAAATGTGTGTTATTATTTATGCCCTTACAATATTCCCAAAGCCATTCTTGATTTCCTTTGAAGTCGTTTTCATTCTTTTCAAGATTAGAAATCCGGCTCTTTCCTGACCAAGCTTGTGCAATTCTAATGCCTAAATCAGGATGTATCCATTTGAATATCCATTGAAGAAAAGGATTCATAAAGCCCTTTTTTAACAATTTATAGGTTTCATCTCCTGGGCCTAATCCATCACCATGACCGATTAGAAATTTCTTATTTTCAATGACTAACTCAATTGGATGATGATGGACTGGGATTCCAAGTTCATTTGTAAAGTAATCTTTCATCCAAAGGTCATGATTTCCTGTAAAAAAAATGATGGGGATATTTTTGTCTCTCAATTCAGCAAGCTTTCCTAAAAAACGAATGAAACCTTTGGGAACTACCTTATCATATTCAAACCAAAAGTCAAAGATATCACCCACTAAGAAAATAGCTTCTGCTTCATTTTGAATACTTGTCAGCCAACGGACGATCTTCTCTTCTCTAATTTTACTCGTCTTTTCGTCGGGAGCTCCAAGGTGAAAATCTGAAGCAAAAAACACTTTCTTTTGATGCAGTTGAATATTCATTTTTTTGTGCTGAGTTCAAATATAAATAATATTCTTAATCTGCTCGTTTTCTTTTGTTACTCTTCTCTTCTTCTTTCAAAACGGGTGCAATGTACATGTCTTCTGCCAAAATTAATTTAGAAGCTTGATCAAATAAAATGTTTTTGTAGTATAGGGGGAGTACATAATTCCCTTTTTCATCCATGATTCCATATTTTTCACCTTTTCTGACTAGAATAATATCACGAGCTTCTTTTCTGATTTCATCAAATTGTGGAGCAATTATTTCTTTCCCACCGGAATCAATCAAACCAAAAACCCCATCTTCTTCGGTGATAAAATAATTGTCTGGAAGGCTCAAGATTTGGTCAAAGGCATTGCCTTCAATGATTTCTCCCATCTGATTTATCAAATGACTTTTTCCATTCTTCTTTACAATAGAAAATCCTCTATTGAACTTTCCAGCAGCATCATATTCCGGTTCGATGACAACTTGGTCTTGAGTATTAACATAGCCCCATTTGCCTAGGATTTTTATGGCAGCTAAACCTTCTGAAAATAGATCTACTTCATCAAATCTATGGGCAACTGTCCAGTTCCCACTTTTATTTATAAAACCATATTTTCCTGATTTGATAGATGGGTATAGGTTGTCACTTCCTGGAAAAATCTGCTCTAAACCTGAGGCAAGATTGACTTCCCAACCATTTTCTCCTAGCAAGCCTACTTTATTATCTCTAGAGATTACGTTAAATTTATTATTTCCAACTTTATTGACTTTTTCCATGCCTACCATGTCTAGTAAGATACCGTCGTTTTTCATTACCCTGCGGAGTTTGCCATGGATGTATTCTAACATCATGTTATCTTCTAAAGTAATCTTATGATAGCTAGTATATTTGATATCAGCACGTTCCTCACGGGCTTTGATCAGCATATATTGATTTCCATCGTAAGCATAAAAATAGTCCTCTTCCAAATAAGTCATTTCATCAATAATGGGTTCTAGAATATATTCCCCTTCTCTATTGATTAAGCCAAAACCTGTAGATTCTTTCGAGATGATAAAGTTTTCGTTGATTTCTCGCAAGTGATTGTAAACTTTATTTGGGTTTTGAGAAAGTGGAAGGAAATACCCTTCTGTGTTTTTTCCTATTATTTGACCATTTTTTGTGAGCTCAGCAAAGTCAAATTCCCCAATCATTTCTGTTTTCCTATTCATTCTGTCATATAACCAGAATTTATTTCCTTTTTGAGCAAGAACTCTGGTGTAGAACAATAGAATTTCATCATATTCTGGGGCGAAAATTTCTTCTCCATATTCGTGAAATGCACCTTTTCCTTTAGGTCCTTTTACGATAATCCAAGGTTCTAAATATTGATATACAGACTCTCCTTTAAGATCAAAAAATGGTTTGTATTCCTTACTCAAAAGGCGAAGTTGATTATTTGCTGTACTTACCCTAACCGATTCACTCAAAATCTTGATATGATCAAAAGCAATTCTTGATTTTAGCTTAAAATTGTGGTCATATATTTCCCATGTTTGACCTTTGACAGATACAGATGCTAATGTTCCCGCAATCATTAGTATACCTGTCAAATACTTAATTAATTTCATAAATCATGTAATTTGAGAGTAAAATAAGGGTTTTAGAACTGCAATTCAAAAAGATATTTAATGATTAGCATACCAAAATAAAAAGGATGCCTGATTAGGCATCCTTTTAAGTATTTTTAAGAAATTAAACTTTTTTATTTTTTATCACTTACTCTTTCCAAATCAAAAAGATCGGTAAGAATTTCCATCATTTGATCAGCTTGATCTCTTTGGCAAGCAGCTTTTAATTGAACAACTGGAACCTTCAAGATTTTTTGCATCATACTTTTAGTGATTTTGTCAATCATCGCTATTTCTTTTTCATCAGCATTTTTCAAGAACCTCTCCATTTCTTCTAAACGGATTTGTTCTAATGCATTTTTGAATTTATTGATAGTAGGAGAGACCATCATTTCTTTTTTCCAGTTGTAAAACTCTTCAATACTTTCTTCTATGATCTGCTCTACTTGTGGTACAGCTGCTAACCTGTTTTCTAGTGTTTCAGAAGCTTTGCTACGGATATTATCCACATTATAAAGTAGCACACCTGGAATGTCTTCAATAGAAGTCTCTATACTTCTTGGTACAGAAAGATCTACAAAAAGCTTGTAGCTTGGAATATCGAATGTCTTGACAAGATTTTTTGTGATAAAAGGTTCGGATTTCATGATTGAAGAAACAATCACATCTGAATTTTGCATGGCTTCCATCACATTTTCGAAAGGAATGACCTCAAAGCCCATCTCGGCAGCTAAAGCCTTGGCCTTTTCAAAAGTTCTATTGGTAATGGTAACTTTTGCATTTGGCAAATGAACCATGTTTTTGGCTACATCTTCACCTATTTCACCTACTCCAATAAGTAGAATTCTCGGTTCGAAGGTATTGGAAGTAAGCTCTTGGATCAATTCTACCGCTGCATAAGATACTGATGCCGCTCCATCTCTAAATGCTGTTTCTTGTACTACTCTCTTATTTGTGAAGAAGATTGTGTGCATTAGTCTATGAAGAAATGGACCTGCCATGTCTAAATCAACTGTTGCTTGATAAGCCCTCTTTACTTGATTGGAGATTTGCATATCTCCCACGACTTGTGCTTCCAATCCCATGGAAACATTGAAAAGATGGTTAATTGCATCTTTATCATCGTTGTAAATTTTGAAATATGCTATATAATCTATAATCGAAGTGATTCCTTTTTCTACACCTATAAGTTTGATGATCTCAGAACTCAAATCTAATTCATGTGAATAATAGATTTCAGTTCTATTACAAGTACTGAGGATCAAAGTATCTGTAACACTGAAAAAATCCTTTAATTTTACCAAAAGTGAATGAACCGAAGCTTCGTCCAAAGCTATGATCTCCCTGATTTCTACAGGGGCACTTTTATGTGATAAACTAATGGCTCTAAACTTGTTTTGCATTTGTATTGACTTTCGGGTACAAATTTAATTTATAATATGTAGAAAAAGAATATTTTGGATAATCAGATTTTAATTTAAAATCTATCTAAATAAGAGTTTTGATTATCACTAACTCGGTTGCAAATATCGTCAATATTGGAAAATAATACCAATCTTATTAACTTATGGATCATAGATACGATCTATAAGCTTTCTTTGGATTATTCCTTTTGATAGAATTTTTAAATAAACTGTCATGATTCGAAAAATGAAGTTTTTTCTCAAAAATTACCTTGGGTTTAGCAATAGAGAATCTAGAGGTTTTATCTTGTTAGTTCCTGCCTTATTACTTTTGTATGCAGTACCTGTGATTTACAATAACATTTTGGCGAAAAGGAATCAAATAGATTATGAAATCTATTTGGAGAAGATGGATAGTTTAGAAAGCGCTGGTTGGCATAAGGTCGAAACTCAATATTTCATGAGTCAGGATACTTCAAAAAGAAGACAACCTCAGCTTAACAAAATATCTTTTGACGAAGCAGATTCGATTGTTTTACAAATAGTTCCCGGTGTTGGTCCGGCTACAGCAGGTAGGATTATCAAATTCCGTGATGCAATTGGAGGAATGCATACTTCTGAGCAACTTCTTGATGTTTATGGAATGAGTCCTGAAGTCATGGAAAGAGTGTTTGAGTATTTTGAATTCACTCCGGGAATAAAAACTAAAATCAATATCAATACAGCAGATGTCCCAACTTTGGCGGCACATCCTTATATTAATTATGGTAGTGCCAAAGTGATTGTAGCTTATAGAGATCAGCATGGAGCTTACACTACCGCTGATGATTTATTAAAAGTTAGAATCTTCAGCCAAGAGTGGATTGATAGAATCAGACCCTATTTAACTTATTAATTAATCGACTTTGAAAATTTTTTTAACTTTTTTTCACACCTTCATGCAACCAATTTTTAATGAACTGTATCTACCTATTTGAAAGACGCACAAAGCATGTTTACAAAGAAAACTTTTAAGAATGAATCTGAGATCATAGAAGGCTGTCTCAAAGGAGAGCGGAAAGCGCAGCAGCACTTGTATGAGACTTATTCAAAAAAGTTTTTCGCCATCTGTCTCAGATATATCAAGGACAGAGATTTGGCTGAAGATGTAATGATCGAGTCTTTTATGAAAATCTTTGAAAAACTGAATAAATTCGAATCCAAAGGAAGCTTTGAAGGCTGGATGAAAAGAATCATTGTTACGCAGGCTTTGCTCACTTTGAGGAATAACAAAAGCCTCAACATGGAAGTCAACGTGGACAATGTCTCAGATTTATCTAATCAACATTATGAACTCAATAATTTGGAAGCAGATGAATTGATGGACTTGGTCGAAGATTTACCAATAGGTTACAGAACGGTTTTCAACCTCTATGCAATTGAAGGATACAGCCACGCTGAGATTGGCGATTTGCTTGGAATTACAGAAAGCACATCCAAATCACAATTGAACAGGGGAAGAAACTTATTGAAACAAAAAATAGCCTCACAACAACTTAAAGAAAGGAGAATCAATGGCTAATGAAGATAAAAAATTTGATGATTTGTTTAAAAGCAAACTCTCAAATCACGAAATCAAACCTTCATCACTGGCTTGGGAAAGACTGGAAGGGAAATTAAATAAGAAGGAAAAAGCAGCATATTTTCCATTATTAAGGATAGCCGCTTCAATCATCTTGCTACTTGGAGTAGGTTATATCGCTTGGTTTATTGCAAAAGAAGACATCAAAGAAGAGCAACCTCAGCTAGCAGAAGTTATCGAAAAATCTGAAAAAACAGTTTTAAACCAAGAGGAGCTGGTCATTGAAGAAAAAAAAGAAACTCTAAGATCAAATGAAATTCAAAAGCAACAGGTTATTCCACAAAATGTAGAAAAAACGAGCAAACAAAAAGTTGATGTCAGGAAAATTGAAGAGGTGAAAAAACAGGAGTTTATCGCTGAAATCAAACCTATAGAAAAAACAGAAGTAGTAGTTGCTTTGCCTGAATTAGAAATCCCAGAACTTGATTTTAATGAAGCAGTGGCTATTAATCAACCCGTTGCTGATGAAGTCAAAGAAGAGATAGATTACAAAATCACAATTATCGGAAAAGGCATAGATGCTTCAGAACCTGATAAACCTGGTTTAATAGATGAAATTGAAAATAAAGTAGAAAAAATAGGTGGCTTATTGAATAAAGTAGATCAGGGATTTGCAGACCTGCAGGATGCGAAAAACAATCTCTTTGCCTCGATTACCTCCAGAAAAGAAAGAAGTAAATAACCGATTTGAAACTAAGATCATGAAAAAATATTTGTTATTATTTAGTTTGATGGCCATCGTGAATTTCGCTTTTGGAAGCCATCTTGAAGTGCCCCACGCTGAGAAGGACAGTATCATCGTAGAATTTGGGAAATCAGGAAAGATAGTCCTAATCGTTGAAAATAAAGAAGATTTTGAACGATTGAAGAAAATGGATATCAATCAAATCGTCAAAGAGCTGGACTTGAAACTGAATGAAGAAACAGGGGAATTGACAGTGGTAGAAATCCAAAGTAAATCAGGAAGTAAAGAAATTGTCAGAGTCAACGAAAATGGGGCAGAAACGGAAGTTTCGGTAGGCAGAATAAAAGTGATTGTCGATGAATCCAGTGGTAACACAAAAGTGAAAGTTGAGTCTTCGGAGAAAAAGAGAAAAGATCCTCCTTTCAGAACCTACTTCAATACAGATTTGGGAATCAACACCTACTTGGACGGAACCGGAAATTTCCCATCATCCAGTGATCCTTATGCAACCAAAGGCTGGGGAAGTTGGAATGTAGGTTTAAACTGGATGGCTTCTCAGAGATTGGCAAAAGGTTTTTACTGGGACTTTGGCATAGGTTTTCAGTGGTATAATTTCAAATTTGAGAACCGTGACTTTCAAGCAGTTCGTGGAGATGAAGAGATTGATTTTCTTCAGAGAACTGACGTTAACGGATTCAAAAGCAAGATTTCCGCTTCTTATCTAACCGCTCAAACCCTTCTGAAAATAGATTTTGGAAAAATGAATGATAATGGCCGAAGAGGAGTAAGGCTTGCAGCAGGTCCTTATATCGGCTACAGATTAGGTGGTAGAAGCAAGTTTGTTTACCGTGAATTAGATGGCGGAGGACTTAGAAAAGACAAACAAAACACCGGGATTTATTTAAATAATTTGCGCTATGGCGTGAGAGGTGAAGTGGGAGTAGGGAGATTTAATTTCTTTAGTACCTACGACATGAACACCCTCTTTCAAGATGGAAAAGGTCCAGAACTTCATCCAATTACATTTGGAGTAATATTTTAATAACTAGAAGAACAACATTTTAAATTTTAACAGATGAAAAAGCTACTATTATTGGTTAGCCTGGGATTATTTTGCTCAGGAGTGACAGTTGCACAAGAAGAAGGAACTGAGAAGAAAAAGGAAATAGTGAAAACCAAAGATTTTAAAATGTTTGGCTCTGAATGGCACTATGAAAAGTACAGTGATAAGACCTTCACATTAGAATCTGAAGACGGGGATATGCAGTTTGATGGAAAGGAAAAACGAGCCTTTGAAAGATCACTCAACTTAGATTTGGGTATCAACACTTGGATAAATGATGATTCAGCTCCAGTTGTCAAACCATGGGGAAGCTGGAATGTAGGGATCAATTTCCAAAGACAATACAAGATGGGGAATAACTTTTCTTTAAACCCTGCCTTGGGAGTGAGTTGGTATAATTTCAAGTTTGAAGAAAGAAATCTAATCGCTTTAAAAACAGCACAAGAGATAGAGTTTCAGGATTTCACAGATGGAACAGGTACCAAATCAAAAATTTCCGCTTCTTATGTAAATTTAAGTTTGATTCCCACTTTTCATAGCAGTGATGGTAAATTTAGATTTGGAATCGGTCCTTATGCAGGACTAAGAATCGGAGGTAGAGGCAAATTTGTTTATGATGATCAAGATGGCCGGTCACGCAAAATCTTCGAAAGGTCAAATATGTATGCAAACAATTTCAGATATGGTGGTAGAGTAACACTAGGTATTTCGAATGTTGATTTGTATGTCAATTATGACCTCAACGAATTTTTCGAAACAGACAAAGGTCCTAGGGTAAATGCATTGAGTTTTGGTTTAATACTTTAATTGAAAGCATCATCAGGATCATTGAGAGTAGGAAACAACTCAAAAGGTAAAACCCTTCAAATCAACAATGGATCTTCAAAAATAAGGATGTAAACTAAAAAACAGTCAATCCGAATTTTAGGAAAAACTGCTATATACATGAAAGAAAAACTAAACTCTTTCAGGGTTGTTTTTGTGGATTATTGTCTCGTTTCACCATGGGTTTAACCCATGGCTATTGAGAAGTTTAACCCTTTCTTCAAAATAAGGCACTTCGCGGTATTTGGATTAAAGATGATGGTCTCTTTTTCCCAAAAGTTGAAACTCTTAAAAATTGAATGCCAAATCCTGCATCTTACTTCTTAACTCTTTTTTCTTACGTCTTATGTCTTGCATCTTGCGTCTCAATTCTACCCTTCTCTCGTCTTAATCCTAATCACTCTTTCTTTTTCCTCACCTTTTAATCTCAGCAACCTAACTATCCGATCAGGAGTAGGCTTGCCTAATGATAAAAACACCAATGTTAAAGCATAAGCTATGATATAACCATTATTTTCAAAAAGTAACAAACCCAAAGGACAAAGAATACTACTCAATAACAAAATCCAAAATCTACGAATCGTAGCCTGTTCGTAAAGTGTAATTTTGGTTTCCAGATCAGGATTGAGGACAAGAATACTTTTGATGGCATTGTGGAAATTCCAATAATGAAAAGCCAACAACACGTAAATCAAACCCAACAAAATAAAATCGGCTATTTCCGGCAGATTGTACGAAGTTCGGGTAATGGACTCACTTTGAGAATAGAGATATACTACTGCAAAAAAAGGAATAGAACAAGCGATTAAAATCAACGTGTTCCGTTCCAATTTTTCGTAGGTAATTCTGATCGGGTCTTTTTCCAAGATTTCTTATTCTATGATGATTTTGATATCGCTGCTCGCAGGTTTTGAAGAACAGCAGAGAATATATCCTTCTGCAATTTCACTTTCACTCAGCCCGGCATCTTCAATCATGTCTACTTTTCCTGAAACCAACCTGCCGCGACATGCTGTACATAAACCACTCTGACAACTATATGGCATGTCAATATTGCTATCGAGACCAGCTTCTAAAATCGTTTTTTCTGGAGCAACTTCATAAGTGTAGTCTTGTCCCTCTACGTTTACAGTAATTTCTCTTGTGAGAGAAGGTGACATTTCACCACTGGCCTTTAAAGCAGTTTCTTTCGCATCTAAATCAGTATAGAAACTCTCTTCATAAATCAAGTCAGTTGGGATATCCAACTCTTTGAATGTGTTCAGGGTGGTGGTCATCAACCCTTCAGGTCCACAGACGAAATATTTTAAACTTTCGGCTCCCTTGTGTTCACTCCAACTCAATACTTCCTTGAGTTTGATGGAGTCTAACCTTCCTTTCATTCCTGACCAAGTTGGACCTGGCTGACTGAGGTTATGGATGATTTCTAGTTTTTCAGGATATTTTTCTTTCAGCTGCTCAAACTCTTTTTTGAAGATAATTTGATCTTCATTTCTGGAGCAGAAAAGTAGGGTCACTTTTGAATCTGGCTCGTTGACGAGAATAGACTTGCTGATGCCCATGATGGGAGTAATTCCACTACCTCCAGCGACCATTATATAATGCGTCTTGTTTTTGGAGTGAAAAGTGGTTGTGAATTTCCCCATAGGCTTCATGATGTCTATGGTTTTACCAGGTCTAATGTGGTCATTAAGGTAGTTTGAGACAATTCCTCCATCTACACGCTTAACCGTAATTCCTGGATATGGATCCACAAATGGGGAAGTACAAAGGCTATAAGATCTTCTTTCTTCTTTTCCATTTATTTCTAAGATCACAGTAATAAATTGACCTGGCTTGTATTCTAGATAAGGCTCAGGCTGTTCAAAGAAAATACTCACCGTATCAGGTGTTTCTTTGACTACTTCTCTTACTTTAAGGGATAAATATTGATCGCCTTTTGAAGGCTCTGATTTTTTCTTTTTGAATAAATTAAACATTCCCGCTTTTCCTTTACACGTTAATCCAATAGGTAAGCTTCAAAATTAATGCACGGTTTTTAATTTGTAAGCTTTCTGGATGATAATTATCAGTATAGACAACAAACAAATCGGAAACTGGTTTGAATCTCCATTGAAAACGTGCGTTGATGTTAATGTTTTCTATCTGACTGTTGTATTGTACAAAGGTGCTCAAAAATAATTTATCCGTAAAAGATACTTCAGCTCTAGGTCCTACTAACCATAAATTTCCTGAACTGTAAGGTCGGGGGAGCTCTATTTTATTGTACTCTGCAAACATTGAAATATTTCCATAAGGTTGGAATCTATAATTTAAATTAGTGTTGACAAAAGCCCTTGTTCCATTAAAAAAGCCTCCATAATAAGTCGTCGCCGAATAGTTAAATAATTTTCGACGATCAGATGTATAGGTTATTCCTGTCCTCAAGTAGGAATAATCCGTGCCAGCAGCCAATCTTTCACCTCCCGATCGAGTTGGGTCAAAAGAATTAAAGAGATAAATATATTCATTGAAAATCCTGTATTGAAGGGTAGATGTGTTTTTAAAATAAAGCCTATAGATGAATGAAATTGTTTCATCCGTTTTAAGTGTCAAATCATCGTTAGAATACATGTCGTATCGCACCTGAAAAGTCTGCTGAAAGATTTTATCACTGTCAATTACATGTCTGTAAAGGACACTTGGTTCCAATCTCCAATAAGATCTTCTTGGAACATAACCTACTTCCGCATTGAAAGAATCTCCAACATATTCATGATTCCATTGGACTTTCCATGTTTTAGTATTGTAGTCCAGATAACTCGCATGTGCTTTTTTATCTCCAGCCTGATTAGGACTGAAAGATTGGTGATAAAAGAATTTTCCTGTCCATTTATTGTCTTTGGAAGCTAAATTATAATCTAATCCTAAAACGCGATTGTAATCAGCGATCGGGTTGGAATCTCCAACTTGTCCCGTAGTCTGTCTATTGACAAAAATGGCTGCAATATTGGATCTGCTAAATAATTTTTGCTGAACTGTAGCCACAGTGTAGTTTTGTCCTGGGTAGCCTACTTCATCTTCAGTAGCAGTTTGCATATTCAAAAGACCAACCCTCATGTTGTCATTAACATTTCCGTTGAGCCTTGCTCCATAAAGGATACGATTGTTGGAGCTTCTTCCCAAACTATCTGTAGCAATGCCTATTCTTCTTGAGAAAAAAGGTCTGATATTTCTAAATCCATAATCACCAAACAAGTCGGCATTTTCTAAGAAAAATTGTCTTCTTTCTGGAAAGAAAAGCTCGAAGCGATTGAGGTTGGTTTGTTGTTGATCTACTTCAACAGTCGAAAAATCCGGATTGAAGGTTAGATCTAAATTCAAGGATGGAGTTACCGCAATTTTCGCATCCAACCCAGCATTGAATCCTGTTGCGATAGATTCACTTGTTTGATAATCTTTGGAAGCATTGGTCGCTGCGTAAGGTATCAGTGCAATATTTGATCCTGGTTTTTTGAGAGGTTTGTCCCAATTGAGATAGCCTGTGAAAGCTAAGCTCCCGATTCTTTGATTCAATGGAACAGGAACCCAAGAGGATTGCTCAAAGTTTTTTCTGTCATTTCTTATAAAATTGACTTTCCAGTATTCTGATCCTTCTGTGTAGCGGAGCGTTTTGAATGGAATCGCCATTTCTACTTCCCAGCGATCTTCATACCTTTTACTTCAGAAAACCATTTGTTATCCCAAACACTAGATACACGATCTCCACTATTGACCAACCCTTCCATTTGAATATTGAAAGGAGACACAGCAAACATAAAACCATTGTTCCCATCATCATAGGGGCCAATTACGATTGCAAAGGCATCATTTTGATCGAATTCAAAGTCTCTCTTCAAGGAGGATACAACATAATCTCCAGTAGTTTTGGTATATAATGTTGCTGCTACATAAAGAAAATCTTCGTCATATTTCAGTCTTACTTCTGTATTTTCAGTAGCAGGTAGGCCTTCTTTGGGGATTTGCTGAATAAAGTTTTTGATAATGGCAGTTTCTCCCCATTCCTCCATATTGATGACTCCATCTATAGTCATCATAGCATTTGAGGAGCTGACCTCTAGGCCAAACTCTTTCTCATTTTTTCCTTTCTTATCATTTGCAAATAAAAAAGAGGTAGAAAGCAGAAGTGTGATTATACTTGGGTAGATAATTTTCATCGCCACAAAAGTAGAACTCTACTTCTTTTTAGACTACGTCTATTTTTCTTTCGGTAAAATGGATCGAATTAGGTAAGGGATTTTATTATAAATGGAGGGTTGTTTTTCCTTATTAAAGCCTATTTTTGCATGCTCAAAACAAAAGTTAATCTCATGAATTTGACAAACCTGACTGCAGTAAGTTCGATAGACGGAAGATATGGAAATAAGACTGCGCCATTGCAAGCCTATTTTTCAGAATTCGCTTTGATCAAATATAGGGTACATGTAGAAGTTGAATATTTCATTGCTTTGTGTGAACTTCCTCTTCCTCAGCTGAAGGATTTTGATCATTCTTTGTTTCCTTCTTTGCGCGGTTTAGTCAAAAATTTCAGCATTGCTGATGCAGAAACCATCAAAGAAACCGAAAAAATAACCAATCATGATGTAAAAGCCGTTGAGTATTTCCTCAAAGAAAAATTCGAAGAATTTGGATTGGATACTTTTAAAGAGTTTATCCATTTTGGATTGACCTCACAAGATATTAACAATACAGCAACTCCTTTGATGCTGAAAGAAGGACTTGAAGTAGTGTTGCTCCCAGTTTTAAGTGAAGTGTTGTCAAAGTTGAAGAATAGAGTTGAAGAATGGAAAGATGTCTCTATGCTCGCCAAGACCCATGGTCAACCTGCATCCCCAACGAAATTGGGAAAAGAGTTCCAAGTCTTTGTAACAAGAATTGAAAAACAATTAGAGCTCTTGAATCAAGTTCCTTATTCTGCTAAGTTTGGTGGAGCAACGGGAAATATGAATGCGCATCATGTCGCTTATCCAGAAATAGATTGGATGCAATTTGCAAATGGTTTTGTGTCCAAGTATTTAGGTTTAGACAGAAGTTTTCCGACTACTCAGATTGAGCATTATGATAACCTGGCAGCACTTTTTGATGGATTAAAAAGAATCAATACTATACTTTTGGATTTCTCAAAAGATGTATGGCAATATGTTGCCATGAATTATTTCAAACAAAAAATCAAAGCAGGGGAAATTGGTTCTTCGGCCATGCCACACAAAGTCAATCCGATTGATTTTGAAAATGCAGAAGGAAACTTGGGGATCGCAAATGCTTTGTTGGAACATTTAGCAGCTAAGCTCCCGATCAGTAGGTTACAAAGAGATTTGACAGATAGCACCGTGCTGAGAATCATTGGTGTGCCATTGGGCCACATGTTGATTGCTTTTGAGTCTTTAAATAAAGGTCTAAATAAATTAGAACTGAATGTGATTGCCTTGGAAGAAGATTTGGAAGAAAACTGGGCTGTAGTAGCAGAAGCATTGCAGACGGTGCTAAGAAGAGAAGGGTACCCAAAGCCTTACGAGGCATTGAAAGACCTGACTAGAACAAATTCGAAAATTACGGCCGGTTCAATAGCCAATTTTATAGATTCTCTTGATGTTTCGGATAGAATTAAAGCAGAGTTAAAACAAATCACACCATTCAATTATACAGGAATTGCATAATTAGGATAATGAAAAGATAGATTCTGTCAACATTTGATTTTTTCATTTTTTGGCAGAATCTTTCTCAATTTTTAAATTTATTTTTCAAAAAAGTAGAAGTTCGGTGCTCTTGCAACCTAAAAATTCTATTTTTACAATTATGTATATCCGCTTTCTTACCAGTAGTCATTTACAAGAATCTAAATACTAAATTTAAATTGCTACGCCACGGCACACAAGTGTGGACTGTTAACTGTCGACAGTTGACATTATCCACAAGATTATTTGTTATAAAATCTCATCCTGGTGTCTTTGAGGAAAATCATATTTATAATTATGGATACATCACATTGATGTATCATAGATAAACCCAGCTTATATAAACCAATGAATAATTCAAAAAATATTTTTTCCCACTTGGGATCAGATCTTCCTTCAGGACTAGTGGTATTTCTCGTAGCTCTTCCTCTTTGTTTGGGAATCGCACTTTCTTCAGGTGCTCCTTTGTTTTCAGGAATTATTGCAGGAATAGTTGGAGGAATAGTGGTAGGCTACCTTTCAGGATCAAGTACATCTGTGTCAGGACCCGCCGCTGGTCTAACCGTTATTGTGTTGAATGCAATTGCAGATTTAGGTGCTTTTGATATTTTCTTACTTTCAGTAGTACTTGCAGGAGTTTTTCAAATTATCCTTGGTGTGGCAAAGGCTGGTATAATTGGGTATTATTTCCCAACATCTGTAATCAAAGGGATGCTAGCAGGGATTGGAATTATATTGATTATCAAACAAATACCTTATGCTTTTGGTGTAAATGAAACCCAGAATCTAGCTAAATATATTCCATTTGTAAATGACTGGGAGGCAGTGATGGATCTGAGGAACTTGGCAAATGAGTTTGATTTTGGAGCTTTGATCATCACAATTATCTCTTTGACTATTTTGATCCTTTGGGATAAACCCTTTATAAAAAGAAATAAGGTTTTAAAAGTGATCCCAGGACCACTTTTGGTTGTGATATTGGGGGTAGCTATTAATAAGTTTTTCAAGTTTTTTGTACCAAATCTTTATTTAGATTTTGAAGACAAAGTGATTTTGCCAAAGGTTCAAAGTTGGGATGGTTTTACAGACCTTTTTATGTTCCCAGACTTTACGGCTATTAGCAATCCAGATGTTTGGGTAGTGGCATTTACTATCGCTATCATTGCAAGTTTGGAGACTTTATTGAGCTTAGAAGCTGCAGATAAAATAGATCCTTACAAAAGAGTTTCTCCTCCAAATAGAGAGTTATTTGCCCAGGGAACAGGAAATATTGTAAATGGATTAGTTGGTGGACTTCCTGTGACAGCAGTGATAGTAAGAAGTTCGGCAAATGTAACCTCAGGAGCAAGGACGAAAATGTCTGCTATTTTCCATGGATTACTATTGGTCTTAAGTGTTCTATTGATTCCCAGTCTTTTGAATTTGATTCCATTGGCTTGTTTGGCAGCTATTCTCCTGCAAGTAGGATATAAATTGGCCAAAATTTCTTTGTTCAAAACGCAAGCTAGGTTGGGTTGGGATCAGTTTTTACCATTTGTGATCACCATTTTAGGGATTGTAATATTTGATTTATTGATCGGTATTGGTCTTGGAATGGGAGTGGCAATTGTCTATATTCTTTTGAGAAATTTCCAAAATTCTCACGTGTTGTCAGCAAGAGAAAATGTAGATTCTCCTGATACATTAAGAATCATTCTTTCTGAAGAGGTGAGTTTTCTAAATAAAGGTTCTTTAATCAAAACCTTGGACGAGATTCCTGATGGTAAGCATGTCATCATTGATGGGTCAAATTCTAAAATCATTGACTACGATGTTTTGGAAGTAATTGAAAATTTCAGAATCAATGCAAAAGAAAGAGGCATAGAAGTCGATACCATCAAAATCAAATCAGTAAAAGTAGGAGGGGTGCATTAACTCTTCGGAAGGAAAATTTCGGCCATCATACAGCGCGCACTTCCACCACCCAGTTTCTCAATAGTTGGGATTTCCGGACTGATGATTTCTGTATGTTTAAGTATGTTTTCCTTCTGAGCTTTGCTCAAAGAGTTAAAAGCAGCTTTGGACATTACAGTGAATTTTTCTCCCTTTTCATTTTGCACTTCTAGCATATTTCCAGCAAAATTAAACTTTTGTTTGGCGGTAATAGGAATGATTTTTTTACCAGAATGCTCTAATTTGGTTTGAAGATTCAATCGCTCTGAAGTATTCGAAATACTTTCTAAACAAACGATCGTAATCTCAGAGCCCACATGCATCATGACATTGGTGTGATAAATTGGAGAAACCTCTCCATTGATGACCTGAGTAGCATTAAAATCTAGAATTTCATACCCCATTAACCTGCCAAAATATTGTAAAGGAACTGAATGAGTTCTCAAAGAGCGGCAAGCATAAGCAATTTTATTTTCACGATCTAAAATTAAGCTTCCTGTTCCCTCTAAATATTGCTCATCATGCTCAAAGAAACTCAAATCGATAATTTCTTCAACTCTAAAGCCTAATTCCATCAGTTTTTCAATGATGTCTTTCCTTCTTTCGAGTCTTCGGTTGGGTGAAAACATCGGGTATAGTATCACTTTCCCATCTTCATGTGTGCTAAACCAATTATTAGGAAAAATGGAGTCCGTTTTTTTTGGTTCACTTGTATCCTCTAACACAATTACCCTAACCCCTTTACTTTCCAGCAAATTCACAAAACCATCAAATTCTTTTTGTGCGATTTGATTGATCTCCCTTGCATCTCTATCATCTTGTTGCTGATAAAAATTATTATCGGCCGTTTCTGAATTAAAGCCAAAGTTCGCAGGACGAACCATCAAAATAGTGGAGGTAGTTTGTGTAGGCATGATATGATGTTAAGAATTTAAATTTACTAGTTTTTTCTTACCTAGGAAATTGTAGTTTGAGAGATTTAAGTTAAAACTCAATTGAAGGTTTCTCTTTCAAAATATATTTCCTTCCAAATTTAGTCTCAGTAGCATAAATCAAATACCCAATATCAAATAGCTTAGCAATATTATAGGTACAAGCTATTTGAAAATTATAGCCTTCCCATTCGGGTTCAAATCCAAAGGCTAGACTATTATGAACGCATTGCTCGATGAAATCTAACCACCCCTCCAGGTCAACAGTCCTTCGGATTTTTGGAAATTGATGATTCAATAAATTGAAATATGCGCTTTTTCATCAAGGCCAAATCACTCAAACCATACACTGTTTGTAATATTTCCAAAGGGTCATATTCATCTGCAAAAATGATCCAATCCTGATTTACTTTAATCGTTTTCATTTGCTTTAGGTTTAGTATTAAAATCTCTTACAAATATCAAGTAGCATGCTTCGAGTAAACCAGGGTAAAAAGCTATATCCTCAAATAAATCATCATCAATACTTTCCATAATATTGGAATTACTTAGGCTAAAATCTAAGATTATATTCCATTGTTTACTCCAAATTTTTACTGTTTTATGGTAAAAAAATCGATTCAAGTAGAGCATTGGGTTTTGGATTTCTTCCAATTTAAGAGCTTGTGGTAAAAATGAAATTCTATCTATCAATAAAGGGTTTTTCTCTAGCGCTCTATTATCCAAAAGATCGCTCCAGTCAGGATTTTGAATAGGAGTGGAATTGTGATTTAAAAACATATAATGAGCGGTATAGATAAGCTTCTGAAAATAGCTTGCGAAATAAAGAATTGAACCTGCTGATTTCAGGCCATAAGAAATGGGAACTTTTATGGTGTTAGCTAAAATCATTTCTAATTCTTCCTTCCAACATTTTATATTTCCAAATTCGTAAAATCCCTCATAAAGTGAAAAATGACAATCTTGTTGAGTAAGGATTTTGCCTTTCTTTGGGAGTACTTTGAAGAAAATTTCCATAACCTTGAAATTTAAATTTTAGACTGTAACCTTTCCTTCAACTGTTGCTTTTAGACATATCATATTTAGATAGTTCCTTGAATCGGGAATCGGGTAATAGGTTTGGAAAAAGTCATGGATCAAGTCAAGAGGTTTTTCTTTTTCCTGATCAGAAAGCATGGAGACAAATGAATGAGATACAGCTGGAGAAAAATCCCCATCTGAAATGATTG
This sequence comes from Belliella baltica DSM 15883, assembly GCF_000265405.1. Lineage (NCBI taxonomy): Bacteria > Pseudomonadati > Bacteroidota > Cytophagia > Cytophagales > Cyclobacteriaceae > Belliella > Belliella baltica. The sequence continues at coordinate 3,963,195 of NC_018010.1, read as the reverse complement.
TCCGGCTGTTTGCTCCTAAATTATAATTGATGATGAGCATGGCATGAAAGGATTTAGTGAAACATGCTCCAATTTCATCTGCTCCAGATTTCTAAAAAATTCAGAACAAGGATAATTTATTCTTTCTGAGCAATCCAAATAAGATTTTTTCTGCTTCATACATTTTTTTAATTATCTGATTTCAATATCTTAGCAACTAATAATTTTAGAATCATTTTGCTTCATGATCAAATCCAATTTTTCATATCTGGAAACTGAATTCCCTATACTTTTCAATATTGGACAATCAGCAGAATTTAATTTATATCAGGATCCTATTACAGCACTATTCAAACTGCGACAATTCGGAGAGAGAATAAGTGAACTCCTCTTTGATCTTCACCATTTGGATTTTCCTTATGATAATTCATTCCACAACAGACTAAAGACACTAGAATATGAAAATATTCTCCCAGTTCAAGTAAAGGATTTGCTCCATACGATTAAGCATAAAGGGAATGTAGCAGTTCATCAAAATAAAGGCTCTCTGGAAGATGCCAAAGGATTACTTTTTTCCACCTTCAAAATTTCAAAGTGGTTTTATCAAACGTATTCAGAAGAAAATGATGATTTAAATTCGATAAAATTTCATTTACCGGACGAGCTTGATGCAAGACATGCCTTGCATGTGCTTGAACAAGAATTTGCCCAGTTACAAACAAAGTTTGATAACTTATTAGAAGAAAGAAGTACAGAAAAGCTCCCTCAGGAAAAGTTACAGGAAATTCAAAACCGATCTGAGAAAGCTGCTAGAAAAATAGAAATGTCAGAAGCGGAGACCCGCTTGCTGATCGATGAACAACTGAGAATAGCTGGTTGGGAAGTTGATACACAAATCATCAATTATAAGAAAAACAAAACCCAGCCACAGAGAGGGAAATACTTGGCTATTGCCGAGTGGCCTTGCGGAAGTAAATGGGCTGACTATGCCCTGTTTGTTGGAACCCAACTCTATGGAATTGTGGAAGCAAAAAAGTATGCCTCTGACATTTCTACTGATTTGCTCCAATCAAAAACTTATGCTGAACATATCCAAATTCAACATGAAGCAGAATTATTAGGGGAATGGTATGGATACAAAGTACCCTTTCTTTTTTCAACTAATGGAAGACCCTATTTAGAGCAGATCAAAACCAAAAGCGGTGTTTGGTTCCTAGACGTCAGGCAAAAGCATGGGCGTTCCAAAGCGCTTAATGGCTGGTATAGCCCTGAAGGACTAATCAAACTTTTGGAAAAAGATCTAAAAGCTTCCGAGGATAAACTCAAATCTGAAACAGTTGATTTTTTAGAAAGTAGTACGGGTTTAGGATTGAGAAAATATCAAATTGAAGCCATAAAAGCCTTAGAAAAGGTCTTGCTAAGTAATTCTGACCAAAATAGAGCCTTGATCACCATGGCTACTGGAACAGGAAAAACACGAACAATCATTGGACTTTGTTACCGCTTGATTCAATCAAATCGCTTTAAAAGAATTCTCTTTTTGGTAGATAGGAATCTTCTAGCAACACAGGCAATCAATTCATTCAAAGACAATAAAATAATTGGGCTGAATACTTTCTCGGAAATTTACGGCATCAAAGAAGTAACAGAGAAAGTTCCTGATCTCGATACGAGACTTCATTTTGCCACAGTTCAAGGCATGGTCAAGCGTTTGTTTTACAGTGAGGGGAAAGACATTCCTCCTGTAGATCAATATGATTGTATAATCATTGATGAAGCACACAGAGGCTATCTCTTAGATAGAGAAATGGATGATGAAGAATTGGATTTCAAGGACCAAAGGGATTTTGTGAGTAAGTACAGAATGGTTCTTGACTATTTTGATGCTTTTTCTATAGGCTTGACAGCTACTCCGGCATTACATACTTCTGAGATATTCGGTCCATCTGTGTATACTTATTCTTACCGAGAAGCTGTAATTGATGGTTTTTTGATTGATCATGAACCGCCTTATATCATCAAAACTGAACTTGGAGAAGAAGGGATTACTTGGGAAAAAGGTGCTCAACCTAAAGCGCACGATAGAGAAAATAACACGATCATTGAGTTAGAAAGTCTTGAAGATGAACTCAAAATTGATATTTCGGGATTCAACAAAAAAGTGATAACTCCTAGTTTCAATAGAACTGTCATCAAAGAACTTGTCAATCATCTAGATCCTGATGGGGATGAAAAGAGTCTTTTCTTTGCCGCTACGGATGAACATGCGGACATGATTGTAGAATATCTAAAAGAGGAATTTGCAAACATCGGTGTAGATGTGGCAGACAAGTCCATCGAAAAGATTACCGGAAAGTCTTATAATCCACAGGAGCAATTACTCCGATATAAAAATGAAAAGTATCCAAATATAGCAGTGACAGTAGATTTACTGACTACAGGCATAGATGTTCCTCCGATTTGTAATCTTGTCTTTATGCGTAGAATAAAGTCCAGAATTCTCTATGAACAAATGCTGGGTAGGGCTACGAGAAGATGTGATGAGATTGGTAAGGAAGTATTTAGAATTTATGATGCAGTTAAGATTTACGATACTTTAGAAGACTTTACGCAGATGAAGCCGATCGTGGCTAATCCTAAAGTCAGTTTCGTCCAATTGGTAGAAGAACTCAAAGAGATAAATCAAGGTGAAAGAACCCAAAGACAAATAGATCAGGTTCTTGCAAAAATTCAACGCAAAAGAAAGCTTCTTCAGGGAAATAGAGAGGATAAACTAGAGCAATTTATTTATAATGCGCATGGCGAAAGTCCAGACGAATTATTGGAAAGTCTAAAAAATTCAGATACCCAAGCTGCTGTTGAAAAAATAGTGAGTCTAACTAATTTATGGAAGTTTTTGGATCAGCTTAAACCTGATATCACCAATCCCTATGTATATGATGGTGACGATGTTTTTCGTGGAATAGATCGAGGCTATGGAAAAGCAGAAAAGCCGGAAGATTACTTGGATAACTTTGCTCGTTTTATTCAAGAAAACCAAAATAAAATTGAAGCACTGAAAATAGTCTGTACTCGACCTACCGAGCTGGATCGTAAATCTTTACGTGAACTGATGCTGGTCTTAGATCAGGAAGGGTATAATGCCAACACACTAAATGTTGCATGGAGAGCTGCTAAAAATGATGATATTGCAGCAGATATCATTTCTTACATCCGTACACTTTCGATTGGGAGCTCACTGGTCAGCCATGAAAATCGGGTCAAAAATGCGGTAAATAAAATCCGTCAAATGAAGGATTGGAATAAGACACAAACAAAATGGATTGACCGTTTTGAAAAGCAGCTGCTTAAGGAAACGGTACTTAGAAAAGAAGACCTTGACCAGGATCCATTTGATGAAGATGGTGGTTTTGATCGCTTAAATAAGATTTTTGAAGAACAGTTGGAAGAAGTGATTGCTGAAATCAATAGAAATTTATACGCTTAATTTAATAGCATGAGTGCAGAACAGATAGCAAAGAAACTGTGGGAACTGTGTAACGTCCTCCGTGATGATGGGGTGACCTATCACCAGTATTTGAATGAATTGACATATATTCTTTTTTTAAGACTATCTGAGGTTAAGAAATTCGATCATGATATTCCTGAGAAATACCGCTGGAGTAACCTCAAAGGGATCAAAGACAACAAAGAGCTTTTTGACATTTACAGAGATCTTTTGGCTAATCTAGGCGCCATGTCTAGCAATGAAACCATCACGGAAATATACACAAATGCTTCCACCACGCTAAGAAAACCAGTCAACCTTCGTACCCTAATTACCAATATCGATCAGATCGATTGGTACGAGGATGAGGAGCAGGATAAGATAGCCAGCATCTATGAGGAACTGTTGGAAAAGAATGCAGGGGAGAAAAAGAGTGGGGCAGGGCAGTACTTCACCCCAAGGCCATTAATCAATGTGATGATAGAACTCCTTTCTCCTAAAATCGGAGAAAGATGGAATGATCCTGCAGCAGGAACTTTTGGTTTTATGATTGCAGCAGATGAGTATCTAAAGCGTAAATACGACGATTACTATGCGCTCAGTCAAGCAGAAAGAAGCTTTCAAGTCCATGAAGCATTTTCAGGTTGCGAATTGGTACAAGATGCCCATAGACTGGCCCTGATGAATGCCAAGCTGCATGGTCTGGAGAGTAGGATAGTGATGGGAGACACCCTCACCGAACAAGGTAAAAGTTTTAAAAACTATGACGGCGTGTTGGCGAATCCTCCATTTGGAACCAAGCAAGGAGGAGAGCGACCTACACGGGATGACTTTACCATCCAAACCTCCAACAAGCAGCTGAATTTCCTGATGCATATCTACCGTTCTTTAAGAAGGGATACGGGGACGGCAAGAGCTGCAGTAGTGCTTCCCGATAACGTGCTCTTCGAAGACAATGATGGACAGAAGATACGCCGTGACCTGATGGAAAAATGCGACCTTCATACCGTGTTACGTTTGCCAACAGGTATTTTCTATGCGGCAGGTGTAAAGACCAATGTGCTCTTCTTTACCCGAGGAAAAAAAGAAACTGGCAATACGAAGCGGGTATGGTTTTACGATATGCGAACCAATGCACCAAGTTATGGCAAGCGGACACCATTCACCCGAGAAGCTTTTGCAGGATTTGTAACTGCATATACTGGCGGCACGGACATGGAATCACTGAAGCAAGGATATGAAGGCGAGATAGATAACGAAAAGCGTAAGACGGTCGCAGATCCAAGATGGCAGGTATTTACCAGAGAGCAGATCGCTGCCAAAAACGATTCCTTGGATATCGGTCTAATTGAAGATGAAAATATCAGCAAAAATGCCGATTTGGGTGATCCTTTGGATATTGCGAGGTTGGCCGCTGAGGAGTTGGATGGTATAAAAAAAGAATTGGACCAGATAATTTCTTTGTTGGGATGATGGAGGAAAAATTACCAAAGGGATGGCGTTCCAAATCACTACAAAACGTTTTAAGTTTTGTAATCGGTGGAGATTGGGGCAAAGACCCAAATGATATTTCTGAAGAAGATTATGTGCAAGTAGCAGTAATCAGGGGAAGTGAAATTAAAAACTGGAGAAAAGACAAAGGTAGTACTGCTTCAATTAGGGTTATCAAACAGAATAGTCTGGAAAAGAGAAATCTGATTGAGGGAGATATATTAATTGAAATCAGTGGAGGTGGGCCTGATCAGCCAGTTGGTCGAGTTATTCTAATTGATGAGGATACCCTATCCCAGAATAGCAACCTTCCAAAAATTGGGACAAATTTCTTAAGACTGCTTCGGGCCAATCAAAAGTTGATAAACGCTCCTTTTTTAAATTATTACCTCACCTTCTTTTATTTATCTGGAAAAGTTATAGAATACCAAGGGGGAAGTAACAATTTAAGAAACTTGAAATACAAAGAGTTTGAAAAAATTCAAATTCCACACCCACCCCTTACCGAGCAGCATCGGATTGTAGCCAAATTGGATGTTTTGTTTGGGCATTTGGATAGCTTACGGGAGAAGTTGGACCGAATACCGGCCTTGCTGAAAAACTTCCGTCAGCAGGTCCTGACCCAAGCCGTGACGGGAGAGTTGACGAAGGAATGGAGAGAGGAGGAAAAAATTGAAAATAAAAATGGCCCAATACCAATTCCAGAGTCTTGGAGTTTTCGTCAATTGAAAGAACTATCCATTAGTCTCAAATATGGTTCTTCTTCAAAATCACTAAACTTGGGTGATGTTCCTGTTTTAAGGATGGGTAATATTCAAGAAGGAGAAATAGATTGGAGCGATTTAAAATACAGTTCTGATCAAATAGAGATTGGAAAATACAAACTGACAGCTGGTGACTTGCTCTTCAATAGAACAAACAGCCCAGAGTTAGTGGGTAAAACAGCAATTTTTAGAGGGGATAGAGAAGCTGTTTTTGCTGGTTACCTGATTCAGGTCAAACCAAAAGATTCAATCAATTCGGAGTTCTTAAACTTTGTACTTAATTCTAATTATGCAAAAAAATGGTGTTGGGAGGTTAAAACAGATGGTGTAAGCCAATCAAATATTAATGCAAAAAAGCTCGGCGATTTTATTGTGCCATTTCCAAGCCTTGATGAGCAACTCGAAATTGTATCTAAAGTCAATTCTCTTTTTGAAATTTCAAAAAGAATCGAATCCCAATACCATTCTTTAAAAACCAAGATTGATCAATTGCCACAGGCGATATTGGCGAAGGCATTTCTGGGGGAGTTGGTAAGTCAGGAGGTGAAGGAGTATGTGGTGGAGAAGATTGAGGGGTTGATGGCGGCGGAGGGGGAAGAGGGATATGGAATCGAGTAAATTATTTAAACGGCTTGTAATAAATTAACCTATTGCTTAATTTTGACGTGAAAAGAAAAGCAGAACTTATCGAAATTTCGGCTGATGGTAAAAAAGCCTTTTATGTGGATGCAGCTAATTCACAGAAAATCATGGCGTTTTTACAATCAGACCCTGCTAATCTTAAAAAGTTCAAAACAGCATTGCAATTAATTCTAAACCACCGTGCCCCAAGGGATTTATACGATAAAGAGAATTTTGAAAAAGGATGTGAGCATGTCACCGCCATCAAATTGTTTAAAGGCAAGAAAAATCCCCGAATTTACTGTCAGCAGTTTACTGATGGTGAATCAGAGCGATTTGTAATCATCGGTATTGAGCTTCTGGAAAAGAAGAAGTCTCAAAAACTTACAGCGGCAGAAAAAAGTATCATCAGAAGAGTTGCGCAATACGAATACGATTTAACCCAAACATCATGACGAACTCAATCAAAAAAGAATGGGATGCACTTTTTAACACCATGTCCCAAGAAGACCTTGTTTCTTCCAGGGCGGATGTATTGGCCATGCAATTTTTAGGTTTGGTTGACCTAAAAATGGAGCAAGATAATATCAGCAAGAAGGAACTTGCCCAAAAAGTTGGAACTTCGGCGTCCTTCATCACCCAGCTGTTCCGAGGAGATAGAAAACCAAACTGGAATATACTCGCCAAAATGTCCTTAGAACTGGGAATAGAGTTTAAGGTAATGACTGAGGAGATGATTCAAGAAAGAGTTGATGAGGAGTTGATGGAATACCATAAACGCTGGTCCAAAACCCAAGAGTATCTTAAATTAAAAAATCAAGTCACCAATCCTCAAACCGTAATGGCTGTTAGCCCTATGTCGGAGGATGATTATGCCATGGCAGGATGAAAGCGAAATTTTCCCCTTTACAGTTATTGGATTTCAAGTTATTGGAATCTCACTTCGAATTTCTTGTTCCAGAAGAAAGTGAAATAGATATCAAGGAATTGTTTCAATCCTATTCAGTGGATATTGATTTTGGTATCAGAAACAATGAAAAAGCGCAAGAAATTCAGTTGTTCACAATGATTCAAGTCAATTCGGGAAAAGAGGGTTCTCTTCCTGGCTATAAAATCATGGTAGAAGGTGGAGGTACTTTCCGTATTCAAAATTCGGAAGCACTCGAAGAGAATCTTAAAAACAACCTTACCCAATTTTCCACCCTGAATATGATGATCAACAACCTCCGAAACATCATCTATCAGATCACCAACTTGGGTCCTATGGGTGGGTATTTGTTACAGCCGATTGATATTACGCAGTTGTTGAGGGATAAGGCGGGGAAAGGTGATAAAAATTAGTCATACAAAAAAATCAGCCTTAATGGAATTTGAATTAGAGATACCCAAAAAGCAGTTCCAAGTCCACCTTGAGATACCCAAAAATCAGCGCATTATTTTTTCAGGTGCATTTGGAACTGGGAAGACTTACTTTTTGGACAAGTTTTTTAAGGGAAATGAAAGGTATGAAGGCATACATATTTATCCTGTAAACTACTCTGTTGCTTCCAACGAGGATATTTTTGAATTGATCAAGTACGACATATTCTTTAAACTCCTTGAAAAAGGACTAGACTTTGAGCAAGTTGAGGTTGACAAAGGAACCTTTCTCCCATTTTTCCTGAATAACCATGCAACGGAAATTATTCCCTTTCTATTGGGATTAATTCCAAAAGTTGGAGCCTCTTTGAAGGATATAGCTAACGGGTTGATCGAGTTAAATAAAAAATTTGAGAAAGAATTTAAGGAGGCGAATCTTACTGAGCAAGACAAAATAATCGACTATTTAAAAGAATTCTCAGGTAAAAAGGGATCCATACTTGAAGATGATTTATACACCCAGCTAATCTGTAGCTTAGTCAATCAAATTCAAGAAAACGGGAAAGAGGTAGTATTGATTATCGATGACCTGGACCGCATTGATCCTGAACACATTTTTAGGATAATGAATGTTTTGGCGGCCCATGTTGATATCAAAAAAGACAGTGATCAAAATAAGTTTGACTCTAATAAAATCATCCTTGTCTGCGATATTGAGAATATCAGAAAAATCTTTTCCAACCGTTATGGTGCAGATGTGGACTTTTCAGGATATATCGATAAGTTTTATTCGAGGTCGGTTTTCCATTATGACTTGTCGGGGGAGATGATAAAAAGTGTAAATAAATTATTTCATACTGTGGTCCTCGATTATGGAAATAAAAAAATGTCTCTAGGTGAAGTAAGAAAAGATGTAGCAGGAGCAATAATAAAACAAATATTACACTCCTTTATTCAACATGATTTAATTTCAATTCGGGTACTTAAACGCATTTTTTCAGGAACTCAAAGTTTAAAGGAAAGGTATGTGTGGAGGGAAGGAAAGTATGATGCAATCTCCAATAATGATATTGAACTAGTAAAAGCTGTTGACTTTTTGATCTTCTTATTTCAAGACTATAAACTATTTGTGGAAAAATGTAAAGTTCTAATAAATAGGGATATAGAAATTTTAGACAGTGTTTCAAATCACTTCTTTATTAACCAGATAGTAAAAGCAGGCAACGTTAAAAATTATTGGAGCAATAACAAAGAAAGGCCAAAAGAAGTCGGTCAAGAATTGCAGTTTGAAATACAGATAGATAGTTTTAATCTTAGATATACAATTAGTACTGAATTTGATTCATATAGTTTGAAAGATAGACACATATACAGCGTAAACTCTATTTCTGATAGTATTGGCCAAGAAATTAAGATTGATGATATTAATTTCTTCTTACTTTTAGTGGGACTCTTAGAAAAAACGGATTTTAAATCACTTTTAAATTTAAAGTTTGATTCTGTTTAATTTGGTATTTGGTTTTAACCCCTACCCTCAATTCATTCAAAATCGGTGTCAACAAATCTTCTGAATCTGTTTCTATGTTGATAATCAGGCTGTATCGGACGGATTGGTCATACCGTTGATGGATGGGTCTTGTTTTCTACTTGCCCGATTGATGTAACCTAGCATTTGATAAAAACTGATACAATTTGAAAGAATTTGATTTCTTGTTTTTATATTTGTGAATAAATCACAAATAGTCAAATATGATTAAGGTTGAAGAATTCAGCTTCGGGAATTTTTGGTCCTTCAAGGACATGCAGACCTTAAATATGTCTGCGGCTAAGATCAAATCAAAAAACAACCGTCTCGATCAAGTCAATATTATTCCAGTAGATGAAGATTTAAACCTATTAAAATCTAAGGCCATCTACGGAGCTAATGCAAGCGGTAAAAGTAATGTTATTAGAGGTTTAGGAACATTTATCAGGATAATCAATGACTCTGTTAAAGACGATAGCGCATTAGATATGATCGATTCTTTCGAGCTTTCAACCGAAACGATTGATCAACCCACCTTTTTTCAATTGGTTTTTTGGGTCAAGGATATCCGTTACAGGTATGGTTTTGAAGCTGATAATGAATCTATCAAAAGTGAGTGGTTATTCTCAACACCCAATAAAAGGGAACAACCTTTATTCTTAAGAGAAAACGACCAAATCTTGGATATTAATCAAACCCATTTTGAGGAAGGGCAAAAAGCCATTGATTTGGCAGGGGGAGATGGTGACGGTCAGATTTTTAGAAGTAATTCTCTATTCCTTTCCTCTTTGGCATCTTTTGGCTTTGGAAAGGTTTCAAAGGGTATCATAAATGCTATTGCTTCCATTTCTATTATCAGTGGACTTGGACATCGTGGAATGTATGGGTTAGCAGGAGACTCCTTAAATGACAATGTAAAAAAGAATTTCATTTTAGATTTCCTCAAAAAGGCTGATTTAGGGATTGAAGACCTTTTGGCAATTGACCTCAAGGGAAGAGACCTTCCTGAAGAGCTCGAGGATGATGTGAAAGAAGATTTAAAGAAAGAAAAAATTGTTGTTTCAAAACGTACCAAGTTCGACGAAAACCTGAAGGCTATTGGGAAAAGCGATTTTGCTTTTGGTTTCCAAGAATCAGAAGGTACCCGAAAGATGTTTGAACTGAGTCCTTTTATTTATAGAGCATTGAAAGAAGGAAATCCATTGGTCATCGATGAGTTTGACGCTAGATTTCACCCTTTGCTGACTAAGAAAATTGTGGAGCTTTTCAATTCGGATTCCAATCACGGTGCCCAATTGATTTTCACTACACACGACACAAATTTGCTGTCCGCTGACATTTTGAGAAGAGACCAAATTGATTTTGTGGAAAAAGATAGATATGGAGCCAGTCATCTCTATACTTTAGTGGAAATCAAAGGTGTGAGAAACGACGCCTCTTTTGAAAAGGATTATATCCAAGGGAAATATGGTGCGATTCCATTTCTTGGAGATTTTACCAACCTAAATGATTTTGATTATGCCGAAGAAGACAAAAGCTATCAAAATCACTGATGAAAAAAAGGCTTGGAATAGAAAGTCCAAACCCACAGAATACAAGGTAGAATCTATACCAATGAACAAGACTATTCTGATTGTCTGCGAAGGACAAACAGAGAAGTTGTATTTTGATGCCTTTCCTGTTTTAGGTGTTCGGGTAGATGTGGTAAATCTCCAAGGGCAGACCAAACTTAAACTCGTAGAGACAACTGAAATGATCCAATCCGAAGAAAAGAGGGATGAGATTTGGTGTGTTTTTGATATGGATGTCAATAGAGGTGAAAAAGAGTTTAGCGATTATGACAATGCCATCGTGAAAGCTGAGAGTTTAGGGTTTAAAGTAGCTTACTCGAATGACGCATTTGAGTTGTGGTTTTACCTTCATTTCGAATATACAGATGCTGAACATCTTAGAACCTTCTACTATGAAGCTTTGGGGAAGAAATTTGGACTCAATTATGTAGATGAAGGAAAAGCATATGCTTTTTGTCGAAAAATATATTCCATCTTAAATGAATTAGATGGATCTTCACAAGCAGAAGCAATTGAGAGAGCGAAGCGTCTTTTTGAGAACAAAAAGGATGTAGCCTACCACAAGCAAAACCCTGTAACCATGGTTTTTGAATTGGTAGAGGAGTTGAATAGGAATTTGAGGAGATAGTATTATTTTTCAATTAATAATTAATAACTAAATTTAGAAGAATATAAAAAAACGATGAATAAAATGAGCAAAAAACATCAAGAAACCCCTAAGCCAAAGCCATCTAATGAACCACGACCAGACAGACCCAGACCTCTTACAGAAGAAAAAGGTATTGGATCAAACCCAAGACCAAAAAAGTAGGAATACTATTATTCCTAAAAATACTATCCCAAAAATCAACAGAATAGAAGATGATCCATTAAAAAAAGAGGTTACTTTGTTGAAATGTTGAACCTTACAATCAAGTTTACTTTGAAACTCCTTATTTAATTTTTTTCTTTTTTTTGATCTACATCTTTCTAATTCTAAGTCAATCCACTCTGATTCATAGGTATTAGCCTTATAACCAGTCCATTGGGAAATTATATTGGCAATGATTGCTAAAGAAAAAATCAGTGGGGGTATTACAAATAATGATTTGGGTAAAATTTCATAGGGTAATTTTATAAGTTCAATTCCCAAATAAATGCCCCCACTCGAAAGGGCAACAATCATGATGTCTAGCCGCTTTAAAGCATAAAGCTTATTTTCTTTTGAAGCTATTAAATGATCGGCAAGCTTATTTTTATACTCAACCAATCTTTCCTTCTTAGACATTTTTTTAGCTTTCACCTCTCCACTTCCTATTTTATCAACCTCTCCAACTTAGCCATCATCTCATCTTTCTCCTTCAACATCCGCTCATACAAAGCAATCTTTTCCTCGTGGAGCTGAATTAGCTTGTCGATTGGATGAAAAGTAGGGTTATTGTTTACTACTGCAGAGTTATCATTAAAAGTACTTGAAATAACAGTTATTGCTTGTTCTTCATCAAAATTCTGAATGGCCTCTACCGGAATTCTAAGGATTTCTGAAACTTGCTTCAAAATATCCTCTTCAATGATCTCTCGTTGTTCAAGCAAAGAGATTTTCTTTTGAGACCAATCTTCGCCGAGTTCGTAGGCAAGGACTTCCTGCTTGATACCTAGCATCTCTCTAAAGCGTTTGACATTTCTGCCTTGATGAATATTCTTTTGCATGGGTTTCTTTAAAAATTGATCTGATTTTAAAACTATACACAATTTAGTAAAATTCTGTTGATCTACCATCAGAAGTTTAGTGTGAAGACAGGATTTTAGCTGATTTGAATAATTTATCCCTCTACAGAATACCATATTCCCAATTCCTTGCTGAATTTGCATCAGCCCTGAAGGTCAGGAATGTATGCATTTATCCTATGAATTAACTTACTATGGAAAAGGAAGAATTGATCATCAAATTGATTCAACAGGATTTCAAACACTTACAGTTGCTTCTTGGAATCCAAAAACTAGGTTTTGATAATGACAGCAATCATTTTTTAGGTATTCTAGATATTGTTATATCCTTATTAGGAATAGAGGAGGAAGAGGAATATCCTTTACAAGCACTCAAAGCTTATGGAATACAAAGCAATTCTTTTTTATGTATATATGCTATCTGCTACGGGACATGCTTTGTTATTACTGAATTCCAAGTATTGAAATTTGTTTACCTAGACCCTGACAAAGATGAATAAGACTGAAGAAAAAATCAAAGCACTAGCTTCCGAAAATCCCGTTTCTCGATGGAGAGAAAAAGTAGAATTTCGTAAAGCAAATAAATCCAGACTTAAGAATGCTGCAAAGGCAGCTTTACGTGTTTTGGATGCGCTGGACCAAAATGCTTATACTTATGTTCTTCAATTGAAGAGCAGCAAAGGTGACTTTCTTTGTTTTCAGTAAATTTTTTGATCAGCGCAAAAGCTTCTTCATTTGTGATCCTTTTCTTCGCAATCACAACAAAAAGGATATCCAAAGTGGTCAGATATGCCATGCTGTTTTTCTCGCATAACGATTTAATATCTTTTATCAATCAAAATCACTCAAAGCGCTGATGACTTTAAATAAAATGTATGATGCTACAGAGAAGCTTAGGAAAGAAATTGAAGATCGCCTATAAAAGCTTAAATAAACGTTACCACTGTTAATATTAGTTAAGCATCCTTTCTCTTCATTTTAATTTTTATAACTTTAGTGCATGCAGATATACAAACAAGCAATCAAATCCTTATCCTTTGTGTTTTTTATAGTACAACCACTAATTTTTTCATGTACAAGCAATACAGATTCATACATTGAAACACAGCTGTCCTATGCTATAGACACAGTACTGATAGATTCCAAGGATGAAATTCTGTTTTTGCAACGCCAATTGTATACTTCTGATTATTCTGAGTATGACGGGATGCTGTATAATCTCAACGATAGAACCAATCAGGTCGAACACATCAACCTCAAAAACTTATTACTCGAAAAAACTATCCAATACGAGCAAGAAGGTCCAAATGGAACTGGGTTTTGGACCTCTGACCTTCAAGCAGTGTCCGATCAACAGCTCTTTCTAGGAGGAGAACGTGCTGGAATCTATAACCTCAAAGGAGAATTGGAACATAGATTTGATTGGTATTCTGTAACTAAAGAAAGGGGAGGGATATTAGAAGAGGAGCGAGTATTTTTCCAGGTGGTAAACCCGAACTTTCACCATCAAGTCTTCGCTGTTGTCGTCCATGATTTTGCCAACTCAATATCCCTTCGACGCCTCAAGAGCTCAAGTGACTCCATTCAATCTTACAATATCGACCCCCAAGAACACTATTTAAACTATACTTTAGGTGACTTAAAAAACTTTAACAAATGGGACCCAATGGTTTACATCAAAAGTATAAATGCCCAAGTTATCGTTTCCCATGAATTTGCCAATGATTTTTATGTTTTGTATCCAGAAAAGGACTCTCTGATTGCCATCAATTATGACTCTCCTTTTCTCCTATCGAAAGTAATCCCTACTACAGAAGGAGATTTGGTAAACTCAATGGAAGATCGAAAAAAGGCACTCAGAAATTATCGGAGTCAAGTTGTCTATGGTCCAATTGTTTTTGATACTAAAAATAGACACTATGTGCGTTTAGCTGCCTCAATTCAATACGGAGAAGTAGAAAGGGAAGGATACTTACTGCCAGAAATCGACCACAGCATGCTATATATTTCAATTTTTGATAAAAATTTCAACCATCTCGGAGATCAGGAAATTCCAGAACTCAATAGAACAGGAATCCCCAAATATTTTATTAGAGATGGAGCAATTTGGATGTTTATAAATGTGGATGATGAATTAGGTTTTATTCGAATTAAACTATCCTGATTTTTATTTGACACTTTTTTAAAAAATAATATGTCCTCGAACTTGAGCTGAGCTTGTAGAAGTGACCATATATTGACTTTATAGCGATGACTTATCAATCAAATGTAGATCATAATTCATTCGTTGCCAAAAACAATCTATAAGGGCTGTGACGCTTGATTTAAAGTGATTCTATACAAAATGGAGAGTTACTTATTTTTATTACTCTCCATCATCTTTGGATCTATCACTGGCAAAATAGCCTGATGTAAGAAGGTTCCTCGAAAATAAGAAAACATCAAACCTCTTATGGATGATATCGTTATAGAATTCAAGGTAACAATAAATTCTTCAGGTAAGCTTAACTCATCTTTATTGACTGAGTAATCATTCATGTTTTCTAACCAGTAAATGCAACTTCCTTTTAATTGACCAAATATTGTGGTTTTTGTTTCATTTAATATGCTTACTTCACAGATTACTATTAGAAGTTTCTTTTCGAGATTTAGCCTGTGCTCAATTTTAAGATCAAATTGGAAAAATGAATTAGGTGGCAGCGGTTGCTTTGGTTCACTTAATTTTGACTCCAATAATTCCATTCCTTTAATCTGGAACTTTATATCTATTGCTTTTTTGGGATTCATAGGGAATGATTAATTAACCTGTAAGTCTGAAAGTTTTTTGGACCTTCCTATTTTGGTAGAATTTAGAATATCATTGATATAGCTGAAAGGTTCCGAATCGGCAGTTTCTGAACTTATGGTTATTCTGTATTCTACTAGTGTTGACTTATTGATTTCTCTATCGATTAGTCTAATATCCAATACCTTTTCTAGATCAATCAAAGTCTCCACGGTGAAATTATGAGTTCCTGACAGCCATTTAGTGATAATAGATGGATTGTCTTTGCCGACGGCTTTGAGCAGATCTTTTTTCTTCCACTTTTTTGCTTCCATTGCTCTGCCGATTTTTGCAGCCAATTCCATTTTAGCATCAGTTTTTTCTTGATCAAGAGGATCAATATCATTTAAAAGAGAATTTATTATTGGACTATTTAGTTTTTTCATGGTTTATTTGATGTCGTCGAAGTTTAGATTTCCTTCAAAATCCAGAAAATCTTTACTGAACTGAAGGTCCTTGTCCTTCAAGGCTTCCATTATTCTTTTGGAAATTTCTCTTAATAAGTAATTCTCATTGGTCAATTTTTCGTCTTCCTGAAGAGCTCTGATTGTTTTGGGTTTTGGACCTCCACCTCCAAGTATAATCAACTCTTGCCCATACCTGATACAATATAAACGTAATTTACTCTTAGGTTGATCATACAATGCACAAATACCATCACCGGGATGCCCTTCTTTTGTCTTAAAAAATGATTCTCTTGCACCTGTCTTATTAGCAATGGTATTTAGTCTTTGTAGAATGTTATTAATTTCACTTTTAGATGAATTTTGATTCTCTTGAAGAAACTTTTCAAACAATGATAAAGTTTCTCCTTCTATCAAAATTGAATAGAACGAAGCTTTTCCTCCACATAATTCATCAATTTTTAATATCTCAAAATTCATTCTAAAAGATTACAAAGTTAAAGAATTTTACTTAAAAGTAAAATATATTTAAAATGTCTTAGTCTAAGCATTCTTACAATGTCATGAAAACACAAATTATGTTAGTTTCAAAATTCTATTGTGAGTGAAGATAAAATTACTCATTACTATAACCTCTCTATCATCTTCTCCAACCTCGCCATCATCTCTTCCTTCTCCTTCAACATCCGTTCATACAAAGCAATCTTCTCCTCATGAAGCTGAATTATCTTGTCGATTGGATGGAAAGTACATGAATCATTTCTCTGAAATCCAACCGAACCATTATCAAAAGTATTTGCAATAATATTCACCGCCTGTTCTTCATCAAAGTTCTGAATGGCCTCTACCGGAATTTTAAGGATTTCTGAAACCTGCTTTAAAATATCCTCTTCAATGATCTCTCGCTGTTCAAGCAAAGAGATTTTCTTTTGAGACCAATCTTCGCCGAGTTCGTAGGCAAGGACTTCTTGCTTGATTCCAAGCATCTCTCTAAAGCGTTTGACATTTCTGCCTTGATGAATATTCTTTTGCATGGGTTTGTTTAAAAATTGATCTGATATTAAAACTATACACAATTTAGCAAAATTCTGTTGATCTACCATCAGAAGTTTAGTGTGAAGACAGGATTTTAGCTGATTTGAATAATTTATCCCCCTACAGAATACCATATTCCCAACTCATTGCTGAATTTGCATCAGACCTGAAAGTCAGGAAGGTATGCATTTATCTTTTGAATTCACTTACCATGGAAAAGGAAGAATTGATCATCAAATTGATTCAACAGGATTTCAAACACTTACAGTTGCTTCTTGGAATCCAAAAACTAGGTTTTGATAATGACAGCAATCATTTTTTGGGTATTCTAGATATTGTGATATCCTTGTTAGGAATAGAGGAGAAAGAGAATGTTTTGATTGATGAAATTTATCAAACCTATTATGAAGATGGATTGAAAGTTCTTATGATTCCAATCACCTATGAAGGAGAAGAACTTTACCCATTAGCAAAGGATAGCTTTATGAAACTTAAAGCGCTGTATGAAAGACATCTTAAGTCTGTTTCCAATGCAAGCTAATTTTGTCACTAGCCTATATCCAGTCTTTTTCATAAAATTCTCTAATTGATTGATTAATGAAAACCATCTCACAACTCCCAAAATCATTTACTTCTCCTGATTTTAAGGAAACTAGCCGACAAAAGCTTTGGCAACTATTCAAGTCCTGGACCTTAGACAAAGAGAGAAGTCAATCAGCAAGCAATGAAAAGGAGATGTTACATTTCTACGAAGAGACTTTGTCGCTTTTTGATGAGATTTATAAGCCTCAACCAGAGCAGCCGATTCATGAAGAAGCAACAGAATTTGTGAATCCAAATACTCCTTATATGGAGCAATTAATTACAGCAATGAAAGTTTTGATTGCTCCTGAATTGATCTATACAATAGAAATACCCCTTGCCAATGAACCAAAAATCCGAAGTAGGTACGAAGTATTTGTTGTCATCAAGCATCAGGAATTGTCAGTCATGGAGGCTTTCCAAGGATTGTTGAATTTCATAGCCTTAGGTGATCAGGAAATTTGTATTCATCCTATTAATATCAATTATCTGACAAAAGAAATTAATGATGGAAACTTATTTTTTTTAACACATATCCTTCAAACTAATTTGGTTTATAAAAAGGCAAACGCCAGAGTTCTCCCCGAAATTGATATGGCCAACCATCCGAATGTCCTTAACCAAGCAAATGCTACACTTCAAAGTGGATGGCTTTTATCAGATCAATTTCTTAAACATGCCCAAATTGAAATAGAAGAAAAAAATTATAGTCTAGCTATTTATTTCTTACACCAGTCCATAGAACTCAGATTGCGCGCTCTGGTACTTGCATGGGAAAGACACGAAAAGAAAAGCCACGAAATCAGACTTGTAATCCGCTCTTGCTTGAAATTCATCCCTGAATTAGCAAGCATTTTTCCACAGAATTCCGAAGAGGAAATCAAGCTCCTCAAAATCCTTGAAGATGCTTATTGCAAGGCAAGGTACAAATCCTGCTTTGTTGTAAGTCAAGAAGAGGCTGATCAACTCATGCATCGGTCAATCCAAATTAAAAGTCTTTGTGAAGACCATTACTATCTATGTTTTAAACCCATACTCCAAAATACCTAATTGTTTACAACAATTCTTGATGTACAGAGTCTCTTGCTATAAAACCATAACCAAGTCATCTATAAGTTACATGAGATCTTTATTAGAGTTAATTTAACTGCATATTAACTCCGTATCAAGCCCGTATCAACCCCCTATCAAATCCGTATCATATATGTATCCTAGTAGTATAATTATTATCTTAAAAAAGATTCTCTCACTATAATGTAAAATAAATATCTAATAACAATTCAAAAACCCTTCAAATCCACAGATTTTACTCAAACTACCTATATTAAAATAATACAATTAAGTATAAAATAATCATATTTATTTCCAAAAATACCCCAATCTCTACCGTCTTCCTCCCGTCCGTGTTCCGACCGTGTCCCGTATGCCTCCCGACCATTCGCCGACTTTTGGCGAAAAACCAAGAAAACATATAATTATTTCAAGATTGTATTATTTCAAGTTGAGTTTTTGAGAATCTGTGCAATTTTTAGTTTTAGTTTCAATTTTTCAAATATCCTAGATTCAAGTCAGATATTAATTTAGAATCCTCAAAAGTCCATCTTTTAAGTTTTACATTTTGAACTAACTTCAAAGCTTTATTGCATTAATTTAAATCCCATCAAAAAGCTCAAAACTCTCCAGATATTCAGGTATGATAGCATCCCAATCCAATTCTTCTTTTAGTTTCTGCTGAAGGGCGATTCTGGCTTCATCTTCTCCATGGACAAGAAATGTAATTTTAGGTTTTGAAGTGAAACCTTCAGACCAATCTATTAGCTCCTCTTGATCAGCATGGGCTGAAAGTCCCTCGATATATTCAATTTTTGCTTTAATAGGTACATCCAAACCATACATTTTTACGCTTTGATCTCCTTCAAGTAATTTTCTTCCTCTCGTCCCTACAGCTTGGTAACCTACAAAAATCACGGTGTCCTGTTCTTTTGGGAGCCTGTTATATAGATGATGCATAACACGTCCACCAGTTGCCATGCCACTTGCAGAAATGATAATGGCATCACCTCTTACAGCATTAAGTGAAATAGAGGCTTCTTGAGACTGATAATAATGTAAATTTTTATGTGAAAAAGGATTAGATCCTTCTTCTTCAAATAAAGGCTTCAATCTGTGATATTCGTTAAAGGACTTGTATAGCTTGGTGACATCTATCGCCATGGGACTGTCTACATAGATGGGGATATCTGGAATTTTTCCTTTCTGCTGCAAGCGGTGCAAGTAGTAGAGCATCATCTGAGTTCTACCCACAGCAAATGCTGGTATCAATGCCACCCCACCTCTTCGATAGGCCTCTCGAATTGCCCTACCCAATTCTTCTTCAGGGTTTTTGATTTTGGAAACTCGGTCTCCATAAGTTGATTCTAAAAAGAGTATGTCTGCAAATGGAAGTCTTGCAGGAGGATTCAGGATAGGATCATGATACCTTCCCAAATCTCCCGAGAAAACGATTTTTTTGACCTGTTGTGCTCCATTAACTTTCAATTTGACAATAGCAGCACCTAGAATATGGCCAGCATTGTAAAAAGTAAAGTTGAATTCAGGATACTCAGACTGCTCTTCTTCGAAATCGGCCCCTTTGAGGAGTGGAAAGACTCTCTCTGCATCCTCAATGGTGTAAAGGGGCAGAGGTTTCTCGTGCTTAGAGTAGCCTTTTTTCTGCGCATAAGCTGCTGCTTCCTCTTGAAGCTTTGCAGAATCGAGCAAGAGAATTTTGATAAGTTCTAAAGTGGCTTCCGTTCCATAGATAGGACCTCTGAAACCTTCCTTGACGAGTTTGGGTAAGTAGCCACTGTGGTCAATATGAGCATGTGTCAAGATGACCATGTCTATTTCAGATGGGGAAATTGGGAAAGCTTCCCAGTTTCTCACTCGATAATCTTTGAGCCCTTGAAACATGCCGCAATCTACGAGAACCTTATAATTGTTGATTTCCAAAAGGTATCTTGAGCCGGTTACTGTTCCAGCTCCACCTAAAAACTTAACTTTTACCTTCATGATGATTTGTTTGATGCTTATTACCTAAAGATAAGGTAAAATAGGTAGAATGGTGTATAAAATATTCCACTTACTTATTATAGTATTCGGATTATATCATCAAGCTTAAAGAAAACTACCACCACCTAAAATACTTCTTTTGGCAGTGGTAGTGTTTATTTGTCATTTCATAAAGTAGGCTCCACTAAACTTCACTCTAGACAAAGAGTCTGATTTGCTTTGCTTATGTTCTGAGCGACAAGTGAGACAAAGCAATCCATCATCATTGAAAACCCAGTGATTGTCGGAGTTGACATCTCTAATTTTGTAACCATTCTTGGTCAGTGTACTTCTGATAATCGGCAAGATAGATTTGTCCATGACGAAAACTTGTTCGTAAGGCAGCTCAAGAATAAGATCGAGTTCCTGTACCCTAAATTTATTGATGCCACTCAGGTCCACCACTCTACTCAATTCTAGAATGCTATCGGTCAAGCTGTATTCATAAGGAATGGACTGTGCATTGAGCATGGCATCTTCATAGTTTTTTCCTCGGGCTCTGAATTCTTTGATCAAAGTAGGTGATCCCACATCAACTCCTTTAATTTCTAAAGAAATTTGTTCTTTGAATGCTGCTCTTCCTCTTTCTGTATCTGTTTTGATGACCAAAACACGATCGTTAAGATTCAATTCTTCTGAGGTAGTATGTGTGACATTTGTGTTGAATTCATTGACTACACTTGGGATTTGGAAAGCGCAAACTCCTATGCTCAGCAACCAAATTCCAAAGGTGATTAATCCCATTCTGGCTTCGATGATACTTCTTTTGACCCAAACGCTGATCGCAAGAGTAATTAAAACCAATCCCGGAATCAAGATCACAAGAGATGCAGCGATAGCAAGCCAGTCAGTTACAATATCCGTTATCCAAGTTGTAGGAAGATGCAGAGATCCCCATACAAATAACTCCTCTTGAGGGACGATATTGAAATAAAGAGCTAAAGCAACAATTGGGGTGATAGTGATTGCCAAACCGATGAGGAAAATGATCAATCCAAAGAGTACACGGATGATAGCTAGAAGTACATTTCCGATAGGACCGAGAGCTGTACCAATTCCATTGATGATCATTCCCAAAACTCTAAATGGTGCCATCAGCACTTTTCTAGCTGTACTTTCTTCTTTGGATTGTACGGGTCTAAGGTTTTCTTGAAGGGTCAGTTCAATGTTGTCCAAAGTGATTGCACCACCTTTCATCTGAATCCTTTCTGTAATTGATTTAGCAGAAGGTGTAATGATCCATAGGATAAGATAAATTACCAATCCTGAGCCTCCTGCAAAAATCAAGGCGATGAAAATCAGTCTTGCCCAAAGGACTTCTATTCCAAAGTAAGCTGCTATTCCACTAGCAACTCCACCTAATGTTCTGTCATCGGGATTTCTGTATAGTTTTTTGACATTCTTGTCTTCAGGGTTGTCATATGAAACAGGTAGTATTACCCACAAAACGATGTAAGCAACGAGTGCAAATAGACCAATTGAAAGACTGAAGCTAGCATTCCACGGCATCCAATTGAAGCTTCCAAATTTCAGGTTGCCACTGAAAAGCAAAAGAATAGCAATCAACCTAGTCCAAAGCGGATCGATAGAAAAGTAATTGGCAAAACCTGCACAGACTCCTCCGAGGATTTTGCTGCGTTCCATTCTAGAAATTTTCTTGTAGCCTTTTGTGCCATTTTCTCCAGGAGGAGTGATGAATTTGTAGAAGTCGTTTTCCTCTGATACATTTTCTTCAGCAGTTTTATCAGAATTGGATTCTTCGATTTCCTCCATAGCTTTGAAATCAGCTATCGTGCCCATCTTCTCGATGAGATTATCAACATTTTCAGCAGTGATTACCTGCTTGTTGTTTTTAAGATTGCTTAGAAATATCTCAGCTATTCTATTTTCTATATCAGAAATGATTTCCTGATTGTCTTCGTAATGGGAGAAATGCTTATTGATCGCATCAAGGTATTTCTTCAATACGGCGTATCCATCTTCTTCAATGTGAAATAAGATGCCACTGATATTGATACTTATAGTCTTTTTCATGTCTTAGCGCTTTGAGGTGATTAATTGGGTAGATTGGACTAAGGAATCCCATGTTTTGTCCAAAATTTGAAGGAATTCTGTTCCGTCTTCTGTGATGGAGTAGTACTTCCTTGGTGGACCGGATTCTGATTCTACCCATTTGTAGGATACCAAAGAGGCAGTTTTAAGCCTATTTAACAGTGGGTATAATGTTCCCTCAACCACGATCATCTTGGCTTCTGTCAATTCGTCGATCATGTCTGAGGCATAGACTTCGCCCCGAGCGATGATGTGCAAAATGCAAAACTCCAATAGGCCTTTTCGCATTTGTATTTGGGTGTTTGAAGCTGTCATATTTTTGCGTTTTTTTTAATTTTTTTTATCTGAAATAATTGGGTGAATTTTTTAAGGAATCATCATTTCATAAAAAGATTAAAAGAAAAACTATACCAAAGTTAAAGATGCTACCTTGCTATACCAGTTTCTTGGTTATCTTTCAAGATAAAATTCTTTAAAAAGTGAAAAAATATTTGAAAATTTTAATTAGAGCCACATATCGGAATTTTTGATTCAAAAAGATTTTTTATGAAGACAAGTGACAAGTAAGGGATTAGCAAATGTAGCTGTCATCTAAGCGTACATTTTTACGATCGATATCGGACAGTATTTTCTTGAAAATCAAGCGTTAATTTTTTGAAAATTAGCCAAATACTCTATTTTTTCTTTTTACTTTGCATTTGCGTTTAATAATAGTACATGGAAATTTTTAAATATTTTACGGGCTTTTTGATGGTCTTTTGTCTAGCACAAGCTAAGGCACAAAGTATCGTTCCTAAATACTCTAATGAATTCATGAATATTGGTATTGGTGCTCGGGCTCTGTCTATGGGTGGAGCGCAGGTTTCTTCAGTTCGTGATGTAACTGCTGCTTACTGGAACCCAGCTGGTTTGATAGGTGTAAAGCATGAGTATGAATTCTCTTTGATGCATGCAGAATATTTTGCAGGAATAGCTAAATTCGACTATGCAGGTTTCACTACAAATATTGAAGAAGATAATCAAATAGCCATTTCCTTAATTCGCTTTGGTGTAGATGATATTCCAGATACTCGTTTTCTCTATGATGCCAACGGTGCCTTAAATTATAATAATATTCAGTTTTTCAATGCCGCAGACTATGCTTTACTCTTGTCATTTGCTAGAGATGTAAGCGACGTGTTCAAGTTTGGGGTAAATACAAAAATCATCCATAGAAATGTTGGTAAATTTGCCTACGCTTGGGGCTTTGGATTAGATTTGGGAGGCATTGTTCTCTTGGATGAATGGAGATTGGGATTTATGCTTCGTGATGTTACTTCTACTTTCAATGCCTGGTCTCATAATGCAGAAATGGTAAGGGAAGTTTATGCGCAGACAAACAATGAAGTACCAGTAAACTCAATAGAACTGACTTTACCGAGAGCAATTTTTAGTGTGACAAGAGATTTTGAAGTCAATGATGAAATAAAATTGCAAGGTGTATTTGATCTTGATTTTACATTTGATGGAAGGAGGAATACAATTTTAGCAACAAACTTAGTCAGTGTCGATCCGAGGTTAGGATTGGAGGCTTCGTACAGAAACTTGGTTTATTTAAGAGCTGGAGGAAGTAATGTGCAAAGAATTAGGGATTTTGATTCCGAGACATCATTTGTATGGAAGCCTAGTTTTGGTCTTGGTTTATTTCTCAACGAGAAATTCCATATTGACTATGCTTTGTCTGATATAGGAGGAGTTTCTCAAACACCATATTCACACGTGTTTAGTGTAAAAGTAAGTTTGAATGATCTTGATGATAAGTTTAGGTTGAACAAGGGATGGAATGATTGATAAGTTATGAAAGCAAAGTTTTTTTATACATTATTATGTTTGTTGACAATCACTGAGGTGCTAGCTCAGACGAATTGGATCAATTATGATAATACCTACTATCGAATTCCGACAGCTGAAGATGGGATTCACAGACTTACTTTTACTACACTTTCAGCTTCTGGAATCAATACAAGCGGACTTGATCCAAGAGATATTAGACTTTACCATAGAGGAGAAGAGGTCGCAATCCATATTGAAGGAGAAAGTGATGGACGATTTGATCAAAATGATTTCTTAGAATTTTACGGAAAGAGAAATGATGGCACATTGGATCAGAAATTATATAAAGACCCTGCACATGTAGGGAATATTTTATATAATACACACAATGATTCTACAGCTTTTTTCTTTACAGTCACGCCTGGAACTCGTGGAAAAAGAATGGCAACCCGACAAGCTGCGGACAATTCTTTGCCAAAAGCGACAAGTTACCAGACAGAAGAGTTAAAAATTTATTCCGATCAATATAACTTAGGAAGAACCTATTTCCCGAGTACTCGGCTATCAGAGTTCGAAGAAGGGCAAGGCTGGATGTCTGCACCAGTAGTCAAAGGAACACCTAGAAATATTACATTTAGCTCTCTTGGTCAGATTCCTGCTGGCCTAACGGCAAAATTAGAAATTGGCTTAACTGGGAGATCAGAAACACCCCATTTAACAATTGTAAGGGCGGGTGCTAATTCTGCAAGTTTAAGAGATGTGGGGTCTTTTGAATACACTAATTTTGAAGCAATAAATGTGGAAATTCCTTTGCTTTCTACTGACTTCAATTCTGATGGAAGCATCACCGTCCAAGTTGTCTCTAATGGCCTAGCCAACCCTGATAATACCTCTATAGCTTATATCAAATTGACTCATCCAAAGTTGATTGAAAATAGAGATGTGTCAAAAGAAATAATTATTACAGAGCCAGGCAATGCTCAGTTAGAAATATTAAATGTAATCGCAGATTATCTTGCACATGATATCTCAGATCCACTAAACCCAATTAGGGTTCCAATAATTAAAACTGGAAATCAAATCAATTTCAGATCAGGAGTTGCTACTGCAGGCAGTAAGATATCACTAGAAAATGAATTGAATATCAATGTAATTAATGTGATGAAACCAGTTAGATTTAGGAATTTACTTTCTCAATCAGCTGATTTTATTATTGTCTCAAATAGAGCATTGAGAAGGCCTTCGGCAAGTTATGGGGATCCTGTTCAAGCTTATGCAGCACATCGAGCATCTGCCGCAGGTGGAGGATATGATACTTTGGTTGTGAATATTGATGAATTGTATGATCAGTTTACATTTGGTGAAAAAACGCCTCTTGCGATTTATGAATTTTTGAGAGCCTACTATCCATTGCATAAGCCAGATTTTATGTTTTTAATTGGTAGATCTACGGGTATTTTTAGTACTGCCAGAGAAGGAGGAATAAATTACTTTTATAGAAACAGACCATCAGCATTTCAGTTTCAAGATATGGTTCCACCAGCGGGATATCCCTATGCAGACAATAACTTCTCAATCGGTCTAGACCCTTTAAATCCATTTGTTTCTGCAGTTGCTATTGGTAGAATTCCAGCTAGAACCCCAAATCATGTTGCTGATTACTTGGATAAAGCCAAAGAAAAAGATGCTGTCGGAGTTTCAGAGCCTTGGCAAAAGGAAATTATACATTTAAGTGGGGGAGTGACTGCTTTTGAATTAGATAGGTATTTTAATTTTTTAAATGGATTCAAAAATATTGCTGAGGGGCCATATTTAGGAGGTAATGTCACTACCTATAGAAAGCGTTCCAATTCAACTATTGAGTTAATCGATATTTCTGGCGATGTAAATAGGGGAACTAGTTTAATTACTTTCTTTGGACATAGTGCTCCAACTATTATTGATATTGAAATAGGATTTGCCTCAGACCCAACCTTGGGTTACAATAACCAAGGCAAATATCCTATGTTACTTCTCAATGGTTGTGATGCGGGAAATGCTTTTGGAAATGCTTTTACTTTTGGAGAAGATTGGGTGTTGACTCCAAATAAAGGGAGTACGAACTTTATGGCTCATGCTAATATTGGGGTAGATATTTATTTAAGAAGGTACAGTGAGTCTTTTTATGCCAAAGCTTTTTCAGATTCTTCTATGATTCATCAACCTATTGGTACGATCAGAAGAGAAACAGAAAAATTCTTTTATTTACGATACGGAACTTCTGAAGTCAACCGTGCCCATGCAGAGCAATTGGTCATGTTGGGAGATCCAGCTATTCGTTTATTTCCTGCCAACAGAGCTGATTATTCTTTGAATACAGAAGAAGTTACGCTTGGTAGTTTTGATAATGAACCTTTTAATGCACTTTCAGATTCTTTGCAGCTTGCTGTAGTTTTAAGAAATCTAGGAAGAGTCGATTTCGATTCCATTGATTTTAGAGTTACTCGACGACTTCCTGATGGAACAAATATCCAATATGACTCAAAAATGTTACCTCCTGTTTATAGAAGAGATACCATTTATTTTACTGTTCCTAACACGGGGGTTCAAGCTTTTGGAGATAATTTATTCACCATCGAAGTCAATCGATCTCGAACAGTCGAAGAGTTAACATACGCCAATAATACTATCACGACTACTCAGTTTATTCCATTAAGTGGAACACTCAATTTATTACCTTACAATTATGGATTGGTAAATGAAAGGAATATAGAATTGATTACGCAGATTCCAGGGAAGTCTGTAGAAGAGCGCACGCTTATTATTCAACTTGATACAGCTTCTGACTTTACTTCAGCAAGGAGAAGAGAAAAGAGAGTGACTACATCCAATATTTCAAGATGGCAGATTGATTTATTTGAAAATATAGCAGTGAAGGATTCGCTTACTTTTTATTGGAGATCCAAGTTTCTCAATCCGAGACAAGGTGAAAGTGACGAGTGGATTGAATCGAGTTTTTCATTTATACAGAATGGACCTGAAGGCTGGACACAGCGTGTAATGCCACAATTAGAAAGAAATAGTTTGTCGAACCTTGAAGTGGATCCAACTCAGAGAACATGGAAATTTGAGGATACTAGATTGAATTTTGGTGTATTCACTTTTGGTATTGAGGCAGATAGCTTGACATTTAGAAATACCCAATTCTACCTCGATGGTGTACCTCAGATTATTGATAATGTAAATAATGCCAATAGCAGACTTTGTCCAAATGGCTCTTTAGGTTTGGTAGCTTTTGAGCAGCGTTCTTTGACACCATATTTGGTTATTCCTATACCTGGCTTTGATATTTTGGATGGCAGGAGTTGTGGACGAGTGCCACAAGTAATTCAAAGCATCAGAAATGCCTGGCTCGCAGATCCGAATCAAAGAATTTTAATAGATTATATAGACGGTTTAGCAGAAGGAGATTATGTGACGATTTTCTCGGTGGGTAATGTGAATTATGAGCAATGGCAAGATTTTGTTTTTGCAAAATTGAAAGAAGTAGGAGCCAATGAAGCCACGCTTAGAAATCTCAAAAATGGAGAGCCATATATTCTTCATGGCAGGAAAGGAATGCGTCCAGGAGAGGCTATAGAAATTGTTGCAAAGACTGGCTTGGATGCTGATCCTAATCAACAAATCATCGAGTTCGAAACTGATGTAACAGGATATTTCACATCAGGCAGTATCATCACACCTAGAATAGGTCCGGCTTCAGAATGGAAAAGACACTTCAATGAAGTGAAATTTAGAGATTGGATTGATGAAGATTTGACAAATTTTGATGTCATCGGGATTGCTGAAAATGGAGAAGAATCTCTGCTCTTTCACAATGTCCAAGATGGTCAATTGGATTTGAATTTTATCAGTCCTGAACAATTCCCTTATCTACGTTTACGCTATGCTATGAATGATGATTCTGCAACGGCTCCAGCACAATTGGCCAAATGGCAAGTAAACTATACTGGAGTTCCTGAAGGAGTATTGATCTTCAAGGGCAAAGAACCGAAAAAGACGCTGCAAGAAGGAGAAGATTCAAGTTTGAAATTTGAGTTTCTCAATGTTTCTAAATATGATTATTTAGATTCAATTACAGTGCAGTGGGCATTCAATAATACTTCGCAAAGAAAAATTGAACGTTTTGAAATGAAAATTCCTGCACTTAAGGCAGGAGAAAGTCATGAATTTGATTTGGAATTCTTATCAGCTGGAAGAGGTGGAAATGTAGGAGTAGAGGTGTTTGCAAATCCAAGGATCATCATGGAACAGACTTTTAGAAATAACCTGATTGATCTAGTAGACTATTTTAATGTGATTCCAGACAACACGAATGCAATATTGGATGTCAGTTTTGATGGGACTTATATTATGGACGGTGACATCGTATCTCCAACTGTCTTGATCAATACTTTGCTTAAAAATGAAAAAACACTCTTACTCAAGAAAGATACCCTTGGTCTAGAGCTTTTTCTTAAAAAAGAATGTGATGGCTGTCTATTTGAAAGAATGAATTTCTCAAGTCCAAAAATTTCATGGTCACCTGCAACTGAAGAGAGTAGTTTTAGAATTGAGCTTTTGCCAGGTCCATTGGAAGATGGTGTGTACACATTTAGGGTAACTACAGAGGAATTGGGAGTTGATAAACCGTATGAAGTGAATTTTGAAGTGATCAATGAGTCAACAATTACCAATTTCTATCCTTATCCAAATCCATTTAGTACCAGTACTAGATTTGTGTTTACAGTGACAGGTTCAGAAGTTCCAGATCAAATCAAAATTCAGATAATGACTGTCACAGGGAGAGTAGTGAGAGAGATTCTGCAAGATGAGCTTGGCCCAATTAGAATTGGTAATAATATTTCTGACTTCGCTTGGGATGGAAGAGACGAATTCGGAGATCAGCTTGCAAATGGAGTTTACATTTATAGAGTGCTTGTCAGAAAAGACGGTCAATTCGTAGAACCTAGAGCCACGGCTGGAGATAAAGGATTCAAACAAGGATATGGGAAAATGTATTTATTGAGGTAATTTACTCTTTGAAAAATCTCCAAATCCCCAAAATACTCAGAGCTAATAAAATGATAAATATCCAGCCTTTTCCACTTATCCCTTCTTGTTGAATAGCAGCATAAATGCTAGATGCTATGGTGCCTGAGAAAAAAACTAAGGTGGTGCGAGGTAACATACCCAAGGTTCCAAATATGACAAGTTTTTTCCAGCCGCTTTTGATCAAAGCAAAAAGTAAATTGGATAGTGCAAAAGGAATTATAGGACTCAAGCGTACGAAGAAGATGAGTTCACCTATTTTGCCCTCTTTCTTTTGAAGCAAATCTCTAGCTTTTGGATATTGCTGAAGAATAACTTCTAAACTATTGCCGCCAAGTTTCTTTCCCCAAGCATATCCTAGGAGTGTGGCCAAAGTATAACCGATCACCACCCAAATGAATGATTGCCATCCAAATAAGAATCCCGATAGCGCGGCAAATAGCGTTGTAGGCATTAAAGCCAAGCCCATTAAAAATGTTGCAGTACAAACAAAGACGAGAATAGTGAAAAGTGATCTGAAATCAATCACTTCCAAAAACGACAGATAGCTAACTGCTAGAGGAACTAAAAACAAGCTACAAATAGAAGGAATCAAACTTACCCAAATCAGCGCCAAGGCCACCGCTGGATTACTCTTTCCGATTAGTTGGATTCTCTTGAATATACCTTCCTTTTTTTCCATCTTTGGTCAATAATAATGCAAAGAAAGCATTTATGATTGATCTAAAGATGGAATTCTGAATTTCTAACTTGATTTTGGAATTCTGAAGCTAAGTTCTTGTTGTATCAATGAAAATCAACCCCTAAATAGCTAAAAATTTACTACCTTAAAATTTATCTGGAGCAAATATTTTGAAAACGACATCTATGAAATTTGGAACGAAAGCAATACACGCTGGCGTAGAGCCGGATCCTTCTACGGGAGCGATAATGACTCCTATTTATCAAACTTCGACTTATGTGCAGCGCTCTCCAGGAGATCATCAAGGTTACGAATATTCGAGAACACATAACCCAACACGTACAGCGCTTCAAAATAATCTTGCTGCTTTAGAAAATGGAAAGCACGGATTATGTTTTTCTTCAGGACTTGGAGCTATAGATGCAATTATCAAATTACTCAATCCAGGTGATGAAGTGATCAGTACAAATGACCTTTATGGCGGATCATACAGGATTTTTACCAAAGTATTTGAGCGATATGGAATCAAATTCCATTTTGTGTCCATGGAAAATCCTGAATCCATTGAAAAATATGTCAACGACCGAACAAAGTTGATTTGGGCAGAGACGCCAACCAATCCAATGATGAACATCATTGATGTAGCCGGTATAGCTACTGTGGCTAAAAAACATCATGTTCTTTTTGCAGTGGACAATACTTTTGCAACACCATTCTTACAAAACCCACTTGATCTGGGAGCCGATATAGTGATGCATTCTGTTACCAAATATCTAGGTGGGCACTCTGACGTGGTAATGGGTGCAATAATTGTTAATGATGATCACTTGGCTGATCAATTAGCATTTATTCAAAATGCATGTGGTGCTACTCCAGGTCCTCAGGATTGTTTTCTGGTTTTGAGAGGTATTAAAACCCTGCACATAAGGATGGAAAGACATTGTCAAAATGGCAAAACAATAGCTGCATATTTGAAGAATCATCCAAAAGTAGAAAAGGTATATTGGCCAGGTTTTGAAGATCATCCTAATCATCAAATTGCCAAAAAGCAAATGAGAGATTTTGGGGGAATGATATCATTTACTTTGAAAGGAAATAAAATAGAAGATGCAAAAAAAATTCTTGAGAATTTACATTTCTTCGCATTGGCCGAATCATTAGGTGGAGTGGAATCACTTTGTGGACATCCTGCAAGTATGACCCATGCGAGTATTCCAAAAGAAGAAAGAGAAAAAATAGGTTTAGTAGATTCTTTGATTCGATTGAGTGTAGGTATCGAAGACGCAGAAGATCTGAAAGAAGATCTTAAAAAAGCACTTGATATTATTTCCTAAGTTTTAATTTTGCAATTGCCAAGCTATTGAAAAGGATTTCTAAAAACCTATCAGATGGTTTTAGATTGATAAAGACAAAGGCCTAGTTCGATCACCGAGTTAGGCCTTTTTAAATTGAAGTATTCCTCAAAGACTTGTCTTTATTAAATTAGAAGTCAATTCTCATACCCAAAGAATCTTGCTAAAAAGGTTCTTGCATTGTTTTTCAACTGACATGGTAAATATTTTTTTATCAGCTTTTAGGTCTTTAAGGAGATCTTTGTATTTTTTTGATATTTCATCCTTTTCGCTAAAAAAATAAACCAAATGCTGTGTGAAAAGTTGGTTTTGATACCATGATAAAAGGGAAGTTTGCAATTCCTTCATTTTTTCGTGCACTTCTTCTACGAAAATAGCATTTAGTCCAGACTCTATCCTGATATTTTCTAATGCGATGATAACTCTAAGTCCTTCATAAATGTCCTTCAAGGCTTTGTTGTCGAGTTTAGTTTGATGTTCTAAATTGAAAAACTCTAGCTCTTCATTAATAATTTGAGTCGTTGCTGTATTGACCATTAAAGGTTGCAATGCTAAGCTGTTTTTATAGACATTTTCATAGAACTTTTCCCATTTTTCAAGAGGAGTTGATAAAATCAAATCATAAATTTTATTGTAGTGATCCTTTTTTTCATCTAGCAGAAATTTTTCGTAACTATTGTAAGTGAGTTTATTTTTAAGCTTGACTTTATTTAATTCTTCAAGAACTAGTTTCAAATGTTTTGTTTTCTTCAATCCCTTAAAGATCTCTTTGAAAGGCTTAAATACTTCGAATTTTAATTTCCTTTCCTCAAAATGAATTTTGGAAATCAAGTCAACATAAATTTCTAAAAAAATTAACTTTTGCTCTAATTCAACTGCCTTTTTCCCTTTATACTGTCTGCCTAAAATAAGGAAAGCGTTTTTTGCTTCTTCATATTGCGAATCAAATAAGCGGAAAATTGGAGAGATCTTACCTTTCATGGATTTAGGATATTCTAACTAAAGTTGCACCATAACCGAAGCGACTTTTATCTGTATCTTGAAAGTACTTAATATTTTCTAATTGGCTTAGATACTTATGAATTTCTTTTTTCAATGTCCCATTTCCAATACCGTGAATAAAAGTGATCTCATCCATTCCATGTGCGATGGCATAATTTAGATTTTTCTCAAAAGTTTCCATTTGGAGTTTCAGCATTTCGCTATTGCTCATAAAAGGATAGTCTTTTGTCAATTTCTCAATATGGAGATCGATACTTTTTTCAGGTCTAGGGAAATTCGCTGTATTGGTATAAGAGCTGTCTTTTTTAAGCTCTTCGTTCAATAGCTTGACATCAATATCTTTTGAGTTTTCTGAAAGCTTGAATAAATAGCCGTTTTTTTCTAGCAAGGGTACTTTTGATTTGCTTTTAAAAAATGAAGTGGCCTTAAACTTGACCCTTCTTTCAAATGATGCTTGTGTTTTTTCGATCTTTTTATGAATTGGGAAAAATTGACAAAGGAGCGTTGGCCAATCCTCGAAGTCTGAAATAGATTTTTCTCCAATTTTCTTATTTCCTTTTGATGGCAATTCTCCGGCAACCAAAGTCTGACTGTTATCTCCAAAGACTTCTGATACCATCATGAGATAATTTCTTTCACTTGAGTTGACAATGTAAATGCTATGGTCTTTGTCATTAATAGGCAAATACGCCAAAAACACACCTTCTTTTTGGTCAGAAGTTGATGAACCTGGTGAAAAAGTTGTGGTTTTTTCTTCTTTTACTCCATCACCAAAATACTGTCTTTCTGAAGCAGAAATGACAACGACTTCATTTTTCAAGGCAGGGATTCTAAATCCATCTTCGATTTCGATTTCAATCCTTCCGCCAGCTGATATTTTTGTAATTACACCTTCTTCATTGCCATGCAGCAATCTTACTTTGTCTCCTATGTTCATGAATTCAATGCTGATTTATATGTTTCCAAAGCCCGTTCTCTAGCAAATTTATGCTCTACCATCGGCTTTGGGTATTTGTCGGTTCCATATTCAGGAACCCATTTTTTGATGTATTTAAGTTCTTTGTCAAATTTCTCTGTCTGAGACTCTGGGTTGAAAACCCTAAAATAAGGCTGGGCATCCGTTCCTGTTCCAGCAGCCCATTGCCAGCCTCCATTATTCGAAGATAACTCAAAATCTAACAACTTTTTTGCAAAATAAGCTTCACCCCATTTCCAGTCCAATAAAAGATGTTTGGTCAAAAAGCTTGCTACAATCATTCTAACTCTGTTGTGCATATATCCTGTTGCGTTCAGTTCGCGCATGCCAGCATCTACAATAGGATATCCTGTTTTTCCATCACACCACTTTTGAAAATCTTCTTCAGAGTTTCTCCATGGAATCTGATCATACTGGGGTTTGAAGGCTTTGTCTGTAACCTGTGGGTTGTGTGCAAGAATCATCATATAAAACTCTCTCCAAATCAATTCATTCAAGTACGTATCATTTAGCTGGGCAGCTTCAAGAGCGAGTTTTCTTACGCTGACTGTACCAAACCTTAAGTGGATTCCCAATCTTGTGGTACCGTTGATTGCAGGGAAATTTCTAACTTGATCATATTTTTTGATCAAAGGTTTATTGATTTCAAGTGCAGGAATTTTAAGATTACTTTTTTCAAATCCCATATCGACTAAGCTTGGAATTGGAAGTGCATCTATTTTTAAGAAATTTCTCTTCCTTCCGTCTAGGGAAAGTGGAGAAAGCTTTGATTTCTTGAATTTGTCTAGCCAAATACGACTGTATGGGGTGAAAACCTTATAGAACTCTCCACTTCCATTGAGAATCTCACCTTTCTCAAATATTACTTGATCTTTAAAATCTAAAAACTGGCAGTTATTTTTCTTTGCTAAGTCTTTTATGGATTGATCTCTTTCCTCAGCATAAGGTTCGTAGTCTCTATTGGTATAAATATTTTGAATTGTATATTCTTTGAATAGAGATTGGAAAACTTCCAAAGGGTAGCCGTATTTTACTAGAATGCTGCTTTCAAAATCTTTCAGTTGCTCAGAAATGTTGCTAATCTGATCGTAGATAAATTGCACTCTCCTATCTTTTTTATCTTCTAATTTGTCCAAGATATTCTTGTCAAAAATGAAAAGAGGCAAGACGTTCTCTTCCTGCTCAAATGCATAAAATAATCCTGTATTGTCTTCTAACCTGAGGTCTCTTCTAAACCAAAATATGCTAATCTTTTCCATCTTCTTTTTATTGTTCTTTCAATCTAATTCTCAAGCTCAAAAATTGTTTGAATTATAAGCTTTGATTTTATTTTCCAAGCTATTGATCTTGTCTTTGCTCTTCTTTAATTCTCAAATCAAGGTTGTCAAGAGGAATTGGCTTCCAGTTTTCATTTTCTTCAAATTGATATCTCAAAAAATCATCCGTATCGTTAATCCTCAGTTTTTCTTTGTTTTTGTTTGTAATTCGCTCTATCAGTTCTTTGAATGAATTAAATGCAAGATTTTGGGATAGGGAAATGCCGTAGGTGGCCACATTTCTAGATAGAGATAGGGAAGTGAATGTGTTGAAATTGTTTCTATTATAAATGCGTAATCTATAGCGGCCATCCTGAGTAATAAGGTACTCAGCATTCCAATCTCCAGCTATGCTATTGATGTCAGCATTTCCTTGCAAATCTGTAAATCCACCATCTCTTGTTACTCGAAGTCGTCCATCTAAGAATGTGTAAGCCACGCGCAACTGAAAAGTTTCTAAAGCACTTTGATCCAAAGTCGCTAGGTCAATATCAACTTCTAAATTTTGATCAACTTGAGAAATAAAGCTATTCAGCTGAGAAGATAGAAGTTGACTTAAGTTGGAACTTGCGATATTGCTTACACCACTAAATTGACCTTCAGGCGAGAATGACCGCATCATGATGACAGAAAAGACTTGTCTATTTTTCTCTTGTTCGTCATTTGCAATTCTATTTCTAAAGGCAGATATGTAAGTTTGAAGAGCCCCTTCTGGAAACTCCGTGAAGTCAAAATCAAAAGCAATATCAGGACTCAAAAGATTGCCATTCAAATCCATGATTACTTTAAGTGGCCACCTTCTTCTTAATTGTGGGTCTTCGAGTTCTGTACCCGTTGTCCTGTTATTTTGTAAATTTTGAAGCGAAACACTCTCTTGATATGTTGCTCTGATGTCCATTATTCCTTCATAAGGGTCACCAAACCATGATATCCTTCCTCCAGGTTCTACCACAAATTCTCTTCTAATGATGTTATAAAGCGAAAAATTATATTTTGCTTCTGTGATTTCATAATTTCCTGTCATGGAAAAGTTTCCTTGCGTGTCAATGTTCAGTGTCAAAACTCCACGTCCTCTACCTTGGATATTTTCGCCAGTTCTTGGATCAATTTGAATTTCAGTATACGCATCCGGAGTAATGTCCAATACAAAATTCATTCTTACATTGTTGATCGCAAGCTTTTCGACTGATTCAGTGATGATTTCGTTTCGAGTAGTATCTCTTATATTGATAAAATCTTCTTGAGCTTGAACATTAGAAGAACCAAAAGGAATGATAATCCTTGTGTTAGGTTGAGAAGTAGCTCGAGCATTGATATCAAGATTATTTGCAGCTCCGAAGATATCGAGTGTTCCAGTCACATAGGCTGTTCCGTAAAACAATTCGTTATCTCTGGCTGAAGTATTCAAAACTTGAAAATTTTCTAAGTTTGAAGAGATGTCCAAAAGGAAATCTTGAAAACGATCATGCGTGATTCCTCCTCGCATTCTTGCTAGATTTCCATTGATATCTTTCAATAGAAGTTCTCGGAAGCTGATTTCATTACTTCCAAAAACCAAATTTCCATCTATCGTGTAAAAAGTGTTGAGATAATTTATTTTCAAAGAACCACCATTTACTCTTGCAGACCCAAGCACTTCAGGTGAATTGATTGTTCCTAAGATGTCTAGGCTTCCATTTACTGTTCCGCCCATTTGAGTTAGGTAGTCAGAGAGAAATGGCTCTAAAATAGAAATATTAGCTTCGTTGAGGTTAGCTTTTAGAGATATGGCATCATTTTCATTATTTATGAAACCTTCAAGACTAATCACTTTTTTTTCGTTTCTATAATTATTCAGTTCAAGGTTGATTTTGTTATCTGTCAAAAAAGTAGCTGCTTCGATATCACCAATAAGAAAATTATTGATAAAGAAATCTTTGATGTTCACATTTCCATTGACACCTAATCCTTCGTAGAAATTATTGAAAGCAAACATGCCATTTGCGGTTCCCTCAAAAGATTTTAAACTAAGCGTATTGAAAAAGTCTAAATTTACTTGGTTGAGCTGAAGTGCTAAAATCTGTTCTGGATCTTTAGAAATATTTCCATTTAATGAAATGTATTGATCTTTATTGATCAATTTGATATTATCAAACTCTACTTCACTATTGGCAATGTAGATTTGATTATTTTTATCGAATTGCCAGATTTTATCCAAGATTTTGAGTTCTGAAGGATCGACCACAATAGATGTGTGATCTGGGAAAATTTGGATCTCACTACTCAATTTAAAATAACTTTCCGTACTCAATTGGTCTTGATTGTAAGTCAGCTCTATTTTTGATTCATCCCAGATCGCCTCGATTCCCAGATTGTTGAATGTCAGACCGTTGGTTAAGACTTGTTGTTTTGAGAAAATGTAAAAAGATGCCAAAACATTCTGGCTGTCAATCAATTTTGAGGTGTTGAAATCTAAATTCGTGTCAAAGAGAAAATTGCCATTGTAATAAATTGAATCCACACTTGAGAAAAAGTTAAAAATTGTATTTGAGGGTGTTTGATAGAATGCACCTTCAATAATCGTATTTTTTGAGATCGAAGCTTTTGGTTCAACAATATTAATCAATGGATTGATATCAATAAAATTAAGATTGATATCAATATTGTAAGGCTCAAAATCATCCTTACTAATTGGAGAACTCGGTTCGGGTGAATTCGTTAAAATTGCCCAATATTGTTTAGAGAGCATCTCTACATCTCTTAAGAGCTCTTCTACTTTGAAATTACCTGAAATTCCAGCTACCAAATAATCAGAATTCAAAGAAACTAATCTTGATTGATCCGTAAAAAGAGATTGGAAGAAAAAATTATCAATGAAGACATTTCGACCTTCATAGCTCAAATTAAGATCACTAAATCTAGCTATTCCCTCAATATCATCCAAAGTAATCCCTTTGGTATCCATATCGACTTTTCCACTGATGAAGAGATCCCGATCAATAATATTCAATTCTTTTAAGAATGCGGTATCCACTTGAACATTCAGACGAATAGAGTCTTTGTTGTCTCGTAAATCTAGGACTCCATCGAAATTTGCTTTTAGATTTGGGTCGTTCACTTCTAGTTTTCCGCTAAAAAGATCTTTACCATAAGTAGCGTTGCTTCGAATGTTTTCATAATCATAATTGTAAATCCCAAGCTTTTTGATGTTGGCATCTACTTGAAGAAGAGCAGTTTCAAGCGTAAGACCTGTTCCTTTAATTTCTCCTGTAAGGCTGACTTTTTGAAAATTGTCTTTGTCTTCTAGGAGAATTCCTAAATCCAAGTCTTTTAGCTCTAAGCGCCCATTATAGGTGGGTTGATTGTTTTCAAATTTATAATTTAATCTACCAATCATTTGACCAATTTCAGTTCTGAAATTACCATTTGCGGTGAAATTTCGCAGATATCCAGAAAAATCAGTATCGAAGCGAATATCTCTGAATTTGTTGACTTCAACTTTAGCTTCTTCACTGATATAAGGTGAAAGGTCCTCACTATTTAAAATGGAGTTGAGGAGTGACATTTCAAAAAAAGTGTTCTTGACATCTGGCAGACCTTGAATGTCAAATTTACCAAAAAGAGCACTCCTCTTGCCAAATCTGATCAACAATTGTTCTGAGGAAAGATCATTCACTTTTCCTTCAATATCTCCGCTAAGGGTTACTCTATCCTCAAAGTTGGGGATTTGATCTGAAAAGTATTTCAAATCTTTGATATCTAAGGTTGATTCATTCAGACTGGCTTGGATGCTTACTTCTTCATTAAAATTGGAAAGGGCTTTTACAGATTCGTAACTAAATTTGAGATAATCTTTGATTTCTGTTTGATTTGATCTTAAAAATAAGTTGTCAAACTCCATAAAAGTAGGAGTGTAAGTAAAGTCAGTCTTCAACTGCTGAATTACAATGCCAGAGTTGATTTCAATTCCTTTGAGATAATTTGTTTTGAAACCAATCTTACCTTGAGTTGTATAGAATTCATCTGCGTCAGCTAGTAAATCTCTGAATTTTAATTGATTGTAATCAAACCCCTCCGTTATAGGTGTCGCAGCATAATTGAGTATGTCTAGAGACGTTTCTTCTAAAAATATATTTCCAATGCTGAATTTGAATTGTTTATTTGGTGTTTTTGCTTTGGGAATGAGTCTATTTACTTCATTGAAAAAGGTGGTGATATTTAGATTTTCCCCACTTTTATGACCAATGATTCTTACATTACCGTTGATCATTTTGATCTGATCTAGGCTTGGATTCTCTGCGTCCAAGAGTCCTTTTACAGAAAAATCAATATAAACTTCTTCAAGATTGATCATCAAGCTATCCTGCTGATCATATATGACCACATCAGTAAGACTCACAGCATCCCACCAGCGGATTTTTACTTTATCTATAGAAGTGTCAAATCCTGTTTTATCAGTAATATATGCTGTAAGAAATCCAGATACTTTGGTCTGGATAAAAGGGATTTGTAAGGCAATCACAAAAAATACAAGTCCCAAAACTAGGAAAAGTACTGACCTGAAGAGCAGTTTAAAGGCTTTCAGTATTTTTTCCGTAACTTTCGACTTCTTTTCCAAAGGGACTTATACAATGAATGTAAATATTCTAGCCATAGAATCATCTTGTGATGAAACTTCGGCTTCTGTTATATCTAATGGCAAAATACTTAATAATATTGTCGCCACGCAATCTGTTCATGAAAAATATGGTGGAGTAGTTCCTGAATTAGCTTCAAGAGCTCATCAGCAGCATCTTATTCCTGTCGTGCACGAAGCTATAGAATCTTCTGGAATCAGCAAGAAAGAACTTTCAGCTATTGCTTTTACAAAAGGTCCTGGTTTGATGGGATCCTTGATGGTTGGAGTTTCTTTTGCTAAATCTTTTGCTTTTGCCTTAGGTGTTCCATTAATAGATATTAACCACATGGAAGCACATATTTTGGCTCATTTTATTGATGAACCAAAGCCTGAATTTCCATTTATTTGTCTGACGGTCAGTGGTGGTCATACGCAATTGGTTTTGGTGAAAGATTACTTAGACATGCAAGTGATAGGAGAGACGATGGATGATGCTGTTGGAGAAGCTTTTGATAAGACTGCAAAACTACTTGGTTTGCCATATCCAGGAGGGCCATTGATTGATCAATATGCTAAAGATGGTAATTCAAAAGCATTTCAATTTCCAATTTCTAATATGCCTGATTTGACATTTTCTTTTAGTGGAATCAAGACTGCTGTTTTATATTTCTTGAGAGATAATTTGAAAGAAAATCCTCAGTTTGTGGAACATAATTTGGCGGATATTTGTGCTTCGGTACAATATACCTTGATACAAACTTTGATGCAAAAGTTAAAAAAGGCTGCCAAGCAGTATAAAATAAAAAATATTGCAATTGCAGGTGGTGTATCAGCAAACTCAGGTCTGAGGAAAGAATTGGAAACATTGGCCAAAGAATTCAAATGGAATGTATTTGTACCAAAGTTTGAGTATTGTACAGATAATGCAGCAATGATTGCCATGGCTGCACATTTCAAATATCAAAATGGTCAATTTTGTGGATTGGACGTAAGTCCTGAGGCAAGGATGAAAATATGACCTTTGGATCAAAGGCTGTGGGCAGAGTCCATTGCAGATAATATAAATATAAAAACTCCCTGATATGAACAAAAAACTAAAGTTTGATAAAATCATTAATATAAAAAATAAAAAGGCGAGTCATGAATTTGAGTTTGTTGAAAAATTTGTGGCTGGCTTGGTCTTACGTGGCACTGAAATCAAATCTATTAGAGAAGGAAAAGTGTCGTTAACGGAGGCCTATTGTTTTTTTAGAAGTGGAGAGCTTTTTATTAAGCAAATGCACATTGCACCCTATGTAATGGCTGCTAGTTACAATCATGATGCTGTTAGAGAGCGTAAACTTTTGCTTAGCAAAAAAGAACTTGATAAATTAGATACCAAATTTGCCGAAAAAGGACTTTCCATAATTCCTGTTCGTATATTTATCAATGACAAGGGGTTAGCCAAAATGGAGATCGCTCTAGGAAGAGGTAAAAAGCTACATGACAAAAGACAGGATATCAAAGAAAAGGACCTCAAAAAAGAATTAAGTAGACTGGCCTATTAAACATTTCAATTCATCAACATGTTTTTCAGGTTAGTTTTAAGAGTTGATGAAATATGGAAAAACGCGTTTTGGTTTTGAATTTAGATCATTCTCCTGTGGCTGTTGTTACGGTACAAAAGGCAATGGTTCTAACTTTTTTAGAAAAAGTAAGCTGTTTAAGTTTTTATGAATCCTATACCATCAGAACAGTCAGTAGGACTTTTCAATACCCTGCTGTAATTCGACTTAATGAATATAAAAATATTCCTTTTAGAGGGGTTTTGTTAAATAGAAACAACCTTTTCAAACGTGATGGTGGAGAATGTCAATACTGTGGTTCAAAAAAAAATCTTACCATTGATCACGTAATCCCAAGGTCAAAAGGAGGGAAAACCAATTGGACCAATTTGATCACGGCATGTCATCGCTGCAATGTCATCAAAGGAGATAAATCTCCTGAGCAAAGCGGGATGGTCTTGAGAAGTAAGCCATTCAAGCCAAGTTTGTCATTTTTTCTAGCGGAATACGCAGAAAGACAGGCTGAAGAGTGGTTGCCTTTTTTAGAGGTTAGAGCAGTTTAATTGGTAGTTTTGGAATGGTTCTTGACTGTAAAAACCGAAAAAACTTCCTAAATCTTGATCAAGAAATCAATCATCTTTCAATTAGGCTCTAAGGTAATATTGGGGTTCGTTCTGGCGATTTTTTTAGTATTGACCGTAAGTATTGTCACTTATATCAGTATCAAAAACTTGTTAGAAACAGTTGAAAATCTTTCAGAGCCAAACGAGAAATTGAGACAACTCAATGGCTTGATGGCAGATGTCTACCTATTAGATATGTCCAAAGGAAACCGGACATCAGATAAAGATTCTATTCTGAACGAGGCTTATGATCGCATCAGAAACAGATTAAATTGGTTAAATGAAGCTGCTGACAGCAAAGCTGAGATAGAAAGTTTTCAAAAAATAGGATTGAATGTGCAGGAATTGATGATTTCATATGCTGGACTAGAAGAGGTTCGGTACAGACTCACCAATCGGAACTTTAGCCAAGAAGCATTGAAAAGTATTGAGATTAAATTACAAAGGCAAGAAGAGTCCACTAGGATGAATTTTTTTGATAATTTAAAACCAAGGGAATTATTTGGAAACCTCGATAGCCTTAGAAAGTCTGTGGTAGATAAAGAAGAGTTTGAGGTTGAAGAAGATTTATCTTCCTTCTTTGAAGATATTGAAGCCTTGAATCGTACGGATTTAGCGAGCAACAAACAAAAAACTGGTTCTGATTCGGTATTGATCGCCTTGAGGGGCTTGGTTACCGAACTTTTCAAAGACGAACAACAATTGAGAGAAAATTTTGTCAATCTTGAAGCAAATTTACAAACTAAAAACGCAGAGGTTTTCTCAGAAATTCAGAATTTGATAAGTAATATTCAATTAAGTCTATTAGTCGATTCAAAGTCTCAAAATGAGTCCGCTTACAACTTAACTTATACGGTATCATTTATTCTTGGAGGGTTAGTTTTCTTAGGAGTGATTGGTTCTCTTGGATTCATTTATAGTATTTTAAAAGAGGTTAAGAAAGCAAGTGTTTATAATGCTAAGCTCAGAGAAGCAAAGAATTACTCCGAAAATTTAGCCAAAGCAAAACAGGACTTCTTAGCAAATATGAGTCATGAAATTAGAAATCCATTGCATGCGATTCAGGGATTTCAAAGGCAGTTAGAGAAATCCAATTTAGATCAAAAACAGGATGAATCGGTCAAAATGATTGGATTTGCTTCCAAAACGCTCATGGGCGTAGTCAATGATATTCTGGATTTTTCAAAACTTGAGGCTGGGAAAATTGAGATAGAAGAAAAGCCATTTGATGCATTTAACTTATTCTTGTCAATCAAGAAATTTTTTAGTGCCAAAGCAGAAGAGAAGAGTTTAGATTTTATT
This sequence comes from Belliella baltica DSM 15883, assembly GCF_000265405.1. Taxonomy (NCBI): domain Bacteria; kingdom Pseudomonadati; phylum Bacteroidota; class Cytophagia; order Cytophagales; family Cyclobacteriaceae; genus Belliella; species Belliella baltica. The sequence goes on along the minus strand of NC_018010.1, from coordinate 3,920,428 downwards.
TGGAAAATAGATTTGCCAAAAAACAAATGGTTGATTGGAGATGAATTAAGAATCAATCAAATCCTCAATAACCTCCTGTCTAATGCGATAAAATTTACAAACGAAGGAAGGATTTTCGTAGCGCTAAGTTTGAAAAATGATATGCTTCAAATTCTAGTAGAAGACACTGGGATTGGAATGGCAAAAGAGCAACTTGCTAATGTTTACAACGAATTCAATCAGGCTGATTCTTCTATAACACGCAGATTTGGAGGTACAGGACTTGGACTTTCTATTGTTAAAAAACTAGTAGATCTTCAGTCAGGTCAGATCTCAATCGAGAGTAAATTCAGAAAAGGGACAAGAATTAAGATTAATATACCTGTAGGTATTGCAGATGCGGATGAGGCGGTGAATTCTGAGGAAGTGGCTAAAACATATGCTCTTGATAATCTTAAGATATTGGTGGTAGATGATGATAGAATAGGTCTGAAGTTGGTTCGATTGATTTTGGAAAATAGAGGAGCATCAGTATTGACTTACAATGGTGGGATAGATTTTAGAAGTCAATATAGTGGAGAAGAATTTGATTTGGCTTTTATCGATATCCAAATGCCGGAGGTCAGTGGGGTTCAGGTATTAGATTTAATTAAAAACAGATTCAAAAATAGGGATTCAAAAATACTTGCAATGACTGCCAATGTTTTTGCTAATGAACAAGAAAAATTAATTGATGCGGGCTTTGAAGGAATTTTACTTAAGCCGTTTGATGAAAATGACATCATCGAGTTAATAGGTAGTTCACTAAATCTTGAGAAAAATAATGTTATTAAAATTGATGTTTTTGAAAAGTTAAATAATCCACAGGAATCGATTGATATAAGCGATTTGAGGAGATTTTGTATGGGTGATGATGAATTACTTCAAGAAGTCATTAAGGACTATTTAGAGCACACAGAAAACGACATCAACAAATTGAGAGAAGCAAGTAAACAACTTGATTATTCCCAGATGAGAGAAATTACACATCAACTGTCTAGCAGATTAGGTCAAATCAAATCCGACACTTCTTCTCTGGCAAAAGACATTGAAGTCGCGATCAAAAATAGGGATATGAAAGGAGTGCCGGATCAAATTGAAATATTAATTCCTCGAATTGAAGAAGTGCTCAATTTACTTTCTATTGAGCTCAATGTAAAAAGTTAGATTAATCAATTCCTAATTTAGTCATCTTGTTGTAGAGCGTTTTTCTGTCAATTCCCAATTGTTTTGCAGCTTTGGTTTTGTTATATTTAACCTCTTTAAGCGTTTTTTCTATCAGCTCTTTTTCTTGAGATGCCAGATTATTGGTCGTGATATCCGCATCTTGTACAAGCTCGTTTTCCAGCAAAAAGTTTTTCAATTGATCAGGGATCATTTCAATTTCAATTGTTTCTGATTTTGAAAGGAGTACAGCTCGCCGAATAATATTTTTTAATTCGCGAAGGTTTCCCGGCCAAGGGTATTTTTGAAATAATGCAGATACTTCAGAAGAGAAGCTTTTGATGTTTTTATTCAGTTTTTTATTGCTCTCCATTAAGAATTGATTACAAAATGATTCTAAATCTTTTTTTTTTTCTCTTAATGGGAGTGCAGTAAGGGAGAATTCATTCAAACGATGATATAAATCCTCTCTAAATACACCTTCTTGAGATTGGCCTATGAGATTTTCATTTGTCGCTGCGATTATCCTCACATCAATATCTATTTCTTGGGAGCTTCCAATTTTTCTTATTTTTCTTTCTTCAATCGCTCGCAATAATTTGATTTGGATTTCATAGTCCAAATTCCCGATTTCATCTAGAAATATCGTACCACCACTTGCTGCCTCAAAATGGCCTATTCTATTATCCAAAGCACCTGTAAATGCTCCTTTGACATGACCAAAAAGTTCACTTCCTGCCAGTTCTTTTGAGAGTGCGCCACAGTCTACTGCGATAAAAGGTGCTTCGCCACGAGTTGACTTTCTATGTATTCTTTTAGAAATATATTCTTTTCCGGTTCCTGTTTCACCGAGAACAATGATGCTCAACTCGGTAGGAGCGACAAGGTTAATGTGTTCTTCTAGTTCCTTTGCTTCAATGCTTTCTCCGATTATATAATCATCAATTTTTTGTCGGGAAGCTTTTAGGTTTTTCTTGGAATTTTGATCCGTTTTGATTGCCTCCTTTACAGTCAACAAAAGTTCATCTGGGTTGATGGGTTTGGTAATGTATTCAAAAGCCCCCATTTTCATGGCTTTGACAGCAATCCGGATGTCAGAATAATTCGTGATTAGTATAACTTCAACGTCGGGATAATTATCTTTAACTTTCTTAAGAACCTGTAGTCCAGTGCCATCAGGAAGTCTAAAATCCGTAACTACCAATTTGATTTGGTGATTCTTTAAGGGGTAATCAATGTCTGAAAGCTTGGTGCAGGAGGTGACTTTAAAGTTGTTTTTTTCAAGAAAACTTTGAATGATCCTTGAATAGGTCACGTCATCTTCTACTAATAGGATATGTTCCATTTAAAAATTTTGAATGAGCTTCCAATTTAACGAAAAATAAGGTATTGGAATCATTCCAATACCTTAAAACTTTATTAAATTATGGCTGGTAATGATTATTGGTTGGTGGTTTCTTTAATTTCTTTACCGTCCACACCGTATTTTTTTACAAGTTCTTCGCCAGCCTTATCAAATTTTATTTTGAAATAAGTTTTACCTTCTTCATTTGTGCTTTTCCAGGCTTCTGAGATCATAAGACTTGCTGTTTCTGAATCTAGAGCAATTGTTTCCTTTACTAATTCAGGAAGATTCTCTGGATCGATTTTGACTTTTTCCTGTTCTTGAACCGTGACTTCGATAGCCCTAGTTTCAGTCGCAGTGGGACTTGAAAAAACAGGAACAGATGTCATTCCTAAAAATAGGAGGGCGGGGATGATGATTTTCGTTTTCATAATTTTTGGTTTAGTGATAATTATATTTTGTTAAAATGATTAAGAATTATAAAACTGTCGTTCAAGTCTTAATGGATTATGGCTCTCTCCAGAAAATTCAGATTTATCAATTTCCTTTTTTTGATACATCTTGGAAACTGCATTAACCAAAAACATTATGATGGTTAAAAGAACAGATTTAATATTTTTCTTTTTCATATATAGACTACAGTGAAAGAAGGGTGCCATACTGAAAAAGACATCATTCAATCCCAAAATCCAGCAAAAAATCATTCGTATGTGGAGACATGTCCCATCTTGTAACAAAAAATTCCCCAAGTTGTGGAATTAAATTCATTTAGATTTAGGTTAAATAGCCCACTTTTATTTCATAAGAATTTAAACAAAAATATAGGTCACGAATCCTAAGATAATTTACTTCTTGATTCTTCTAAAAAAGAGCTAACTTTGTTAACTCAAATATAACTTTCGCCCAACCCAATGAGTGATCAGATCAAACACGAATGTGGGATAGCCATGATAAGGCTCCGAAAACCCCTCCAATATTACATTGACAAATACGGATCACCTGCCTATGTAACTAATCGACTTTATATATTGATGCAAAAGCAAATCAATAGAGGTCAAGATGGTGCAGGTGTGGCCAATATCAAAATCAATACTAGTCCAGGCACCCGATATATCAGTAGATATCGATCGATAGAACCCCAAGCTGTCAATTATATTTTTGATAAAATTCAAAAAAAATATAAAAAAGCTAGAAAACTTGGTGGTGAGAGCGCCTTGTTTGATGCGGAATGGTTAAAAGAAAATATTGCTTTTACCGGTGAAGTATGGCTTGGCCACTTGAGATACGGAACTCATGGGGAAAACAGCATAGAGACATGTCATCCATTCTTGAAACAGAATAATTGGAGAAGTAGAAATCTCGTGATGGCGGGAAATTTCAACATGACAAACGTTGAGGAACTTTTTAGTAGATTGGTAGAGTTGGGTCAGCACCCAAAAGAAAAAACAGATACTGTTACGGTCATGGAAAAGATCGGACATTTTTTGGATGAAGAGAATCAGAGGATTTTTGATAAATACAAAAATGAATACTCTAACGAACAGATTACAGCTGTCATTGAGGATGAATTGGATGTTGCGCGGATTCTAAGGAGATCTTGTAGAGATTTTGACGGTGGTTATGCCATGGCTGGATTGATAGGAAATGGTTCTAGCTTCGTTGTAAGAGATCCATCAGGTATCCGACCAGCTTATTATTATGCAGATGATGAGTTTGTCGTAGTAGCATCTGAGAAGCCAGCAATCAAATCAGCTTTTGATATCGATTATAAGGAAATCAAAGAGATTCAGCCGGGTTGTGCTTTGGTAATCAATAAAGATGGGAGCTATGGTGAGCATGAAATTATGCCAGCCAGAGAAAAGAAATCCTGTTCTTTTGAAAGAATTTATTTCTCAAGAGGAACCGATCCAGGAATTTATAGAGAAAGAAAGCAACTTGGAAAAGCTTTGATTCCACAAATCCTTCAAGCAATTGATTTTGATTTGAAGAATACGGTATTTTCCTACATCCCAAATACAGCAGAAACCGCCTTTTTGGGAATGATTGAAGGCTTGGAAGACTATTTAAGTGCTAAGCGGAAAGAAGTACTCCTAGAAGGAAAGCCACATTTGGAGGATTTGGAAGAACTCCTGCACTTCAGACCGAGAGTTGAGAAGCTGGTCAGTAAAGATGTGAAGCTAAGGACTTTTATAACTAATGATTCAGACAGAGACGCTATGGTAGCCAATGTCTATGATACCACTTATGAAGTTGTAAGATCTGGTGTAGATACTTTGGTTGTGATTGATGATAGTATTGTGAGAGGAACTACACTTGAAAAAAGTATTTTGACTACTCTTGACAAGCTTAATCCAAAAAGAATTGTCATCGTCTCATCTGCGCCACAAATTAGATTTCCAGATTGCTATGGCATAGACATGTCTAAAATGAAAGATTTTATTGCTTTCAGAGCGACAATGGAATTGCTAAAAGAAAGAGGAATGTCAGATCTCGTTGATGATATTTATGAGAAGGCAAAATCAGGTGATGTAATGGACGTGAATTATGCAAAAGAACTTTATGAGCCTTTTGCAGATCAAGAAATATCAGATAAAGTAGCCCAAATCATCACCTCTGACAATATCAAAGCTGATGTCAAAGTCATTTATCAAACTGTAGAAAACCTACATAAAGCCTGTCCTGAGCATTTGGGAGATTGGTATTTTACTGGTGACTTTCCTACCCCAGGAGGAATGCGCGTAGTGAATCGAGCATTTGTGAATTATATGGAAGGTAAGACGGTAAGAGCTTATTAAAGAGTTGTAAAAAAAATATTTTCATAACAAAAAAAGAGAAGCAATTTTGCTCCTCTTTTTTTGTTCCAAATATAATCAAATCCTTAGTCCCTTTATGACTTCAAGTAATTCATCTGGGTTGATAGGTTTGGACACAAATGCATCAGCTCCTTCGTTGATGGCTTTTGCAGCTATATCTTTATCTCCGTAGCGGGTGATCATTATAGATTTTGCATCAGAGTTTGATTCTTTTAATTTTTTAAGAATATCTATGCCATTCATATCTGGCAGGCGATAATCTAATATGGCTAATTTGAAGGTGTTCAATTTCATAAGCTCCAAAGCATCTCGACCATTTTGAGCATCCATAACTTCAAAATTATTTCTGGAGAGAAACCTTGTCAGCAGCCTACAAAAAACCGCATCGTCTTCAACAATTAATATTTTATTATTCATGATTATAGGTTTTGGGTAGTAAAATAGTCTTTAATTAAGCTTTCACCATAGATTTTTATGGCATTTTGATCAATGGCGTACACAGCCATTGCACTTTGTACAAATCCTTTGATTAATTCATCAATTCCTACTCCGAGCAGTCCGAAATTTCTAATGTCAAAAAGCATCAGTCTTTCATCTGCATAAGTCCATCCATCTTCTCCTTTTATCGAAAGATTTGTCCCATAAACCTCCCATGAATTCATTTCTTCAGGGAGCTCTTCGTTGAGTGGAAACCGCGACCTTCTGCTATAAACAGCAAGTGGTCTAATTCCTTCCTCCGTGGCATGCATCATCAATCTCAAGTCAAATGCAAAACTTCTGCCTTTAGAATCAGGAATAGTACCCACATGATACCATGCTTTGCTTGGGTCAAGATTAGCGCTGAAATTACTATGAATCAGTTCTTGAACCAAATATTGATCTTTTGGATCGATCTCCGACATTGCATGGTCAAGCTCTTTTTGATTGACCACCGTGTATACACCTTGACCAGCATTGGAGTCTGGTACTTTGATGACCATACTGCCTCCAAGTCTATCAAGATGACCTTGTAATTCACTATATTTCACTTTTCTGAAAGTTTTAGGAGTAAAAATTGAAATTCCATTCTCAGCGAACTCCTCATTGAAAGAATCGTAGGCAGCACTTGCAACTTCTTTGTTTCGGCCTCCCGAAAGACAAGCCTCAATGGGGTTCAAAAGTAAGGTTTTAGTAGTTTTTGGCAGTCTGGCCCAAGGTTCTTGAGTAACATACCTAAATGCAGCTCTTATTTTTACCCATTCGTCCTTTTCATTTCTGATAAACATCACGCCATTTTCGAATTTAACAGGAGGATCATTGTCTAATTTTTCAAATTTGGCTAAAAAGACGTTTTCACCAAAAACATCAGCCACTGTAGCGGCATAACCAATATTTTCCATTGGATTTTTATCATATATAACTGCGAGAGCACCTTCCATGTCATGAGCTTTTACCATGGGCTTGAAGGTCTTTTCTATCAGTCTTTTATAACCTCCTTGCTCTACATTAAGATCTAGAAGAGGCATTGATTTTTGCCCAGAAGGACAGCTATTTGTTTCGATTACTGTTAGTTTTCTGTTACCCTCATTGTTAGTGACATGCATCAAGTCTGTTCCCGCCCAGCGGAAATATTGTGGTTGATAAGACATGATTTTCATCAAAGCTTCAAGATCACTTTGTGGATGAAGCCTATTATATCTTTCTGCAATCTGCTTATGAGAAAGATTGAGAAAATAGGACACTAGGGGATGAATATTAGAATTCAAAACCCGAGGATACCAATGATCGGTAGGTTCAAAATCTCCTGGTTCGACTAAATGGACATTTTTTGAAATTGATAATTTCATATAATTTGATTTAATGAATTTTTGAATGATTTAAATAAGTCCTTCGACAGTTCCCCAATTTTTCCAAAGCATCAGTACACCACTGAGGACCATGCTCGCTACGACTATTTGTCGGAAGAAATTATCTGAGATCTTTGCTAGAATAAGCTTTCCAAAATACACAGCAACCATAGAGGTCACTCCGATCAAAATCCCATATTTGAGAACCTCACCTGTCATATAGCCATAGTAAGCATAACTGAGGATTTTTGTACTGTGGAGTAAAATAGCGTTTGCAGACCTTGTTCCCAATAATGACTCTTTGCTGATTCCATAATTGAGATAAGCTGAGTTCATCAAAGGCCCAACCCCTCCTATAAGTCCTGAAAGGAATGCTACGACTAAGCCCATCGGAGCGAAATGCCAAGCTTTAACTTTAAATCTTGGTTTCTTTTTTTGTTTGAATTGAAATATTGTAGATACAAGTAAGAGTCCTATCAATAGCTGTAAATAATCACTCGACATGCTAGCAAATAGGCTGGCTCCTAAGATTGAGCCAACTATTGTCGATGGGAAAAGCCACGCAAATAGCTTCCAATCAATATATTTCCAAAAAAGCAATACTTTAGAAGTGCTGCTCATTCCAATACTGACTGCCATGACTGGAGCGACGGCTTTTATACCCACAACCACAGCAACAAGAGGCATTAAGAGTAAACTTGCCCCTCCTCCAGTCAGAGTACTTAAAATAAATACGATGAATGCACCGATAAGCACAAGAATCAATTGCATAAATAAATCTTTTGTTGTCTTTTTACAGTTGGGTATGTATTGGATTGAATAAATACCCTCAGAAATAAAATATCAATACAACCAAAGAAAATTTCGTACCAATTTTAAGTAATACTCAGAGATTCTCTTTTCAATAAATGGAGATGAAGTGTAGAGAAATTACACACTTTGGGGATTAGAAAAATAAAAAAATAGATCATGATGAATGTAGATGTAGCCTTATTAAAACAAATTTGTGAAATAGCTGGTGCACCGGGCTTTGAGAAAAGGGTTAGAGATTTAATTGTAGGTATAGTTACTCCATTATCTGATGAGGTGATTATAGACAATATGGGGAATGTCATTGCTGTTAAAAAATCAAAAAAAAATCCTGATAACAAAAAAATCATGGTGGCAGCCCATATTGATGAAATTGGATTCATTGTGACACATATTGATGACAATGGATTTGTTAGATTTCATACTTTAGGAGGATTTGATCCCAAGACTCTAACGGCCCAAAGGGTCATTGTTCATGGTAAGAAAGATCTAGTAGGAGTGATGGGTTCCAAGCCTATTCATGTCATGTCTCCTGAGGAAAAAACAAAACTTCCCAAGACAACAGACTTCTTTATTGATTTGGGAATGAATAAGGAGGAAGTGGAGAAATATATCACTATCGGTGACCCAATTACCAGAGATCGTGAACTAATCGAAATGGGTGATTGTGTCAACTGTAAGTCAATCGATAATAGAGTGGCGGTATATATTTTGATTGAAACATTGCGAACGATCAAAGATCCAGCGTATGACCTTCATGCTGTATTTACAGTTCAAGAGGAAGTAGGGATTCGTGGGGCAAATGTCGCTGCACATGGAATCAATCCTGACTTTGGAATCGCTCTAGATACTACGATTGCCTTTGATGTACCAGGAGCTCAGCCGCACGAGAAGGTGACAGAGTTGGGCAAAGGAACTGCGATCAAAATTATGGATGCGATGACAATTTGTGATTATCGTATGGTGGATTTTATGAAAAAAACTGCTGATCAATTTCAAATCAAATGGCAACCGGAAATCCTTACCGCTGGCGGAACAGATACCGCAGGAGTTCAAAGGATGGGAAAACAAGGAGCTATTGCAGGTGCGATTTCCATTCCAACAAGACATTTGCATCAAGTGATAGAAATGGCCCATAAAGAAGACATCGCAAACAGTGTTTTATTGCTAAATGCTTGTCTAGAATCTATTGATCAATATGACTGGAAGCATTAAATAAAAATAGCGGAGATTCAAACTCTCCGCTATTTGACTTACGATTCCTGGGGTTTCTCTAAAATGTCAAAAATTGTGATTTGTTTTTAATGGGAAGATATCATAAAGTATAAAAACTTCACAGAATTCAATTTTTGAAATATCCAAGTAGAGAGACTTTTGTTTTAAAAAGCTCCCTTGAAGCTTTCCATTTTCTGATCAACTTGAGTGTCTACCATAAAGGATACAGAATAGTTCTCCCAGGTTAAAGTCACCTTCGCTACTTTATTGTTTTCAGCAGAAATGGTATAAATCAATCTTTCTTGTGGGCTTGCTAACTTGGTTGTTGTGCCTTTGAAAGCTACCAAATCATCTTTAGCAATAGCTTCTTCGTCGATTTTACCATCTTTCATGTAAGCAAAAACTGAATTCCCTTTGCTATTGAATCTAACCATCCAGTCTCCAGATTCAGTTGGAGTCATGAATATTGCATATTTACCAGGTCTTAAATTTCGACCGCCTACATTGACAGTAGTGCTGAATTCGATCATGGTAGTTGCATTTGCACCTGCTCTCCAAGTAGTGCCGAATTTTTCAATTTCTCCAAAAATTTTTCTCCCTTTCACAGCTGGAGAAGAGTACTCAATGCTAATTTTGGTAAATCCAACATTCTGAGAGACAAATGCCGCTGGGCTAGGTGCTGGTGCTTGCAATTGTGCGAAAGCTTCGTTGCTTGCAACAAAAATTAACAAAGCAAAAGAGGCGATTAATAATCCGATTTTTTTCATAAATATTTAATTGATTTGTTTGGTTTAGGTAAATCGAAGATACAACTTCGAAAATGAATTCTTGTTTGCTTTTTTTAAAATTCATTAGAAAAGCGGAGATTCTTGAACAATATTTGCTGCTATTACTTTATAGGTAAACTAAAAATAAATTTTATGAGCTATACAGTTAAAATCACAGACATACTTTCTTTGACACATGATGTTAAAATGTTGAAAACAGAAAAGCCTAGTGGATACAATTTTACACCAGGTCAGGCTACAGAAGTAGCCATTAATAAAGAGGGGTGGAAGGATGAAAAGAGACCATTTACTTTTACGTCTTTGCCAGAAGATGACTTCCTTGAATTCGTGATCAAATCATATAGAGATCATGATGGAGTGACAAAACAGATAGAAGATTTGATAGAAGGTGATGAATTGATCATCGATGATGCATGGGGTGCCATTCAGTTCAAAGGAAAAGGAGTTTTTATTGCAGGTGGGGCAGGAATTACTCCCTTTATTAGTATTTTCAGATCATTGGAGGATGCTGGGAATCTCGATGGAAACAAATTGATTTTTGCAAATAAGACTGGTAAAGATGTTATCATGGAATCTTATTTTCATGAAATTTTAGCGGAGGATTTCTTTTCTATTTTAGATGGAGAAAAGCTAGAAGGCCACTCTTTTGGACGGGTCAATATGGAGTTTCTCAAAGAAAATTTATCGGACCTTTCTCAACAATTTTATGTTTGTGGACCTCAGCCAATGGTAGAAAGTGTAAGTGAAATTCTAAAACAGTTAGGAGCTAATCCTGATGGAATCACATTTGAGAAATAATTCTTTATCCGTAATACTTTAAAAAGCCAATTTATCAATTACTGATGAATTGGCTTTTTTATGCATGAATTTTTATAATTTAAAAATTATATCTAGCACTAAATAATGCGATTCTCGTCTCTCTTTTTGAATAAAATGACTGAGAGAATGTATTCGTCAAGCTATTTCCGGCAAATCTTCTTGTATCAAAAATATCTCTTATACTCAGTGCCAAACTCCCTTTATTGTTAAAAAAGCTTTTTTGAATATTTGCATCTATAAAATACTGAGATAAGTCTCTTCCTTGTGCTTCGATTTCTGGAGAATCGTAGTTGAAAACGAGCTGAAGTGTAAAATCTAATGGAAGCTTAAAGTCTGAATTCAATTTGGTATTCCAAGCAAATCCGCTATTTACAAACTCCTCTCCAAGGTTTGATCCATCTACTCTAATATTGAATCCAGTGAGACTACCATTTAAATTCCACCAAGGTGTCAAATCCCATAATCCAATTAATTCGACGCCATAAGATTCACCTGTATTGAGATTTTCGGGTTGAGAGTAAGAAATTCCGTCTTCAATGATAGTGATAAAATCCAATAAGCCGTTTACTTGTCTATAAAAGAAATTAGTGGTTAAACTTGCCTTTTTTAACTCCATAATATGCCCCAACTCTAGCGAGTGGATCATTTCAGATTGTAAAAATGGATTCCCCCTTCTTACATTCAAGGAATCAGTAATGTCTGGGAAGGGGTTTAGCCTCCATGCAGTCGGTCGATCTATTCTTCTACTGTAGGTGAACTTGATTTGTTGTTCAGGAGAAAATTTGTAAAGAGATTGTACACTTGGAAACAAATTGAAATACTCCTGCCTATTCCTCTCCTCAGTATTGTATAAGTAGGTATCTACTGTCGTATATTCTCCTCTCAATCCAGCAGTAATGTCAATTTTCTCACCCGCTTTGCTCCAGACAAAATAACCTGCGTGAATTCTGTCTTTGTAATCAAATCGATTACTTATGGCAGGGTCATTTACAAAATCTTGAGCACCCTCGTTGAACCTTGAATAATCATAATCATTATCGAAATTTCTTAGATTTGATTTAGCCCCAACTTCAAGTTTCATTTGATTTGGAAGAGGATGGATGTAGTCAGTTTGGAAAACTGTGTTATATCTTTTTTCATCAGTAAAAGCTCTTTCTTGCCCGTTGAGATTTTCAGGATTTGGATTTGAAGCATTTCTGAAGATATCAATGTTTTGAGTTTTAAATTGATTGGTGTAAGAGTTGCTCACTATGAATTTGAATGATCTTTCTTTGTCATCAAATGATCTTTCATAAATGAAGGAATTTTCAAGCCCATCATCAGTTTCGCTTTCATTATTTCTTCTTACATACTCCAAGACGAGCTCGTCTGAATCGAGCGTAGATAATCTTGAATACAGTGTATTGATTTGTTGATCTAGACTTGTACTGAACACGCCTTCGTAACTAATGGTGTTTTTCCCGAAATAATAATCAGCGCCGTAATTAAAAGTATGGCCTAGATTTTCATTCCTATTTCCAGTTTCTTGGTTGAGTTTTTCTCCGTCTCCAAAGATTTCTCTTTCGATTCTACGGTTACCAACATCTCTCCATCTTCTCAGATTGTAACCAGCATAAACATTATATTTGATGGTTCTATGATTGAATCTTGCTCCAGTGTTCATCCGTCCTCTAGTACCGTAGGTTAGTTCAGCACCTCCATTAGTTCCCAGATCATCACCTTTTTTCAATACGATATCAATAATCCCTCCTTCAGCTTCTGCATCATATCTGGCGTTTGGATTATTTATTATTCTAATTTGTTCTATTGCACTTGCAGGAATTTGATCTAGGTTTTGCGTTAAGGATGAATTTCTGCCGTTTATTAATACGTTAGTTCCTGTACTTCCTCTTAGTGAAATCCCTCCATCATCACCCACCCTTACGGAAGGTGTGTTTCTCAATATATCAAGAAGTGTTCCTCCAATATTTGATAAATTTGCACTAGGATTAATAGTAATTCCCTCGACGTTGGTTCGCATTAGAATCTTGCTAGACTCGACGACTACTTCCTCCAGATTCTCTCCTTCATTAAAGATTTCAATGTTTTGAAGGTTTAGATTTTTATTTACATTAATATTTTCAATTTCTTGTCTCTCGTAACCAATCAAATATAATCTTAAGTTATAAGTAGAAGCAGGTAATTTGAGGTTGAAAACACCGTCAATGTTTGTGTCAGAGTAAGCCACAGGTTCCTCTTCCCCTGGCTTGAAGAAGGCAACTTGTACAAATGGTACAGTTTCTTTACTTTCAGAATCAATAATTTTCCCTGTTACATTATATTGATTTTCATTGTTTTGAGAAAATACCAAGTTGGAATTCCAGAGAAAGATGATTAGAGTTAAGGTAAAAACGCTGAGATTGAAAGTCTTCATTTTGCTTAATTGAGCATTTATTAAAATAATATTCAGATTATGTTCATATAAGCAAAAATTGGACTGATTGGTTTATTTTATTTTACTGAAAATGATGAACGGTGGGAAATTTGACGATCAATTCTCTGCAAACTCTAGGATATCTCCAGGTTGACATTCTAAGACTTGGCAAATTGCATCTAGAGTACTAAATCGAATAGCTTTCGCTTTGCCAGTTTTTAAAATAGAAAGATTGGATAGCGTGATATCTACTTTCTCTGAGAGCTCATTGAGCGACATTTTTCTTTTTGCCATCATGACATCTAGATTTACAATTATTGGCATAGTTAGATGGTTAGTTCATTTTCAGATTGAATTTCTACTCCTCTTTTGAAAACTTGGGCAAAACCCTATAAAGATAATCCAAATCACAATTGTGATGGTCAATAATTGAGGTTGTTTTTTCCAATTCATGATGCTGTTGTTTGGTTTATTTTTCAAAATTCAATAATTATTTATTGATAAACAATAAAAAATATCAAAAAATTTTTAATTTATATCTCAATTAAAAAATACCTACTACTAGGTATTTTTTAACTAGTTTTAATGTTTTATATTTAATCTTCTGATTAACAGAGTATTGATAGTTTTTAAACTAGTTTTTTTATGAAAGATGTAAGAGTTTGCTTGAATCCGGTTTGCGACCGGTTGGTTTTGGGGAGGTCTGATAAGAAGTATTGTTGTGATGGATGTAGAAGTGCACATTATAATGATACGAAGCAAGAAAGGAAATCAGATCCAATTGTGACTATCCCTAAATTTCAAAAAAACAACCGGGAAATTTTGAGAGTGATCTATGAAAAAAATGAAGGTAACGCAATAGTTTCAAAGATTTACCTAATTGGACTAGGCTTCAATTTTATGTATCATACTCACTTTATGATTACTTATGAAAGAAAATTCCTTCAATGTTGCTTTGATTATGCAATAAGAGTCATTGATGATTATTTGGTTGAAGTTTGTAAAAGCAATGATGATGTTCCTAATTCTAAGAAAAATTAAGTGGATTAGGTCTTTGCTTAAATTGTAAGATTTAAATCTAATTACACACTTGTAGCTAAATAAGCAGGTGGTTTTTAAACCACTTTAGTACTGATAATTAATAAATAAATTACAATTAACTGCAGGATCACTTGTGATAAATATTGACACCGAGGTCAATGAGAATCTTCTTAATTTTCATTTTTGCAGTTTAAAAAAACCGAAGCGGGAAAGCTTCGGTTTTTTAAGTTTAATTCTGTTTAACCAAGCTTGGAAAGAGCTTCTTCCAGGGCTTTGATTTTAGACTCTGCATCCGCTTGTTTTTTTCTTTCATTTTCGATCACAGCTGCAGGTGCTCCTGCTACAAATCGTTCATTACTGAGCTTTTTTAAAACAGAAGTTAGAAAACCTTTGGTATATGCTAATTCTTTTGTGATATTTTCTCTCTCTTCCTCAAGATTGACTTGTCCTTCCATTGGGATGAAGCATTCGTCAGCTTTGACCACAAAGCTTACTGAATTGTCAATAGAATCACCAAATGTCACCTCATCAAGATTCGCTAATTTTTTCAAAACAGCATCAAATCTATTGTAAAGATCTTCTTGTTTGGTTTTGATCGTCAGCGAGAATGCCTCTTTTGGCGAAATTCCTTTGGAAGCACGAATATTCCTTATCTGAGAGACAACTTCAAATACCTGTGCTGCTTCTGTGATGATTTGCTTATCAAATAATTTTGCTTTTGGCCAAGCAGATACTATTAATGCTTCTGATGTGTCCCTTTCTTTGATTTGATGCCAAAGTTCTTCTGTCAAAAAAGGCATAAATGGATGCAAGATCCTAAGAATATCTTCAAAGAATCCGATGGTCTTCGCTTGAGTTGCAGGATCGATTGGAGCTTGGTAGGCGGGTTTGATCATTTCCAAATACCAAGAACAGAAATCATCCCAAACCAACTTATAAGTTGCCATGAGGGCATCAGAGATTCTGAATTTCTCAAAGTGATCTTCGATTTCTGTCAAGGCTTCATTGAATCGATTTTCGAACCAAGTGATTGCTGCTTGATTGCTTTCACCATTAAGACTCGAATCAATCTCCCATCCACTTACCAGTCTAAAAGCATTCCAAATTTTATTTGAGAAATTACGACCTTGTTCAACCAATTTCTCATCGAAAGGAAGATCATTTCCAGCAGGAGAGGAGAAAAGCATTCCTGTGCGTACACCATCAGCACCAAATTGTTTGATCAGCTCCAAAGGATCTGGAGAATTACCTAAAGACTTGGACATTTTTCTTCCTTGCTTATCTCTAACTATTCCTGTGAGATAGACATTTTTAAAAGGTTTTTCTCCTGTATATTCATATCCCGCAATGATCATCCTAGCAACCCAGAAGAATAAAATCTCAGGAGCTGTCACCAAATCATTGGTTGGATAATAGTACTTCAAGTCTTCATTTTTCTCTCCTGTTCTGAATACTTCGGAATCAAATACAGAGATAGGCCATAGCCATGAAGAGAACCAAGTGTCAAGCACATCTTCGTCTTGAGTCAGGTCATTCAGCGAATACGCTGTCCCAAATTTGTCATTTGCGATATCAACAGCCTCTTCTTTCGTTTTTGCTACTACAAATTCTCCATTTGGAAGGTAATATGCGGGAATCTGATGTCCCCACCAAAGTTGACGAGAAATGCACCAGTCCCTTACATTTT
This sequence comes from Belliella baltica DSM 15883, assembly GCF_000265405.1. NCBI lineage: Bacteria > Pseudomonadati > Bacteroidota > Cytophagia > Cytophagales > Cyclobacteriaceae > Belliella > Belliella baltica. Next base: position 3,904,489 of record NC_018010.1, on the reverse strand, counting down.
CCATCCATGAGCGATACATGTTTTTGAATTTTGGTGGATGAAGTTGGATTACATCTTCCATCACCGAACTCAATGCAGGTTTGGTGATGTCGTCCATTTTCAAGAACCATTGCAAGGAAAGCTTAGGCTCTACGACTGCATCAGTTCTTTCAGAATGACCAACATTAGATTTGTATTCTTCAATCTTATCCAATTGACCGATTTCATCCAGCATTTTCCCAATTCTCTTTCTGGCTATAAATCTATCTTCACCAACAAGAATTTGAGCTTTTTCATTGAGAGTGCCATTATCATTTAAAATATCAATCACTTCAAGTTTATGCTTGATACCTAATTCATAATCATTGATATCATGAGCTGGAGTTACTTTCAAACAACCTGTACCAAATTCCATGTCAACATAGTCATCTTCAATAATTGGAATCGCTCGGTTAATTAGCGGAATGATCGCTTTTTTACCATTTAAGTGAGCGAATCTAGGATCGTTTGGATTGATGCAAATTGCGACATCGGCCATGATGGTCTCAGGTCGAGTTGTAGCAATAGTCAAGAAATCTTCACTTCCTTCGATTTTGTATTTGATATAATATAACTTAGACTGAATTTCTTTGGTGATTACTTCATCATCTGACAAAGCAGTTTTCCCAACAGGATCCCAGTTTACCATTCGTATTCCACGGTAGATTTTACCTTTATTATAAAGGTCAATGAAGACCGAGATTACGGCTTCACTCAAGTCAGCATCCATGGTGAACTTGGTTCTATCCCAATCACATGAAGCACCTAATTTCTTGAGTTGCTCTAGGATAATTCCACCATATTTCTCTTTCCATTCGTATGCATAAGCAAGAAATTCCTCACGAGAAAGTGATTTTTTATCTATTCCTCTTTCTTTGAGCATGGCGACCACTTTCGCTTCTGTAGCAATAGAAGCATGGTCTGTTCCAGGAACCCAACATGCGTTTTTGCCTTCCATTCTAGCTTTTCGAACCAAAACATCCTGAATGGTATTGTTAAGCATGTGACCCATGTGAAGTACACCGGTGACATTTGGAGGTGGGATAACAATGGTGTAGGGTTCTTTTTCGTGATCTACTTTGGAGGAAAAAAAATTATTTTCCATCCAATAGGCATACCACTTAGATTCTGCTGCTTCAGGATTATATTTTGTAGCTAATGACATAGGAATTTAGCGCTTGATGAAAACTTCAAGGCGCAAAAATACAAGAAATTCTGTAGTGTACTGTTGATTTTCGGGATAAGTCTGCAATCAGACTATTTTTTTGAAAGAAAATTGAATTTCACTTCTTTTATTAAATTTCATTCCCACATTTTTCTAACAGTACTCTCAATACATCTAGAAGCAAGTTTAGCTGTACAATGATCAATATCATATTTCGGATTAAGTTCGACTACATCCATACACAATAATTTCTTGCTTTTTGCTACATATTCTAAAACCTTCATTGCGAAATCTGGAGAGAATCCCATAGGAGAAGGAGCACTTACTCCTGGGGCATAAGCAGATGAAAAGCCATCTAGATCTATACTCAAATAAACTTTGTTTACTTGGGAAAGAAATGCTTCCAATTGTGCTTGAACTACTTCCCAGTTTGATATCGTGCAAGCTTCATTTTCTAACCACCACGTCCCAGTGGTTTTGGCTGTTTCGAATAAAGATGATGGATTGGAAGCTTTTTGTATTCCTAAGCAAAAGTATTTCATTGAGGAATTCATATTCTTTGCTGAATTTAAGATTTGTAAAAATGGAGAGCCTGAATGGCCTTGATCGTGTACTAAATCACGTAAATCAAAATGGGCATCTAAATTGATGATTCCAAGAGATTCATTTCTAGACTTGCAGTAGTGAAATGCTGCCATGCCATGTGGAAAAGCAAGGTCATGTCCTCCTCCTAGTAAGATTGGGAAGTAATTATTTTCTAAGAGATGACCGATTGCCTCTTGAGTTGTTTTTTGTACACCTTCCAAATCTGAATCATCAAGCCAAAAAGTGCCAAAATCTTGAATTTCCATTGATTCGGGTAAATGATAAGCCATTGATCCCATAGTCCTTCTGATTTCATCAGGACCAAACTGAGTGCCAACCCGTCCTTGATTCCGTCGAACCCCTTCATCTACAGCATATCCAAGCAGTGCGATTTTCTTTTTAGAATTCACATTTTCTGACAAAAATGTCTCTAAACATTTTACTTTCTGATACCAATATTGAATTTCATCAGAAAGACGTCCTTTCCAAATATTTTGAGGAGTTGGTTTGTGAAAATTCATAGTGATTGGATTTTTACCAAAGTACATAATAGGGATTGAGTTGGCAAAATAAATCTCTTTAAATTATATCGTGCACGATGTAATTTAAATAAAATAAGTATATTTATATCGGAAGCGATATAAATGTTGAAATCATGGAAAATAAATTTTATGAATTTACTGCTGAGGATATCAAAGGGCAGTTGATAGATATGTCTCAGTATAAAGGGAAAACAGTCTTGGTGGTCAACACAGCGAGTAAATGTGGTCTTACACCACAATTCGAAGGTTTGGAAAAGCTGAATAAAAAATATAGTGAGAAAGGCTTTGTAGTATTAGGGTTTCCCTGCAGTCAATTTGCAAATCAAGAGTTAAGCTCTGAAGATCAAATTTCAGAGTTTTGTGAAATTAATTACGGGGTAACTTTTCAAATGTTTTCTAAAATTGATGTTAATGGAGACCAAGCTCATCCAATTTTCAAATTTCTGAAGAGCAAATTGAAAGGAGGAATTTTAGGATCTAAGATAAAATGGAATTTCACCAAATTTTTGATTGATTCTGATGGAAAGCCGGTGAAGAGATTTTCACCTTTTACTCAGCCGGAGTCAATAGAGAAGGATATAGTAAAATTGCTCAAGAGAAATAAAGCAAAAGTGTAAAAATCAAATTTTCATGAGGATGAATTCTTAAAATCATGGTAGAACAACTCAAACTAGAAAATCAAATTTGTTTTCCATTCTATGCCATTTCTCGATTAATCATAAGGGCTTATCAGCCACATTTGGATTCTTTGGGTATTACCTATCCACAATTTTTGGTGATGTTGGTTCTTTGGGAGTATGAAAAACAATCAGTCAATCAAATCACTGAAAAATTAATTCTAAATACAAATACAATTACTCCACTTTTAAAAAGAATGGAGCAAATGGATTTGATAACTAGATCAAAATCCCAAGAGGATGAAAGAAAAGTTCTGGTTAGTTTGACCGAAAAAGGCAAAAAATTGGAAGAGAAAGCCGCTTGTATTCCTGATGAATTGCTAGCCAAATTAGCAGGTGCAGATGTCAAAAGAGAAGATTTCAGCGAAATGAAAGATCAACTCAATCACTGGATTTCATTGATTAAATCTGCTTAGTCTAGCTATTGAATTTTTCCAATCGAGGATTCATTATTCTAAACCATAGCGGAGGAAATAAGGCCAAAAGCATACTAGCAGGATATCCTGTAGGTAGCTGAGGGCTATCATCCATATGTCGTAAGATTTGATATTTTCTTGAAGCTAGGTAATGGTGGTCAGAATGTCTAGTTAACTCAAAAAGAACAATTCTTCCCATTTCATGATCTGAATTCCATGAGTGTTTTGGCATCACTCTTTCGTATCGTCCGTTCTCCAATTTTTTTCTTTGTAGCCCATAATGTTCGATGTAGTTGATTGTTTCTAAAAGTAAAAAGCCAACTACTCCAATTGCCAATGCATAAGGTAAAACTCCAATTCCATAATACAAACTTATTAAGATTAAGTATCCGATTTGATAGGCCGAAAATCTGATCATTTCATTAGACCATGAAATGCTTTTTAATTCCTTTTTCTTCAATCTTTCAAATTCCAGTTTCCAAGCATTCAAATATTGCCCAATGACAGACCTCAAATAAAATTGATAAATGGGTTCGTTTTTTTTTGCTGTTGCGGGATCAGAATCAGTAGAAACATGTTTGTGATGTCCTCTATTATGCTCGATGTAGAAATGTTGATAAAAGACTGGGAGTAAGCCAACTTTTGCGAGAAATTGTTCCCATTTATTATTTCGATGACCGAGTTCGTGAGCTACATTGATTCCCAAAGACCCTAGGACAACGCCAATGCTAAAGGTTAAACCTATGGTTTCATTTAGAGAAAGTATGGTGTTGTTGATCGTTTGAAAATATAGAAAAACCAATAGAAAGCAGATTGGCGCACAGATATAAAGCAGTAAATCGAAAAATCTATTTGATAAACGCTTCTTTTCTTCAGACTCAGAGTGATTTTTCGATGAGGCAGGGTACACTGCATCAAAAACAGGGAAAATTACAAAAGCCAGAATTACTGTAGCCCAAGACCACCAACCTAGCCATTGTAATGCAAGATAAGCCGATAATGGGATGGAGTAAGCAAACAAGTATTTGAGGTCTTTCATTTGGGTTAAGCTAATTTTTTAAAAATTTCAGCAATAAATCCCCTAAAAGCAAGTGTTTAAATCCTAATTCAGGAAATTTAAAAACTCAACAAATCATCATCCACCATTTCAGGAATCGTAACTTTTAGTCCAGGGGTTCTTTCCATTTCTCTTTTGATCGCAAATAAGGCTTCCTCATTTCTTGCCCAAGCTCTTCTGGTAATTCCATTGTTGACATCATAGAAAAGCATGGATTGTAATTTTCTCTCTGCATCTTCAGAGCCGTCGAGTAGCATTCCAAAACCACCATTGATTACTTCTCCCCATCCTACACCACCGCCATTGTGGATAGAAACCCAAGTTGCACCTCGAAAACTATCGCCAATCACATTGTGTATGGCCATATCAGAAGTGAACTTACTGCCATCGTAGATATTGCTGGTTTCACGGAAAGGGGAATCGGTACCGCTTACATCATGATGGTCTCTGCCAAGTACAATGGGCGCTGATATTTCGCCTGACTCCACTGCTTTGTTGAAAGCTTGAGCGATCTTGATCCGACCTTCTGCATCAGCATACAGAATTCTCGCCTGAGAACCTACCACCAATTTGTTTTTACCCGCTTCCTCTATCCATTTGATATTGTCCTTCATTTGTTGTTGGATTTCTTCGGGAGAGGCGTCTATCATTTCTTTAAGTATCTTAGCAGCTATCTGATCTGTTTTTTCTAGATCTTTTGATAGTCCAGACGTACAAACCCACCTAAAAGGACCAAAACCATAATCAAAACACATCGGTCCTAAGATATCCTGAACATAAGAATGATATCTAAAATCAACGCCATTTTCTGCCATGACATCAGCACCTGCTCGTGACGCTTCAAGTAGAAATGCATTGCCATAATCAAAGAAGTAGGTTCCTTTAGCAACATGTTTATTAATTGCAGCAGCCTGTCTTCGGAGTGATTCCTGAACTTTGCTTTTAAATTGTTCAGGGTCATTCGACATCATTTCATTGGCTTCTTCGAAATCCAGACCTGCGGGATAATAACCTCCAGCCCAAGGATTATGTAAGGATGTCTGATCAGAACCGAGTTCTATTAGAATATTTTCTTCATCAAATTTCTCCCACACATCTACCACATTTCCTAAATAAGCTATGGATACTATTTCTTTATTTTTCTGTGCCTTCTTTACCCTAAGGATCAAATCTTTCAAATTTTCAATCAATTCATCCACCCAGCCTTGTTCATGCCTTTTGTGAGCAGCTTTAGGATTCACTTCCGCACAAACTGTGATACAACCTGCAATATTTCCAGCTTTTGGCTGAGCACCAGACATTCCACCTAAACCTGCTGTAAGGAACACTTTCCCATTTGGGTTTACTTCTGCACCAAGTTTCTTTCTAAATGCATTCATTACCGTAATAGTGGTACCATGCACAATTCCTTGTGGACCAATGTACATGTAGGAGCCAGCTGTCATCTGACCATATTGTGTTACTCCTAATGCATTGTATTTTTCCCAATCATCAGGTTTGGAATAATTTGGGATCATCATGCCATTAGTAACTACCACTCTTGGTGCATCTTTGGAAGAAGGGAAAAGCCCCATCGGATGTCCTGAATACATATGGAGCGTTTGCTCTTCGGTCATTTCGGACAAATATTGCATAGTGAGTAGGTATTGAGCCCAGTTTTGAAAGACAGCTCCATTACCTCCATAAGTAATCAATTCCTGAGGATGTTGCGCTACAGCCGGGTCTAGGTTGTTTTGGATCATCAACATAATTGCCGCTGCCTGTTGGGTTTGTGCTGGATATTCCGAAATAGACCTAGCATAGATATCGTACTCTGGCATAAATCGATACATGTATATTCTCCCATGTTCCTTTAATTCTTCAAAAAATTCCTTCGCTAATTCTGGATGCCAAGCTTTTGGGAAATACCGAAGCGCATTCCTCAATGCAAGTTTTTTTTCTTCAATACTTAAGATGTCCTTGCGCTTGGGAGCATGAGAAAAATTAGGATCAGGCTTCTTTTTGGAAGGAAGGGTAGTGGGGATGCCTTGAATTATAGATTCTTGGAAGGTCATGATATTTTATTTAATGGTCTTTGTATGGCAATCCGAAATACAGTAGAAATACGCTTCGCGAAAAAGAGTAGAAATATTTTGTGTTAGCTTATTTCAACCATATTTCTATTTTATTTCAATCGGATTTCTATTTTATTTCAATCAAATCCTAACTCCATTTTTAATAATTATTGTTGGTTTCAATCTCCCTTGCTGATAAGTAATATCTCGATAATCATCTGTTGGGAAAAGGATAATATCTGCAAGCTTCCCGAATTCAAGCGTTCCTCGGTTTTTTATTCCTAAAGCTGCAGCGGCTCGAAAAGTAATTCCTGCCAATACTTCTGCATTGCTTAGCTTTTCGAAAGTACCCAAAACAGAGGCTTGCATGAGCAAATCTCCCATCGGTGCAGATCCTGGATTCCAGTCGGAGGCGATGGCTAATGATACACCCGCATCGAGTAGTTTTCTGGCTGGAGTAAATGACACTCCCAAACCAATTGAAGCTCCTGGTAATGCTACAGCTATTGTGTTTGATTCAGCCAGTAATTGTATTTCTTTTTCAGAACTTGCTTCCAAATGATCAGCGGAAATGGAACCGAAGTCAACAGCTACTTTTGATCCTCCGGTACGGAACTGATCAGCATGTACTGTGATGTCAAATTCCATTTCTTTGGCTTTTTGAAAATAAGATTGGATATCATCGGATGTGAAAGCTGTTTCCTCTATAAATGCATCGATCCGATTGGATAATCCTTCTGTTTTGAGGATTGAAAAAACCTCGTCAGCTATTGACTTTAAATAATCTTTATTTGTGCCTTGAAAATCTTTTGGAGGAATATGTGCAGCTAGGCAAGTTGGAATCAAATCAGCTATTGTATTTTCATTTGCGAGTTTGATCGCTCTAAGCATTTTGAGTTCCTCTTCGACGGATAAACCATAACCACTTTTAACTTCAATCGTCGTGATTCCATCTTTTAGGTGTCTATTGGCACGTAGAACAGTCAGTTGTGCTAATTTCTCTAAACTTGCTTTCCGAGTTTGGGAGACTGTATCCCAAATCCCTCCTCCCGATTTAGCAATTTCTAAGTAGGATTTCCCCGCATTGCGCATCGCATAATCTTGTGCACGACTACCTCCAAAGCAAATATGCGTATGGCAATCAACCAATCCAGGTAATGCCACAAAATCACCTTTTAAGGATATCATCTCGGCACCGATTGATTGAGCTTCGGGATACAGGTCCCAATAGTTACCGACCTGATGGATGCGGTCATTTTTGATCAGGATGCCTGCTTCAGAAATGATGTCCAGCTGTTCATCTTTAAGCGCTCCTTTCAAGGGAAGTCCTGTCATAGTAACTGCTTGGCGAATGGGTCCGATAAGGGTATGTTTGATGGTTTGCATAGTACTTGAGTTAACCTTTGAGGTTTTCAAAACCTCGAAGGTTTGAACATTGATTTTTTAAACTTTTAAGATCTCTGAACCTCGAAGATTCTTTTGGTTTCTCGCAAACCTGCCTGGTAGCAGACAGGGCTGCAAAGACGCAGTTTTTTTGCCACTAAGGCACAAAGACACAAAGCTTTGGTTTTTGGCTCGCAAGGCAGCACAGGCTTTTATAAGGTAACGAAAACAGTCTTGTCTCTTGCCTCTTGGTTCTTGTTTCTCGTTTTTCGCATCTTACTTCAATGTAATATTTCCTTTGTGTCTTAGCGCCCCTGTCTGACGACAGGCAGGTTTGTAGCTTTATTACAAAGTTACCCAAATCTCTTCATAATTTTCCATACCAATTTATTCAATAAGCAATAACCTGGAGTAATTTTTAGAAATCAGTGACAGCAAGTAAATGGTTATTTTGATTTGGAACTTTAAGCTATCCGATAATTGGAATGGATGTCGGTATATTTGAAAAACAATATAGTTTAACCGAATTTTACTCTAATTTTTTTAAAAAACTGTAAAAAAAATTTATTATTTTTGAAAATTAATTTTTAATTACTAATTTTTTGGTTTTTCGGGAGGGGTAAACTAATTTTTAAAAGATTATTTTGAAATTGACTATTGGAATAGTTCAATTTACAGTAAGTGTAAGGTTATCAATGCCTAATGATTTTGGATCATAATTTTTATTTTCTTAGTTTCATTCATGTCTTAATTATAATTGACATTAAAATTTTAAAATTCATGGAAAGATTAGACATGGAAAAAATGGAGAATCTGGTCGGGGGATCGGATTATTGTGACACAGCTTGGTTATTAATAAGTAGTGGTGGATTTCAGGGAGATAATGATTTGTATATGATTCTTGTTAACAGTTATGAGACTCATTGCCAAGGGAATAGTTCATATTGATTATAGCTAATGAAGGCTACTTTAAAGGTAGCCTTCATTAATAACAAATTATTTATTTATAAAATTTAGGACACCTTATTATAATCACTTATTAAAATTTTCTATATGAAACTGTTTTTTATATTTATCATTTTTCAATTTTATTCCATAAATGACGACCTGTTATATGGAAAATGGAAACTTTACCGAAGTGAGTCATTTGAAAATATCCTTACATCAAAAAATTTTCAACTTCAGGATGAAGCCCAACAACAAGCATTAGCAGAAACATTTTCAAAAATTATAGACGGATATTTTTATGATTTTAAAAAGGACACCGCAGTTTTTACAGATTTTAAGAATTATGAAATAATTGAATTAAAAGGATTGTGGTGGACTGATGGAGATACATTAATTATTGGTCAGATAAATAAAATAAGTGTACAAAAATACTTGATTACGGAACTTAATAAATCGGAATTACACTTGAAAATGATTAATCCAAGAGATGGTCTAGTATTTAAAAGTAGAATGATGTTCAAGAGAGAAGACTAATTTCTATGGCTTTAGTTACGAACAAAATAATTGATTTGAGAAATGATAAGTCGTTAAATAACATTTTTACTAAAAAAAACATTAAAAAATATGTTAAAACTAAATTTTATTTTAATTATTCTTCTTTTAATTAATCCTGTATTGGAAGGAAGATGGATGATTGATAGATTTATTACCTTTGAAATTATTCTTAATTCAAAAGACTTTCAAAGTTTAGATTCAGAGCAACAAATACGAGGTATGGAATTGTATGATTTGTATATGGAAGAAGTCGATTTAAATTTCAAAGGTGATACAGTATTTTTTAAAGATTTGAAAAATGGAAAAATAATTGACAAAATAGGGTTTTGGTCTATTGATAAAGATACTTTAATATGATTATCCGCTTGTATGCAAATAGGGGCAAATGCTCGCAATAACAAGTCTATCAAAGAGTTTTTTACCAAAGTATCTTCGGTTTAGTTTGTAACAGAATTCATTGAGATAGTTTTGAAGCATCTTTTCTGAAACCATATGGTACTTCTGTAAATCCCTTTTAAGGTTGCTTATTGCTATATGTGCCCATTTGAGGTTGAACTTGCCCTCTTTTGTGGAAGATAGTTCGCTTACGTGAACATCAATACAATCTTCTAGGTTAGCATAAGTCGTACTTTCATCAGTTTGGAGCACGGCTTTTTTGTCAATCAGTCCTTTTTATCAGTTTTTCGGCTGTTTTTGCCTTCAAGTTATCTATTTTGACCATCTTGAAATATCTGCAGCTTTTGTCCTTTTCTCCGGTAATTAGGTCTTCAAGAATAGATGATTCAGCCATAATAGCGACAGTGGCTTGTTTTTGGCTTCCACGGCCTTTCTTCAGCTTCGTCTTTTCGGAAGATTTTGTTGCCTTGCTTACAAATGCCTCATCATATTCAACCATATCTTCTAGTTTATATTGGCTGTCACGTTTACCCATTGCTTCCCGGAGCTTGTGATACAGTCTGAAAACAGTCTCGTATCTGCTATGACCCATCTGCCTCTGTAGTTCAAGGCAGCTAAATCCCTTCTTGGTTGCGCTTACAAGAGTCATTGCAAGCAACCAGGTCTTCAATGGTAACTTGCTGTTTTCCATAATAGTACCATTTTTCAGTCCTGTCCTAAATTTACAATGTTTACATTGGAACATCTTGAGAGAATTAAGCCAGTAGTGATCCTTGGAATTACAGTTCTTGCAAATGATACCTTCTTTTTCTCTTTGTTCCTTCAAGTAATGGATGCAACTTGTCTCATCAGGATATCTTTCATTGAATTGTAGAATATTCATGGCCTTTTTATTTATTTAAAGCCAATTAAACACTTACAATTCAGCCCTGAAAGTTATTGACACTTATTGTCAAAGTATAAAATTTGCCTACTTGTATGTAGGCGGATATTCGTATACTTTAATTATAAATGATCTGGAAAAAATAGCTACCTATAAATATTTTATAGAAACTTTATCTGACTGTAATCTCCATATTATACCGATTCTTCCTGGAGGTGTAGTGGGTAAGGGTGGAAGTACATACAAAAAAGATGATTGTTTTTAATGAAGGAAAATATTTAAGAAAGAAGGTTAGTATTTATTGTGTTTATAAACTTCAATAAAAACTTCCAATCTTATAAAATATTATTCAGAAATTAAAGTATTCATTAGAATGGAGACCGAAAACAGGAGACTATAAACAGTCCTTATTTGTTTTAACCGAAAGTATATGTTAAGGAAATTATTTTTATATCTAATAGTATTAGGATCTGTTTTAGCCTTGTATATTGATGAAATTCTTCTAACTGAAGATGTTTTTTATTTTCATCTGGCTGAGCAGTACTCCAATACGAGGATAGAGCAAATGCTTGAGTTTCGAGGAAGATGGCTTTGGTTGACTTACCTGTTTGCTCCTATCATAACCTTCTTTAAGATTCTGATCCCTGCCAGTTTAGTATATCTGGGGTTTTACCTATCTAATTTGAAGTATCCCTTTTCTGATGTTTTTAAGGCCTGTGTTATTGCAGAGTTTGTATTTTTCTGTAAATCATTCTTTAAATTACTACCATCTGTCTTGTATTTTTCGTTGCTCGCATATTACTAAGTAATATTTACCTGCTATTTTCTTAGCGCCTAAGCGCCCCTGTCTGACGACAGGCAGTTTTGTGGCTCTACTACAAAGTTACCCAAATCCCTTCATAATCTTCCATACCAATTTATTCAAGAAGTAATAACCTGGAGTAATTTTTAGAAATCAGTGATAGAAAATAAATGGTTATTTGTTTAGAATTTTATAATTTTTGTATTTCAATGATATTGCCATGAGAACCACTATTGATATTGATCAAAAGCTAATTGATAAGATTCTTGAAAAGACGAATATCAAAACAAAAACGGAAGCGGTTGATGTGGCGCTGAAAGGATTCTAAGATTAATTAAACTGCGGGAGCTTTCTGAAATGGCTGGTAAGGTTAATTGGTCTGGGGATTTAGATGCCATGAGGACTGATTAATAATCTTAGGGTAACGTTCGGATTCATTTAAAGTCATAATTATCATGCGTAAGGGTTTATTTATTGCCGTAATTTTCATTTTGACCTATTGTTCCCAGAAAAATAGTGATCAAAAAGATTTACAGGTAAGTCTAGATCAAATAAGGTTTTCAACTTTTGAAATGCAGGAGTTTACTGGCTTGTTGCCGGATGAATTGGTTGAAGAGAGAAGCTTTGTTCTATTGGAAAATGACCAAGCAGGAAGTGAAATTTTCAATATTGATAAATTGATCAGAAGGAATGGTAATTACTATGTGTTGGATTGGGCTTACAAAAGCATCCTAATATTTGATGATTCTGGAAAATTCATCAAACGATTTAATTTGAGTGGAGAGGGCCCGGGGAAATATAGTAGGATAAGTGATTTTGATGTGGATATTTCCGGTAAGCTATATGTTTTGGATGCTACTTTGAAGAAACTGTTTGTGTACGATGGGGATTTTAGGTTCCGGAAAGACTTTAGATTAGGTTTTGACGCAGAAAAAATCATATACTTGGAAGAAGGAGGATTTCTTTTTGCTTTGTCTCCTTGGAATGGTTTGGGTTATGATGGGTATAGATTTGTTAAAACTGACTTTGAACTGAAAGTACAAGAGACCTGGATGAAATTTGATGATCATGTGGATCAGAATTTTGTTTTTGACTTTGGATTTACCCTATCTGATGTCATCGTATTTAACAGACCCATAGAAAATGATATCTTTATTTTTTCCCGTGATGGAAACTTTGAGCGAATAGTTAAGATGGATTTTGAGCAATTTAATGTACCCGATAATGTCAGGAGAGATTTGGAAACATTTATGCCAAAGCTTTCGGATTTCCGTTTCCTCAATAAGTTTGCGGCAAAGACACCAAACAATTTTATCCTTACCGTTGGGTATGGCCTTACATCCAATAGAAACCTTATCTTGGATACCCAATCCAACAAGGGATTTATAGAAAAACCACTAGCATTGTCAGATGACATTGGTAACTTAAGGAGTATGTTTCTTACATTTTCATTTATTGACAGCAATGATCTTGTGAGTTATATCCATCCAGACCGAGTAGATGCAGCGAAGAGCATTGGTCTGCCTGATCACGTTATAGCGCATTTGAAAGAAGAAGGGTATGTGCTTTGCGTGGATAGGTTGCGATGAACGGCTGGATTTAATAAGTTGATTCTAAATGGGGCATCATAAAAAACCCTTCCAGGGTGTAAATAGATTCGCTGATTACTGCATAAAGAAAACAACATAATGAGTAGTTGTAAGCAAAAATAACAAGTGATTATTACGCCCTTTGTTCAGATTTTCTACACTTCCCTTAGTCCTTGTTCATGGTAAAATTTGAGCTTATGAGGGTTTTTTAAAAATTGTACTCCAATTTTTTTTCAAAAACCATAAAAAAAGTTTATTCTTTTGGAAAAATGGATTTTACATATATTTTAGTTTGAATCCGGGTGGGGGGGTAAACTAATTTTTAAAAGATTGTTTTGAAATTGACTATTGGAATAGTACAAATTTATCTAAGTGTTTGTTTTTCAGATATTAGTTAATTTGGAATAGTAGTATGAATTATATAGTTTCGACCATTGAAAAATTATTTTCAATAACAAACCAAAATATTTAAACAATCAACTTTATGAAAAAAATAATTTACTTATTCCCAATAATTGGATTGGCTATTTTTGCGAATCCTCAAACATTATCTGCTTGTGATGGGCAAATCGAATCAATCACCACAGTGAACATGGCAAAAGACCGTTATTGCCTGTTTGGTGGCAGTAAATGTGGAAAAGTTGTACACAAAGTAAAATGTATCTAATAATTTTAAAAATCATGAAAAAAATAATTATTTGTGGGGTTTTGGCTTTCGTATGTTTAAGCTATCAAACAAAATCTCAAGTGGTCGTAATAGATGAAGTTACAACGAAAATGAAGGATAGATTTTGTCTATTTGGAGGAAGTGTGTGTTCAAAAGTTAAAATCAAAGGAGAAGTTGTACTTTAATAATCCGAAAATGAAAAGCAAAGATTTAATAACATATTTGCTTTTCTTGGTATCTCTTATAATGCTATCTTGTTCACATACTGATAGGCAAAATAATATATTGAAATATATAAAAATCGGAGAAACTATTTTTGATTTTAGATCATTGAATTATGACGTGGCTGAGATAATTTATACTGACAGTTTAACTGTATTTTTTGATGACAAAGACCAAGCTCTTTATTATTTCTATAGAAATGGAGGAGATCTTTTAAATAAATTAAACTTTCAAAATTTAGAAAAAGAAGGGATAGAAGAGATATCAAGCGTTTTTATTCATTCCAAAGATACAATATTTTTAGGGAGACTTGGTTATTTCGGGATTTATCAAATTAATTCATTAGGCGAACGTATAGGGCGTTGGGATTTTGATTTTTCATTGCCATTAGAAGTCCATAATGGCTATTATTCGGGTACTTTTGGACTGGGGGGCATCTCAAGGTATGGAGTTGGAATGTACTACAACGATAAACTTGGACTTCTTACAGATTTTCACCCCATTGTATTTGACCAAGAGAATAGTTTTCCATATTTGTACAGAATACCAACTTTGGCACAAATGAGAATCAATAAACTAAATGAAATTTCACCTTTCGGGAATTACCCTTCCGATTATTTTGGCAGAAAAATACCTCATGATCTTTTTACGTCATTCGCTGTAAATGATTCTTTAGTTTATATTAACTGGCCCTCAAGTAGTGAAATAACTATTGTAAATATGAAATCTTTCCAAGAAAGCTTTGTAAAGATGAAGAGTAATTTCCTTGGCAAGAATGAATTTATTTACTATAGTTCAAAAGATGCAGGTGAGGTTAATTCCTTTTGGAATGATCACAATGAAAAAGGCCAGTATGTTAAATTAATTGTAGATTCAACAAACGGATCTATTTATAGAATTGCTAAGCACAAGAACAAAAATTCAGAAATTAAACTTGATTTTTTAGAATCAAAATGGTCAATTGTTAAGTATGATAAAGAAATGAAGCCTTTGGGTGAAGCCATTTTTGAACCTGGTAAATTTAATTTTATGTTAACTTATGTGGAGAATGACACTATATTTCTTAGTACAATGAATCCATATAATACCGGAATAAATGAGGATTTATATATTATTGAAAAATACATTTTGAAATGAAACTTTTCCTCATTTGTTTAATCCTTATCCTTTCTTCCTGTAATAAAGAGAATTCTAATTATAGGACAGTTAATTCCTATATTGAAAAGTTCAAAATTCCAGGAGAAATGAAGGGACTCTTAATTATTTCTGAGAAATACTGCGGACCATGTCAAGAGTCCACAATAAATAGAATATGGGAGTTAGATTGCAAAGAAGTTGTAATTATTATCAGTGGCACAACACTTTCATCAAATTTAAAAAATGAGTTAGAAAAGCTTTCTAATAATGGATTCGTAGTATTTCATGATAAAGAAAATATGGGTGAACGAATGGGTTTGCCTCTTGCTAAACCACTGTATGTAGAATTTGATAACCAAAAAGTCGTAAATGCATCAAATTATGAAAATGCAATTGATCTTCCTCTTGCTTGTATTTAGTTTTTTAGGGATTAACCCTGCTAATGGGCAGAAAAATATAACCAAAGATGATATGAACCAATACATGGTCTATTCCCAAGATATTGGCAACTCCTATGCACACTGGTATCTAGTTTACAATAACCATTATAGAATCTCTGCTACATTTTCAAAAATTTATCTATTAAACAAGCATAATATAAGGGTTGACAGTGTTGAAATATCTTCAAATTCAAACCGCAATCCGATACAACTTTTGGAAGTAATTGATAATGTGATTGTCGGTCATACTATGCAAAAGTCGTTTGTTTTGGGAGTAAAAGATAATCAATTGCATACTATTAATACTTTGGATTACAAATTATTAGATAAAAAATGGAATGGATATGATCATTTTTTGTTTACTGGGCAAAATGAATTCTTTGGCTACAGCAGAAGTATGAAAAAAAATGAAATAATTAAAGTACTTACTTTGAATGGTACAAAAGAATCTAAAGTGGAATGCTCTACACATACAATTAAGAATTCAGGATTACAATTAGCAGGGAGCTTTCTGCAAATAAGTGAGGACTTTATTCTTTTTAACCTATCGAATTGTGGCAAAAGTTTTGGGTTTGATTCTCATACTGGTGATCTTACTTTTACTTATATCAATCCATTTGAAAATCTCGAATTTAAATTTATTACCTATGATCCTTTTATTAAAAAGATTTACTCAATTTACAAAAAGGAAAATAAATATTTAATCATAGCATTGAATGATCAATATTTTCCAAGTGAGCTTGTAGCTATATCAGAGTTTCAGCCTATAAAAATTAGCAATGAGAAAATTCACTTCATTTTTGGATTTGAGGGCATCATTAGTCATGCCTTAGTTCCAATAAAAGATAACGAGGCAATTCCATTTTTTTACTTTAATTTGGATTAATTCCCTACTTAGACGGTAACTATAACAGTCTTCAAAATGGAAAATTAGCAGTCTGAAGACTGCAAGTAGGAAAGTCCAAGTCACCGCTTCACTCAAGACTTGAACTAAAATCTATCAAACTCCCCTGACCATTTCGTCACCAATTGCAGTCCTTCTTTCTCAGCCACTTCTCTGGCCAATGTAAGCAGTTCCCCACTTCGGATGATTTCAATGGCAGTTTCCATATCTTCATACATGATCTGATCTTCGGTGATATGTTTGATTTTGGTACGCACATGTTCATAAAGAGCTGTCATGATCTTTCCTGATTTCATTGGTGCATGGAAATCCACTGCTTGTGCTGCACAGAAGAGTTCTACACCTAGGATTTTCTCTACATTTTCGATCACCTGCAAGGCTTTTCTGGCTCCTATACTTCCCATACTCACATGGTCTTCCTGACCGAGGGAGGTTGGGATGCTGTCAGCAGAGGATGGGAAGCAAAGGCCTTTATTTTCACTCGCTAAAGCAGCGGTGGTATATTGGGGGATCATAAAGCCTGAGTTCAGGCCGGTTTCTTTGAGAAGCAATTTGGGTACTCCCGGCGTGTCACCTTCCAAGGAAAGGTAAATCCTACGGTCGGAGATATTGCCGATTTCGGATGCGGCCAAGCAAGCATAATCCAAAGGCATAGCAATAGGTTGCCCATGGAAATTGCCACCACTGATGGTATGGTTTTCATTAAAGACTACAGGATTGTCAGTGACGGAGTTGATTTCTGGTTCGAGCATTTGCTTCAGGTACAGCCTGCTTTGGATGAATTTATTTTTCAATAAAATTCTGATTTAAACGAATTGCACTTCAACTTTTTTTCAAAAACTATAAAAAAAGTTTATTCTTTTGGAAAATCAATGTTTAATTACTAATTATTTTGTTTTTCGGGGGGGGTAAACTAATTTTTAAAAGATTATTTTGAAATTGACTATTGGAATAGTATAAAATGTCTTAAATGGCTGACTGTTAGTGTATAAGAAATTTTTTATTTCAATTTTTAAGTACTATTATTAAATGAGTTTAGTTGAGGCCTGAACTGATTCAATAAAATTATTTTGTTCAACTAAAATTAAATTAATTATGAAAAAGCTAATTTCATTATCAGTTGCATTTGTCCTTGCATTTTCAATGAATGTAATAATTACAAATGCAGAAGAATCTTTGCAAGGTGGTTGCGTTGGAGCCGGAGAGTGTAAAATCACTTATCCTGACGGGAAAGTAGTGCATTCAACTGGCAGCTGGAGAGAGTTTTAAAAGATGTAGGGTTCAACAAATGGCTGTTTTTTTTACAGCCATTTGTTGATTTTTTAAAGGAATTAAATTTAACTTAAATAATCATAATTATGCGAAGTAAATTGATCGGACCAGTTATCTATTCTTGTCTTTTCGGTTTTTTTTTAGGTTGTGAACAAAAACCAAATGAAGATTTAATTTTAGAAAATGAAGAAATCAAATTAAAGTATAAAAATTCTGAACTAGAGTATAGTTTCAGTAGATTATTTGTACAAAAACTTGTTGAAGTTAATAGGAAAAATGATTTTTCAAGCGTACATAATTTTCAACAAAACGCACCATTCGATCGTTATTTCTGGGTCGCAAATTCTAAAACACAAACCCTGGAACAATATGACCTCAATTTTGAATTACAAAGCTCCATAGGGTCTAAAGGATTTGGTCCATCGGAGTTTTCTCAAGCTCATGTTTTTTATACTGATAAAAATAAAATTTTGGTTCATGATTTTCAGCAAACAGCAATAAAGGAAGTAAATTTGCTCCAAAATGACATTAGCCATTTTAAATTAAAAACTTATTTTTATTCACCTGCATTTTTTTCAAATAGTCAAGTCTTGATAAAATACTCAGATAATGAGGACTTTACAGGCGCATTAGAATTTGAATTAGTGGATTTTAAAGAAGGAGATGTTACAAACACAATAAAAATTCCAATCGAAAGAACTCAATATGTTTCAAAAGTTTATGAAGGAGATTTTAGACTGAATGATAGTTTCGGAGTATATTTTAATTATTGCGTTGGTAGGGTATTTGTTTTTGACCGCAAAGAAAAAAAATTTCTAAGAGCAATAACCACTATTGACAAAACTCCACCCCCAAGAGCAGAATATAAATCCTTTGGAGGAGGAATGAAAGTTTTGGTTAATGTTCCTTCTTACCAAATGTTCATTGATGGTTTTTTGGATCAAAATGATTATTTCTGGCTGCTAAATGATATTTCCAATGAAAAAGATACAAAGGTGATAGATGTTTATTCAGTTACTGAATCTCATGGCAATGAATATCAATTCAGTATTAAAGTTCCTAATTTAACTGATGGCCAAGAGGCTGTTAAAATTTTTAAGGTAGGTAAAAATTTATTGGTTTTTTATGAGGATTTGACCATTGTCAACTATGAAATACTTGAATAGTTTTATTACGTTTGGACTTTCCTTTTTATTGTTATATTCAGCATTCGAGAAAATATTTAATTTCAATGCATTTATTATTGGAATTGGGTCTGGTAATTTAATACCATCTTATTGGAGTTATTATTTAGCCCACATTGTTGTTGTCCTCAAAGTCGTAACAGCTATTTTAGTTTTTGTATTAAAACGAAACATCCTTGTGTATCTTTCAGTTGTCATATTGGTGGTTTTTTACATGGTTGTTTATTTTACTACAAGCCTCCAGAATTGTGGTTGTTCATTATTTTTGGAAAGGATAAATCCATTGACTAATCAACTGATCTTAATATTTCTTTTAGGTTTTTCTCTCTTCAATTTGATAAGAGAAAAAATTTTAAAGAGTTGAACAACTAAAAATAAGAGTTTTAATCAACTTTTAAAGGAATTTAATATGAAGGTATGATTGGATTATAAGCCCCTGTTGGTACAAGGATTTGGATGTTTCAATTTGCTGCGGCAAATGGACCCCATTACCACCAGTCTTCAGACTATATAGTATGCAGTCAGAAGACTGCAAGTAGGAAAGTCCAAGTCACCGCTTCACTCAAGACTTGAACTAAAATCCATCAAAATCCTCTGACCATTGCGTCTCCAAAGCCAACCCTTCCTTGTCAGCTACTTCTCTTGCCAAGGTAAGTAATTCTCCACTCTGAATGATAGAGATAGCAGTTTCCATGTCTTCATACATGAGCTGATCTTCGGTGACATGTTTGATTTTGGTACGCACATGTTCGTAGAGTGCAGTCATGATTTTTCCTGACTTTAATGGCGAGTGAAAATCAACTGCTTGGGCTGCACAGAATAACTCTACTCCTAATATTTTTTCTACGTTTTCGATCACCTGCAAAGCTTTTCTTGATCCAATAGAGCCCATGCTTACATGATCTTCCTGACCAAGTGATGTGGGAATGCTATCAGCTGAGGAAGGAAAGCAAAGTCCTTTGTTTTCGCTAGCCAAAGCTGCAGTGGTGTATTGAGGAATCATAAAGCCTGAATTCAGCCCAGTTTCTTTGAGAAGCAATTTTGGTACGCCAGGTGTGTCGCCTTCCAATGAAAGATATATTCTTCTGTCAGATATATTTCCAATCTCCGATGCAGCCAAGCAAGCATAATCCAAAGGCATAGCAATAGGTTGCCCATGGAAATTGCCACCACTGATGGTATGGTTTTCATTAAAGACTACAGGATTGTCAGTGACGGAGTTGATTTCTATTTCTAAGATTTGTTTGAGGTGTAGCCAGGCATTTCTAGAAGCACCATGCACTTGTGGCATACAGCGAAGTGAATACGGATCTTGAACCCTTGCGCATGCTGCATGGGAATGTACAATCTCTGAATCGTGTAGTAGGTTGAGGATGGTTTGTGCTACATGTTGGTTTCCAGCATAGGGGCGGAGTTGGTGGAGTTCTGCAGAAAAAGGCTTTATTGAACCAAGTAATCCTTCCAACATCATCGCTCCAGTAATGTCAGCATGGGCGAGGATATTATAAAACCTTTCGAGAACTTTTACCCCAAAAGCAGCCATAAACTGAGTGCCATTAATGAGTGCCAATCCTTCTTTTGGTCCTAATGGAATCGAGGCAAGCTGATGAAGTTGAAACAGCTTTTCTGTAGAAATGACCTCGCCTTTGTAATGGACTTTTCCTAGGCCGATTAAGGGTAAAAATAAATGCGAAAGAGGTGCTAAATCTCCTGATGCACCCACGGAGCCCTGTTTTGGGACTACAGGAATGGCATTATTTTCCACATGCCAGATCATTCTGTCTAATGTAGCTTCTTGTATTCCTGAATATCCTTTGGCTAGTGCATGAATCTTTAGGATCATCATCACTTTTGCAATATCGATAGGAATAGGTTCACCTACTCCAACTGCGTGGCTCTTTAGGATATTTTCTTGGAGTTTACGTGTTTGATCAGGAGAAATCATCGTCGTACAAAGCGGACCAAACCCAGTATTGATCCCATAAACAGGTTTGCCCTTTGCAACAATTTTTTCTACAGCAGAAGCACTAGCCCTAACTTTTTCTCTAGTCTCGTCTGTGAGGATACCTCGAATTTCATCTTTAGCTATACTCAGTGCTATGGAAGCAGTGAGATGTTGTTGGCCGTATTGGAAGGTAGTTTTCATATTTTTTTTGCCACTAAGGCACTAAGGCGCAAAGTTTTTTTAGGTACTATGACGCTAAATTTTTTGATTAGAAAGGATCAAAGGGCCAAAGGAGAAAGTTTTGGAGATTTTAAATCAATTTCTATTTGGACTTACTTTGTGTCATAGTGGTATTGGAATTCAAAAATACTTCATCTTATTGATGATTATAAATACTAATTTTGCTATATATTGATAAGTATAGGTTATTAAAAATTAAACGTTTAAATTCATGGGTTAACTTGAGTCTGTTGTTAGGGCTTTGTATATTGTTTCATTTGAATAAAAAAAGAAACATATATTCTATGGAATTTGACGGTCTTAGTATTGAGGAAGAGAGAATTGGAAAAGTGATTGTTAATGCATCTTTTTTAATTCATAAAGCCATTGGGCCAGGATTACTTGAAAAAATCTATGAAGTTTGTTTGGCACATGAGATTAGAAAAGCTGGTTTGCAAGTGAAAAGACAAGTTACTATTCCAATACAGTATGATGGAATTCAATTTGATGAAGGTTTGAGATTAGATTTATTGGTGGAAGATAAAGTCATCATTGAGATCAAATCAGTAGAACAAGTTAATCCTGTTTGGACAGCTCAAATCATCAGCCATTTGAAACTGACTAGATTGAATTTAGGTTTCCTTATAAACTTTAATGTTCCTTTGATAAAGAATGGCATTAAAAGATTCCGTAATTAAAAAGGTAGGAAAAAAAGATTGCCACGAAGGCACAAAGGCACAAAGCAAAAAATGAATTTCAATACAATAACTTAGAATTAAATTCAAAACTAATCTAAAAATTCTTAGCGACTTCGCACCTTTGTGGCAATATAACCTTTGAGCCTTGAATATAGAATTAAGACACTTTGAATATTTCCGTGCTGTTGCTGAAGAATTAAATTTCAGTAGGGCAGCGGAACGCTTATTTATCTCCCAACCAGGACTCAGCCGTCAGATTAAGCAGATGGAGGAAATATTGGCGGTGCAGCTTTTTGAAAGAACTAAGAGAAGAGTAGAACTGACAGCAGCAGGACATTACCTCAAATCTGAAGTAGATTACATTTTCAATCACCTCGAACTCACCAAAACCCAACTGAAGGAAATTGCAATTGGAAATATTGGTGAACTTAGAATAGGGTTTCTTGGATCAGCTGCTCATACTGTTCTTCCTGAACTTTTGGTGAAAATCTCCTTGCACTTCCCAGGTATCCAAACCACTATGGAGGAACTCAGCAATACTTTACAAGTTGAGATGCTCGAAAAGGATAAATTGGATTTGGGTTTTGTGAGGCTAGCGCGAGTTCCTGAGGTCCTACAAATGAAAATGGTGCAACAGGATACTTTTTCATTGGTTTTGCCTTTGAATCATCATTTATCTGAACATGGTTTTAAAAATGTTGGGCAATTGAAGGAAGAAAACTTTATCCTCTTTTCCCATGACTATTCTTCCATTTACTATGATAAGATCATGTCAATTTGTGAGGATCAAAACTTTTCTCCTAGAATTACTCATAAGTCTGTCCATGCTTTAACTATTTTTAAACTGGTGGAAGCAGGTCTAGGGGTAGCTATCATACCAACTTCTCTGCAACAGGGATATGACCTCAAGGTGAAATTTATAGAATTGAATAGGATCAAGCAAAAAACGGAGCTGTATGCAGTGTGGAAAAAGGGGAATAGGAATCCAGCTTTAGAGAAGGTTTTGGGATTGTTGAAATGATTTAAGCTTTGTAAAATAGATTAGAATTAGTAGAAATCCGCCATGGACAAGTTAGGCCCAAGGTTAACTATTTGTAGAGCCAAATCAATCAAATGATATCTTGTTTATTTGTCCTGATAATTGCTTTTATTCCGTTAGGATTTCTTTATCCGATCGTTTATCTTATTTTTTTTAAAAACTTAATAACTTGAAAGTTACAGCGATAATTCCAGATGATTTGATTGCCGAAGCTATGGAGCTTTCTAAGTCTAGTACAGTTACAGATACCTTGAAAATAGCTTTGAAAACTTACATTAGATCTCAAAAACTAAAAGAGTTTTGAGCTTTGGTTTTGAATGAACCATGGGAATTCAAATATTCTTCGCAGAAATTGCGTGAAATAAATAGAAAATGAAAGGTGTAGTTTTTGATACTTCAGTCTGGATTGAATTTTTAAAATTAAATCATTAGGTTTGAATTCATTTCAATAACAGTTTTCATGAAACAGACTTACATTTTCTTTTTTTGCATTACCCTACTATTATGCTACTCCTGTGATTCGAGCTCTAGAAAAGCAACAAAAGAATTTCAAATGATATCAAAAGGCAAAGTAAGTCTTTTGATTGATGAAACTACTCCTGATTTTAGTATGGGGTTACAATATTTGGAGGCAGAAAAGGAATTAGTCTTCAATATTAATTGGGCTACAAATTCACTTCAAATGTATGATTTAGAAGATGGGAAATTGATCAAGTCTATTCCTTTTGAAAAAGAAGGCGATCAAGGTGTTGGTGAGTTGATGGCATTTCATGTACATACTTTAGATAGTATTTTTCTTTTTCCTTTCCGAGGATCCTATTTTAGCTTGACAGACACTTCTGGAAATGTCAAGCATAAATTCAGGTATGATGCTCCAGAAAATCATACTGCTGCATTCGTTCATAATATCAGTTTTATCACTCCTCCAATTATCAGTGGAAATGAAATTATTTTTAAAACTAGGCCTAATGTTGTTTCCAATTACTTAGAAATGACTGATGATATACTAGCCGGATCAAGTTTAGGATTTAGGCTAAATCTAGAAACCATGCAAACAGAATTGTTGCCCCATTATTACCCGAAGGGATATTTGGAAGCTGGATTCAAAAGGTTTGAAAGCAGTAGAGCGCAAAGCGAAGACAAACTTGTCTATTCCTTCTTTGGAGATCATCATTTGTATTGGTCAGAAAGTTTCGATGCGCCTTTACAAGTTGTTGAAGGAAAAAGTAAATATTTAAGTGAAAAATTACCTCTGTTACCTATAGATAGAACACCTATTCAGTCTCAGAAATATAGTTTTGCCTCTTCTCGTTATGACAATTTGCTTTATGATCCTTACAGAGAGGTTTTTTATCGCTTTGCTTATCCAGATTTGGACGTGGAGACGGAGGATGAAGTGAGAGCTTTGAGGAATAATCCCGGGAAATTTGTAGTCATGGTCTTCGATAAGAATTTGGAGCTTTTAGGTGAAAATATTTTTGAAGGAAGTAAGTATTTGCCCTTGAATTCATTTGTAGGGAAAACTGGATTATACATTTCATTAAATAATCCTGATAATCCAGATAATGAAGAAGATAGAATGGCTTTTGAATTATTTAGTTTTTGAATATTTTGCTTCTGTGTTTTATTGAGGGTAATAGTTCTTGGGTGACTATTACATGATTTTAGGATTTTTCATGTAATTTAAGCTTTTACTTTAACCTACAACCCTAATGAATACCAGAATTAGCACTTTGTTTTTATTTATTTCTATCACGTTTTTTCAAGCCTGTTCTCAAAAAGAGACGGTGGTTGAAGAAAACAGAGAGTTTGATGAACAATTTAGACCTCAATATCATTTTTCACCTCCAGCCAATTGGATGAATGATCCAAATGGAATGGTTTATTTTGAGGGAGAATATCATCTTTTTTATCAATATTATCCTGATGGAAATGTATGGGGACCAATGCATTGGGGTCATGCAATATCTACTGATTTGATTCATTGGGAACACCTACCAATCGCAATCTATCCTGACGATTTGGGCTGGATTTTCTCGGGTTCTGCAGTTGTAGATTGGGAAAATACCAGCGGTTTGGGAACAGGAAATCAGCCTCCGATGATTGCAATTTATACCTATCATTTAGATTCAGGAGAAAAGGCAGGAAGAGATGACTATCAGACCCAAGGTATTGCTTACAGTAATGACAAAGGACGAACATGGACGAAATATGAAAACAATCCAGTATTAGCAAATCCAGGAATCAAAGACTTTAGAGATCCTAAAGTAACATGGCACGAGGAAAGTGAATCTTGGATTATGTCTTTAGCTGTCAAAGATAAAATCAGCTTTTATACTTCATCAAACCTTTTGGAATGGACGTATCAAAGTGATTTCAATCCAGATTGGGCGGCTTATGGCGGAGTTTGGGAATGTCCCGATTTGTTTCCAATAACAACAGATTCTGGTGAAGAAAAATGGATTTTATTAGTTAGTATCAACCCTGGAGGTCCTAATGGAGGCTCTGCGACGCAATATTTTGTGGGCGATTTTGATGGAAGAGTCTTTACAACAGAAACCACTGAGGTCAAATGGCTTGACTACGGCGCAGATAATTACGCAGGCGTAACTTGGTCTGATGTGCCAAAAGAAGATGGTCGTCGTCTATTTCTAGGTTGGATGAGCAATTGGCTTTATGCAAATGAAGTTCCAACAGAAGTATGGAGGTCAGCGATGACAGTTCCTAGAAGCTTGGAGCTAATGAAGAATGGAGACGATTATTCTATTGCATCAAGGCCAGTTGAAGAATTGGAAAAGCTTAGAGAAAGCACAAAGGAGCAGGAAGGGGATTTGATCAGTCTTACTTCTGATGTGTTGGAAATTGAGATGAAGTCACTAGGAGGTGATTTTAAAATGACTTTTAGCAACGATCAGGGGGATAAACTAGTCATTGACAAAACAGATGATCTGGTACTTTTTGACAGAAGTCAAGCAGGATTGAAAGATTTTTCTGATGTATTTGCAACAGTTCATAATGTTCCTCTGAAAGGAGTTGAAGTAAAGGATATCCGAATATTCCTTGATCGATCATCTATTGAGATATTCTTCAATGATGGAGAATCTGTCATCACAGAACTGATCTTTCCAACTTCAGCTTACACAGAGTTGAGTCTTCAGGGAATGGATTCTAAAGTCGAAATTCATCTATTAAAATCGATTTGGGGAAATTAACAAAACCATTCCCAAATAATCCATTAACTAATTAACCCAATAACTATATCAACTATTCCCCAAAATATGCAAAGTAAAAATTACGTACTCTTCCTTTCCATCACAGCTGCTCTAGGTGGTTTTCTGTTTGGATTTGATACAGCGGTGATTTCCGGAGCAGAGCGGGATATCCAAAACCTTTGGCAATTGAGTGACTTGAAGCATGGCTTGGCTGTGGCGATAGCCTTGTACGGAACAGTGATCGGGGCATTATTTGGAGGAATACCAGCGGATAAATTTGGCAGGAAAGCCTCATTGCTATGGATAGGTTTGTTCTATTTGGTGTCGGCACTAGGCTCTGCTTTGGCAACTGATGTCAATACTTTCATGTTCTTCAGGTTTTTGGGAGGCTTGGGTGTAGGGGCTTCTTCTGTCGTGGCACCTATGTATATCTCGGAAATAGCCCCGGCCGCAAGACGGGGTCAGTTGGTGGCATTGTACCAATTCAATATTGTCTTTGGGATATTGATGGCTTATTTTTCCAATTATCTGATCGGGACAGCCAATCTGAATGAAGCTTGGCGATGGATGATGGGTGTGGAGGCGATTCCGGCATTGATATATTCCGTTCTGATCATCAAAGTGCCCAAAAGCCCAAGATGGCTGATAGCAAAGAAGAATGCTTATGAAGAAGCAAGAGTGATTTTGACAAAAACAGATCCAGATGGTGTCGATGAAGCCATTGCCTTGGCAATCCAAGAAAGCAAAGAGATCAAAGGAAAAGCCACAGTGGGAATGCTTTTCAATTCCAAGTTCAGGAAAATAAGCTTTATGGCGATTTTGATGGCTTTTTTCAATCAAGTATCGGGGATCAATGCTATTATTTATTTTGCTCCCAGGGTTTTTGAGTCGGCGGGGATTTCTACCGAGACAGCTTTGATATCCACAATTGGAATTGGGGCGATCAATCTTGTGGCCACTATGCTTGGACTATATTTGATTGATAAATTGGGTAGGAAAATGCTGATGTACATAGGTTCAGTAGGCTATATAATTTCACTTTCATTAATGGCCTACAGTTATTTTGGTGGAGCCATCGATAGTAGTTTGTTGCCATATTTTGTATTTGCCTTTATTGCTTCACATGCGATAGGTCAGGGCTCGGTGATTTGGGTGTTTATTTCCGAAATTTTCCCCAACGAACTTCGGGCTTATGGACAATCTATGGGTTCATTTACCCATTGGATTTTGGCAGCGTTGATTGCCAATGTTTTTCCTTTGGTAGCCAATCGCTATGGTGCGGGAAATATTTTTGCTTTTTTTGCATTGATGATGGTTTTACAATTGATCTGGGTGGCGATCAGAATGCCTGAGACAAAAGGCAGATCATTAGAAGAAATTCAAAAAGATTTACAGAAAAATCATGACTAAGAAAATTGTATGTTTTGGAGAAATGTTGTGGGATTGCTTCCCAGATGGTGAAGTGGCAGGTGGAGCTCCGATGAATGTAGCACTGAATCTCAAGCAGCTGGGATTGGATGTGGAGATGATTTCCCGTTTGGGAAATGATGCTTATGGAGAAAAGCTCAAGGATTTTTTGAGGACTTATGACTTGCCATTGCAGCTTGTACAGGAAGATTCGGAGCATCCTACCGGAAAAGTTTTGGTGGATAATTCAGACAAGGAAAATATCAAATATGAAATCGTAGAGCCTTCTGCCTGGGATTTTATAGCATTGACAGAAGCCAACCAAAAGAGCGTAGAGCAGGCCGATGCTTTGATATTTGGGAGTTTGGGAGTGAGAAATGAAACCTCGTGGAAGACACTTTATCACTTAGTACATCAACCGCTATTGACTGTATTTGATATCAACTTGCGTGCGCCATACATAGATTTTTATAAGATAGACAGCTTGCTAGGCTATACTGATATCTTGAAGATCAATGAAGATGAATTAGAAATCTTGGCTGACTTCTTTGAGTTGAGGCGTAGGGGGGAATCATTGGCAAAAGATCTTTGCGATTACTTGGTGGAGGAATATCCTATTGAGGCGATTTGTATCACCCATGGCAGCAAAGGAGCGATGGTATATAAAGATGGGAAAATTATCAGCCACCCAGGCTACAAAGTCAAAGTCGAAGACACAGTGGGTGCAGGCGATGCTTTCTTGAGTGGATTTGTAAAAATGTACCTCGAGGGAAAAAAACCTCAAGAAATCCTTGATTTCGCTTGTAAGCTTGGTGCTTATGTAGCCAGTCAAAAAGGAGGAACTCCGAAGTATAGTTTGGAGGAAGTGAATAAGGTGGATTAAATATTTAAATATTTCTAGAATCTTCAAAACATATATTTAATTAAAGGCATATTAAAATATTAGATTATAAAAAACTATGGACACCAAACTAACCTTGAGATTAAATAAAGATGTAATAGAAAAAGCTAAAGAGTATGCTAGTAGTTAAAAATTAGTTTTTCAAAGATGGTTGAATCTTATCTTGATAGCATTACTAAAGAAAAACTAGAAGAGGATAAGATTACAATCACTCCATTTGTTAAGAGTTTAAGTGGAGTAATTAAGTTGCCTAGCGACCACGATTACAAAAAAGCTTACAGTGATTATTTTGAAGAAAAGTATAAATGAAAAATCTAAATAACTTTAAATATAAACATAAACTTACGTAAACTAAGGATTATTTAACTTAGTTATTATGAAATATCTTATTCTTTGCTTCTCTTTTTTCATTTTTTTATCAAATAATTCTTTTGCACAAATTAAAATTGAAGTAAATAAGTCAGGAATGATGGGTGGAACATTTTTTATAAATATTGAAGAGAATGAATCTTCACTTTTAGTTCATTTGAGAATTAAAGAAGAACTTAAAAATACAACCGAATATCAAGAGCAAATGAAACCTCTTACAGGAAAGTTTTTAGAATTGATGGAGATCTATCCACGGACTTCAGATTCTATCAAAGTAATGATTAAGAAAATAGAACTTTTAAGAGAGGAATTTACTCTATATTCTGATTATAGATTAAATGTTAGTAGTACAGAACATTCAGATTACTTTAATGTAATCCATGAAATTACACACAGGTCAATTGAATCTCTTGAGAGAAAAGAACAGAATAAAAATAGAATTGTTCTTGATGGTCATTTTGTGAGCGTTGAAGTTTTTAAAGAGGATTTTCAAAAGGAAATTTTGGTTCATTCTCCTAGAGAAAAATCTCACCCAGAGATCTATGCTTTAATTAATTCAACTTTAAATATTTTTAGAGAAAATGAATTAATTCCAAATGAGCCACAATTAAAAACTTTGGGTTATTAGATTTTTTCAACTTCTTAAAAAAGTGTCACTCAAAACTCCAAGCCACAATTCTGCTGATCTTATTTCCTTGACCCATTTCTATGGTTTTGATGATTTTTGGTTGGACGGCATCTAGCGTTTTGTAGACAAAGGGAAGATTAGCCTCTTTCGAAACCAAGCTAGTAAACCAACGACATTGTTTGCCAAATCTCCTGCTTTCATAAATCATGTCATTGAGAAATTTCAACTCGCCTCCTTCATACCACAATTCATTACTCTGTCCGCCAAAGTTGAGTGTTGCTTTTGTTACTTTTTGGCCTTTGAGATTGCTGAGTTTGCGCAAGCTGCTCGCTTGGGCTTCTTTGGCAGATGCGTGAAAAGGTGGGTTGCATATACTGACATCGTAAAATTCACCTTCCTGAATAATTCCCGTAAAAAAGTTTTTCTTATTCGTTTGCAGTCTTAGGAAGACATTTGACTTTAGGGCTGAGTTGTTATTGATCGTTTTTTGAGCAGCATCGATAGCCTCAGGATCAATATCTGATCCTACGAATGACCAGCCATATTCCATAGCCCCAATAATTGGGTAGATGCAATTGGCACCAACACCGATATCCAGACATTTAGTCTGTTTTTGAGATTTACCATTTTTGTCAGAATCAGAAAGTAAATCTGCGATATAGTGGATATAATCAGCCCTCCCAGGAATAGGAGGACAGAGGTAGTTTTCAGGAATATCCCAATTGTCAATTTTATAAAAATGCTTTAATAATGCTTTGTTGAGCATTAAAACAGCCTTAGGGTCAAAAAAATCTATGGTCTCATCACCATACTTGTTGATTAAAACAAAATTTCGAAGTGCAGGTAATGATTCTGTTAGAGTTTCGAAATCATACCTTTCCCTATGTTTATTACGTGGATGAAGGACTGATTTGACTGTAGGGTGTACTTTTTTATCTTTTGGCATCATTAGTGAGCATTATAATGTACAAAAGTATTCAAAAATTACCCTTCATCAATTATTTCTCACTTATTAAAACTTATTGATGGAAATGGTGTTTGGTCTCTATTGAATCATAAACAACAAAAAAGAAACAAAATGAAAATCTTATAAATTTTAACTCTTGCAGTTGCTTGTAGCGCTGCAGTATTCACAGTAGGTTGTGATAACAAGTCAACTGAAACTGAAGAAACAACAGAAGTTGTAGAAGAAGTAGTAGTAGAAGAGGCTCCAAACACAGTAGTTGACATTGCTGAAGGTTCTCCTGACCACACAACTTTAGTAGCAGCAGTTTCTGCGGCTGGCCTATTTGAGACTTTAAGTGGTGACGGCCCTTTCACAGTTTTTGCTCCTACTAATGCAGCTTTTGCAGCTTTGCCAGAAGGAACAGTTGACAATTTGTTGAAGCCAGAAATGAAAGATCAATTGACAGGTGTTTTAACTTACCACGTTGTAGCTGGTAACGTGATGTCAGGTGATTTGTCAGATGGTCAAGTTGTAACTACATTGAATGGTCAAGAATTAACTGTATCAATCAAAGACGGAAAAGTAATGATCAATGGTGCTACTGTTGTAGCTGCTGATCTTGCTGGAAGCAATGGTGTAGTTCACGTAATTGATTCTGTATTATTACCAAAATAAGTTTTCAAAACTTAAAAAAGTAAAAAGCCTGCATACGAGCAGGCTTTTTTTGTTTAAAGTTTATAATAAACAGATTTATTGAGAGTGAAATAAATCTACCATTTTTTCAGATTCAGTCTCCTAATTGTTGTTTGACTTCAATAGGAAAATTAATTTTTCATCAATTTCCTTGCATTCTAAAATTTCCTGAATTTAATTTGTGATGTCCTTACACTTTTTCCAGTGTTAGGATTTATAAAGAAGAGGTGAGAGACAGGCTCTATGACCCTCTGGCAACCTGGAAAATCCAAGGTGCCAATTCCTGCCGACAGAGAATATCCTCTTTCGGAAATATAAATTCTTAACAAGATGATTTATATTCCACAATTAAGGCAATCCAAAAATTCAAAGTTGACAAATCAATTCCTGCATCACTCTGATGTTTGTTTATTGGCATGTCCCATGCGTAGGTGATTTTTTAGCCTTCCAACCTGTTATTCTTTTCAGTTCTTCAAAAAAAGACCTTCGAATAAAATTTCACAAACCTATAAAACCAATATACTATGTCTAGTAATTATCGTTTTGACACACTACAGCTTCATGCTGGCCAAAGTCCAGATTCTGCTACTAATTCAAGAGCTGTACCAATTTACCAAACTACTTCTTATGTTTTCAATTCCGCTGAGCATGGAGCGAATCTTTTTGCTCTAAAGGAATTTGGTAACATTTACACCAGAATCATGAATCCTACCACGGATGTTTTTGAGCAAAGAGTCGCAGCTTTAGAAGGTGGTGTTGCCGCAGTAGCTACAGGTTCGGGGCAAGCTGCGCAATTTTTAGCATTGAATAATATCCTTCAAACAGGTGAGAATTTCGTTTCTACTTCCTTCTTATATGGAGGATCATACAACCAATTCAAGGTTGCTTTCAAAAGAATCGGCATTGAAGCGAGATTCGCTAAGGGGAATAATCCTGAAGATTTTGAAAAATTAATTGATAACAAAACTAAAGCGCTTTATTTAGAAACTATCGGAAATCCAGAATTCAATATTCCCGACTTTGAAGCGATTGCTGCGGTGGCAAAAAAGCGTGGTATTCCTTTGGTTGTTGATAATACTTTTGGAGCTGGCGGATTTTTATTTGCGCCTATCAAGCATGGTGCAAACATTGTTACAGCGTCAGCGACCAAGTGGATTGGAGGTCATGGAACTTCAGTAGGAGGGATTATTGTAGATGGTGGTAATTTCAATTGGGGGAATGGAAAATTTCCTCAATTTACGGAGCCTTCAGAAGGTTATCATGGATTGAAGTTTTGGGAGGTTTTTGGAGAAAATAATCCACTTGGACTACCAAATATAGCATTTGTAATCAGAGCGAGAGTAGAAGGTTTGAGAGATTTTGGTCCTGCCTTGAGTCCATTCAATTCTTTTCTTTTGTTGCAAGGTTTAGAGACTCTTTCTTTGAGAGTTCAAAGAACTGTGGGTAATGCCCTTGCCATTGCAGAATGGCTTGAATCACATCCTCAAGTTCAAAAGGTGAATTATCCAGGATTGAAATCATCTCCATATCATGCTCTTGCTACCAAGTACCTTACTAATGGTTTTGGAGGAGTTTTGAGTTTTGAGATTAAAGGAGATAAAGAAAGTACATCTGATTTCATTAATAAACTTGAACTGATATCTCACCTTGCCAATGTTGGGGATGCCAAAACTTTGATCATACAACCCTCAGCGACTACGCATCAGCAACTATCTGATGAAGAACAAAAGGCTGCAGGTGTCACACCAACTCTATTGAGATTGTCTTTAGGTATCGAACATATCGAAGATATCAAAGCTGACTTGCAGCAGGCTTTTGATCATGTCAAATAAAGGTAACTATTGAATCATAATCAAAATAAAAGTGGGTTTATTCCCTCTCAGAAATCAAAAATGAATCTAGAAAGTCCCTACCTGATTATCGATATGGTGCAAGAAACCTTTACCAACGAAGGCGAATTCCAACTGGAATCTGGAGATGTTCTCAGTAATTTTCAGTTGGCCTATTCTACACAAGGTCAATTGAATGCAAATTCTGACAATGTGGTCTGGGTTATTCATGCCTTGACTGGAGATACGCAAGTCCAAGTTTGGTGGTCAGGACTTGTGGGAGAAGATAAGTTTTATGATCCAAGTAAATACTTTATCGTATGCGCCAATCTTTTGGGTTCTTGTTACGGTTCTACGCAACCGCTTTCCCAAAACCCAACAACAGGGGAATCCTATTATTATGATTTTCCAAATCTTACCACAAGAGACATGGCCAATGCCTTGGAATTACTTAGAATCGAACTGGGAATTCATCAAATCAATACCTTGATCGGTGGTTCTTTGGGAGGTCAAGTGGGGATAGAGTGGGCGTATTTACTTCAAAACAAAGTAAAAAACACAATCATTCTTGCTTCAAATGCTAAAACAGCTCCTTGGACGATTGGTTTTAATGAAACCCAAAGAATGGCAATCTCTGCTGATCAAACCTGGGGAGAAAAATTTCCTGAAGCGGGAAAGAAAGGTTTGGAGGCTGCAAGGGCTATAGCCATGCTGACTTATCGACACCCAGACAATCTTACTGAGAAGCAAGTTGATGAGCCTAATAAGATTGATAATTTCAGAGCGAGTTCTTATTTGAGATATCAGGGACAAAAACTCGCCAAGAGATTCAATGCACTTTCTTATTGGACTCTGACTAAGACGATGGATAGTCATGATATTGGTCGAAATCGAAATGGTGCAGCTCTGGCTTTATCTCAAATTCCCTCACGCGTTTTGGCTATTGGCGTGGATAAGGACTTACTTTTCCTTAAGGAGGAATCTCAATTTATAGCCAATCATGTTCAAAGAGGAACCTACAGAGAAATTAAATCTCCTTATGGTCATGATGCCTTCTTGATTGAATACGAACAGTTAAATTATATTCTCAGCTCTTTTTACCTAGAAAACAATGACTAAGCGAATAGGACTCTTCGGATTTGGAGTGGTCGGACAAGGCTACTATCAGATTGCAAAAAAGCAAAAGGAAAAATGGATTCCAGACACGATTGTGGTCAAGGATCAAAAGAAAAGGAGATCTTCAGATATTAGATTTTCTTATGATTCACAAGATGTATTTGATAAGAACCCAGACTATATTCTTGAATTAATTTCTAATATGGAAGAGGCTTATGAGTATGCCTCTGAAGCTTTGAAAAGAGGGATTACCGTAATTTCAGCTAATAAAAAAATGCTGTCAGCGCATCTTCCAGAGTTGATTAATTTACAGAAAGTGTTTGGTGGAAAATTGCTATATGAAGCATCAGTTGCCGCAGGTATTCCTGTAATTACAAATTTGGAGACACATTTTGAAGAAGATAATATCATTAGTATTGAGGGAATCCTTAATGGGTCATCGAATTATATCTTATCAAGGATTTTCAATAATGGATTAAGCTTCGGAGAGGCTTTAAGACTGGCTCAACAAAAAGGTTTTGCAGAATCAGACCCGAGTTTTGATATCAATGGAAGTGATGTGGCTAGCAAATTAAACATCTTGATTTTGCATGCATTTGGAAAGTTTGTGGGAGAAAAACAAATTGCCACTTTTGGAATTCAGAATCTGGGAGAGGATGAAATTGCTCTGGCAAAATCTCTTGGACTCAAAATCAAACTTATCGCAAAAGCAGAAAAAGATTATCGTGGCATTTCAGCCTATATTATTCCAACGCTAGTAGAAGAATCAAACCCTTTCTTTGGTGTCGAAAACGAATACAATGCCGTCAAAATTAACTCCGAGCATTTGCAAGATCAATTTTATCAAGGTAAAGGTGCTGGTAGTTTACCAACAGGTGCAGCGGTCTATGGCGATTTAATCAAAGCTCGAAATGGATTTGGATATAATTACTCCAAAGTTAATTTCGACAAACCTTTGGATGAAAAATTATTGAATTTGGGTGTTAGGGTATTGATTAAAAGTAAGTCGGAAGAAATCATTGAGACCAATATTTTTTCTCCCGAATTCATAAAATGTATCGATGGTTTTTATTTTTCAGTTGGAAAAATAAAGCCTAAAAATTTGAGTAAACTTAATGAATTAAAAGAAGTTTCATTACTTGCATTGCCTGATTTTCTAACCTCAAGTGATGTTTTAAAAAGCTTGGAAGGGATTAAAAAATCAGAAGAACTCTTGTTTAAATAGTTTGTGATCATCAACTTGTGGTACAAAAAAAACTCTAAAGTCTTAAGTTTGATTTTAGAGTTTTTTCTTTTGGTTTCAAATTGGGCACAAAGCCTTTGAATTAGGAATCGTTTTGTATCCATTGATTAGTTTTTTAACTTGAAATATGAATTATACTCAAATCAAAGAAACTTGTCTTTACATTTCAGATATTGATCAGGCTGAGAGATTTTATCATCAATTGCTGGAAATGCCTATCATCTCTAAAGTAGATGGGAGGCATATATTTTTTAGATGTGGAAGTTCAATTTTATTGTGTTTTTTACCTGAAGTAACAAAGAATGAATCCAACCTTCCACCACATTTCGCATCAGGCAAGCAGCATATTGCTTTTGAAGTTTCGGCAGATGATTACATAGAGTCTAAGCAAAAAATTATCGAAAATGAGATTCAAATCACCCACGAACAAGAATGGTCTGACGGTCAGAAAAGCATTTACTTTGAAGACCCCTTCGGAAATGTCCTTGAACTTGTTCCAAAGGGGATTTGGGAAGGGTAGTTATTGAACTTTTGTCCACTCTACAGTTCTTCCAACGAAAGAAATCCCTATATAACCTCTAACTTCGAGGGTTTTATCATCTTTCTTTTTGATAATGCATGAATAAGTTTTTCCGTTTTTTGGGTCATAAATCGTTCCGTCTTCCCATGTACCATCACTGTAAACAAAGCCATTGAGAAGTTTCATTCCCATGATTGGTCTAGTTCTTTTTGATTTATCGCTGTTGTTTTTGTCTAATTTTGGTTTTCCGTTTTCGGTTGGTTCAGCAAGCCAAACTATTTTACCGGAATATTTCCCACCTTCTTTTAAGATTTCTACTTGTGCGTCTTTTTCAGTGTTGTACCATTTTCCCACAATAGCGTCTGCATTTTGAGCAAAAGTGGTGGAGGTGCCTAAATATAAAAATATAGCGAAACTTATTTGAGCAAATTTACTTTTCATGTTATTTTGAGTTTAGGATGTACAAACAATTAGAATATTAATACTTTTATAATACGAAAACAAATGACTTTGTTTCCATCTTTTGATAAGAATCAAAGGAAATCCTGATAGAGAATAAATGTTAGTTCAATAATGCAAGTGCAATCAGGTGGTTTTGAGTTGATAATAAAGGAGTTGGATTATAGCTTAATGTTATTACCTCAGAAGGCGATTTATATACACAAATACCGAGCTTTATTGATTGCTGACCCTCACTTTGGAAAGGCGGCACATTTTCGTAAAGCTGGAATTCCTATTTCCGAACACCTTCATGATGATGATTTGCAAAAAATCTCACAGTTAATCATTCAATGTGAGCCAAACGAAATTTATTTTTTGGGTGACTTATTTCATTCTGATTTGAATGAATCTTGGTGGGGTTTAGAAGCTTTTATAGATTTATTTCCAAAAGTAAATTTTCATCTCGTGAAAGGAAATCATGATATTCTTCCCAAGGCATGCTACACTTCCGGAAAATGGATCATTCACGAAGAAACTTTGGAGATAGAAAACCTCTTGCTTTCTCACGAGCCACTTCTTGAGGTTCCTAAAAGTAAAATCAATCTATGTGGTCATATTCATCCTGGTATTTCTCTACGTGGAAAAGGAAGACAGAAAGTCACACTTCCTTGCTTCTTTTACTGTCAGCAGAGGATTCTACTTCCTGCTTTTGGCAGGTTCACAGGTTTAGATGTGCTTTCTTGTACCAAATCAGATCAAGCCTTCGTTATTGCTGATGATATGGTAATTCAAATCAATTAAATCGAATAAGATTGGTTATATACCATAAGCTGATTAATTTTGACCAAATTTGATTTTTCGAATGAAATCAATCTTTCGAAAATAAT